>NZ_JAUFQF010000004.1:0-344140 GCF_030409635.1 Vibrio agarivorans | reverse complement strand
TGAACATTATCTGTTTAAAGCACGTTTTAGATAAGACTTTAAATAGACCACTGCGGAGTGGTAGTTCAGTTGGTTAGAATACCGGCCTGTCACGCCGGGGGTCGCGGGTTCGAGTCCCGTCCACTCCGCCACTTATTTGAAGGTTTCGACCTTCGGTCGAATGAGTCCCGCTTGAGCGCAAGCCCGGCCATTCCGCCACTTATCAGAGAGTCGTCTCAATAAAAACGAAGATAGGGGTGTAGCTCCAATTGGCAGAGCAGCGGATTCCAAATCCGCGTGTTGGGAGTTCGAATCTCTCCACCCCTGCCATATATCAAAGCCTCGTCGAAAGACGGGGCTTTTTTGTATCTATCGCTTCTTCAAAGTAGAACTAGCCGTCTACGTGGTACGCCAGCCCGGTCGAATCTATATCTTTCTAAGACTGTAATCTTCAAACTCGTTTAATCTGTTGTCCGTAAACATTATCTACGCATTTGCTTGAACAATTTCGCATGCCTTCAAAATCAAGCCCAACATAGTGCCGTAGCAACATCGATGGATGTGCGACCGAGCGCGTTAGCTATTGAGACCAGCTAGATTAGCTATTGGATAGCGAATAATAATTTTTAACACGCATAAAAAAACCTCGCCGAAGCGAGGTTTAATATTTTTAACGAGAAACGAATTACTTAAGAAGACCTTCGTTGCTGTTTTCACGGATGTGTTTGATGATGCCTTTCACGCCACGTGCACTTGCAGCGACAACGTTGCCAGACTTCATGTATTCAGTGCCGCCTGCAAAATCAGTAACGATAGCACCAGCTTCACGTGCAATCAGCTCACCTGCAGCGATATCCCATGGTTTTAGACCAATTTCAAAGTAGCCATCCACACGGTTTGCAGCAACGTAACATAGGTCAAGAGCCGCAGAGCCTGTACGACGGAAGTCTGAACAATCTACAAATAGAGAAGATAGGATCTTTAGGTAAGACTCGCTGTGCTGCTTTTGCTTGAATGGGAAACCAGTCGCAAGAACAGTACCTTGAAGGTCTTTTAGCTGCTTAACACGGATGCGAGTATTATTTAGCTGTGCACCAGCACCACGTTGTGCAGTGAACAGTTCATTACGGATTGGATCGTAAACACAAGCTACTTCAGTTTTACCGTTTAGGCGAACTGCGATAGATACAGAGAAATGTGGTAGACCTTTTACAAAGTTAGTCGTGCCATCCAGAGGGTCAATGATCCACTGTGCATCTTTGTCTTTGCCTTCAATAAGACCGTTTTCTTCAGCAACGATAGAGTGATCAGGGTACGAGTTTTTGATCGTATCGATGATGATTGCTTCTGCTTCTTGGTCTACATTAGTTACGAAGTCGTTCGTACCTTTTAGTGTCGACTCAATTTTGTCAGCATTTTCTAGTGATTTAGCGATATGGTTACCTGCTTTTCGTGCAGCACGAATAGCAATATTAAGCATAGGATGCATAGATATCTTCCCAACGGATGTTAAAGAACAAAAAACGCGACGAGTATATCAGTTATTTCTATAAATGGAAGTGGTTATTTTTTGTTCTTTCTGAGTGTTGGTTTTAAATCGGTATGACGTGCTTCTTATTAATATGATAACATTCTGCGTCCATTTTAAAGGGTAAATCATCAACATGTTAGACCGCGTTAAAATCGTACTGGTAGGTACATCTCATGCAGGCAATATAGGCTCTGCGGCTCGAGCAATGAAGGTTATGGGATTATCTAACCTTGTACTTGTCGACCCCCAGTGTGAGCGAGATGGTCAAACGACCGCACTCGCTGCGGGCGCAAGCGATGTAGCGATGAATGCCCAGGTGGTTGACACGGTTGAACAAGCGGTAGCAGATTGCTCTTTGGTTATTGGTACCAGTGCTCGTTCGCGTACACTTGATTGGCCTATGGTTGAGCCAAGGGAGTGCGGAGAAAAGCTGGTTGAAGCGTTGTCACTAGAACAGTCTGGTAGTGTCGCAGTTGTGTTTGGTCGAGAACGTACCGGCTTGACAAATGAAGAGCTGCAAAAGTGCCAGTACCATCTGACTATTCCTGCAAATCCTGAGTACAGTTCTCTGAATCTTGCGATGGCGGTACAGACTGTATCATATGAGATTCGTATGGCTTACCTAGCGATGGAACAGAGCCAGTATGAGCCATCGCCTCAGGAAGCGTACCCTCGCTATGAACAGCTAGAACAATTCTATTCACACCTTGAAAAAGTCTTGTACGATACCCACTTTATTGAGAGAGACAAACCGCAGAAGGTGATGGACAAGTTACGTCGTCTGTTTACCCGTGCTCGTCCAGAATCTCAAGAGCTGAACATCTTACGTGGTGTTTTAACTGCAATAGAGAAAGCAAAGAATTTTAAATAGTTAGGTTGAAAATAATACCTGACTATTTTAGTCAAATAAATACTTGACCATTTTAGTCAGGTATGAAAAACTCCTTACCACATAAACAGTGTGGAAAGGATGAATTATGAGATTAACATCGAAAGGACGATATGCAGTGACAGCCATGCTCGATGTGGCTCTTCATTCACAGCAGAACCCCGTTCCTTTGGCTGATATTTCAGAGCGACAAGGGATTTCGCTTTCGTACCTAGAGCAACTATTTTCTAAATTAAGAAAAGCGGGCTTGGTCGCGAGTGTGAGAGGTCCGGGTGGTGGATATCGCCTTGGAGCTGAAGCAAATACAATATCAATTGGTACCGTGATCTCTGCTGTTGATGAGTCTGTAGATGCGACTAAATGCAACGGTAAGGGAGATTGTCAGGGCGGAACACGCTGTCTGACACACACGTTATGGAGAGACCTGAGTGCTCGAATCTCAGACTTCCTTAACAACATTACGTTAGGTCAATTGATGAAGGACAACGAAGTCCTAGAGATCTCTGATAAGCAAGATATCGATCTTGTACTAAATCATAGCCTTACACACAGTGGCTCGAGCTTATCTTCAATTGGCGTTGACGTTCGCTCATAGTGGCAAGGTATTACACTGGAGAAAATAATGAAACTGCCTATTTATCTTGATTACTCAGCAACTTGCCCAGTCGATCCGCGAGTTGCAGAAAAAATGGTTCAGTATATGACGATGGACGGGACGTTTGGTAACCCAGCATCACGTTCGCATCGTTACGGTTGGCAAGCTGAAGAAGCGGTTGATAACGCTCGTGAGCAAATTGCCGATCTTCTTAACGCAGACCCACGTGAAATCGTATTCACCTCGGGAGCAACTGAGTCAGACAACTTAGCAATCAAGGGTGCAGCACATTTCTACTCAAAGAAAGGCAAGCACGTTATTACTGTCAAAACCGAGCACAAAGCGGTTCTAGACCCTTGTCGTCAACTTGAGCGTGAAGGCTTTGAAGTGACTTACCTTGAGCCAGAATCAAATGGTATTGTCGACTTAAACAAGCTTGAAGCTGCGATGCGCGAAGACACAGTTTTAGTGTCAATTATGCACGTTAACAATGAAATTGGTGTTGTTCAAGACATCGCATCTATTGGTGAGCTTTGTCGCTCACGTAAGATTATCTTCCATGTCGATGCGGCTCAGTCGGCGGGCAAACTACCAATCGATGTGCAGGAAATGAAAGTGGATCTAATTTCACTATCTGCGCACAAGGCATACGGACCAAAAGGTATCGGTGCACTTTACGTACGTCGTAAGCCTCGTATTCGTCTTGAAGCTCAAATGCACGGTGGTGGCCACGAGCGTGGTTTCCGTTCTGGAACTCTACCTACGCATCAAATTGTGGGTATGGGCGAAGCATTCCGTGTTGCTAAAGAAGACCTGCAGAAAGATTTCGATCATGCAATGGCTCTACGTAACCGTCTGCTAGACGGTGTAAAAGACCTTGAAGCGGTTACCGTAAATGGTGATCTCGAGCAGCGTGTACCCCACAATTTAAACGTAAGCTTTGCTTTCGTTGAGGGTGAGTCGCTTCTTATGTCGTTAAAAGACCTAGCGGTTTCTTCGGGTAGTGCATGTACATCAGCAAGTCTTGAACCATCGTATGTATTGCGTGCTTTAGGTTTAGATGACGAGTTAGCACACAGCTCGGTTCGTTTCTCGTTCGGTCGCTTTACAACCGAAGAAGAAGTGGACTACGCAATTGAACAGATTCGTACTGCAGTCACTAAACTGCGCGACATGTCTCCTCTATGGGATATGTACAAAGAAGGGATTGATTTGAGCACGGTTGAGTGGGCACACCACTAATCAGTTGTTCATCATTCCAAAGGATTGATATAGAGGATTCGAGGTAAATTATTATGGCATATAGCGAAAAAGTAATTGATCACTATGAAAACCCACGTAACGTAGGTTCTTTCGATAAAGAAGATCCAAACGTTGGTAGTGGCATGGTAGGTGCACCAGCTTGTGGTGACGTAATGAAGCTTCAGATCAAGGTAACGCCGGAAGGCATTATTGAAGATGCGAAGTTTAAAACGTATGGTTGTGGTAGTGCGATTGCGTCTAGCTCGCTTGTTACAGAGTGGGTAAAAGGTAAGTCAATCGATGAAGCTGCCGCAATCAAGAATGCAGAAATCGCTGAAGAGCTAGAGCTTCCTCCAGTGAAGGTTCACTGCTCTATTTTGGCTGAAGATGCGATCAAAGCAGCCGTTGCTGACTACAAAAAGAAGCACGACCAATAATTAAGTGGCGAGCGTAAGCTCGCCGATAAAGAAATTAAATTGAAAACCAGGGTGTAGTATGGCCATTTCATTAACAGATTCCGCAGCAAGCCGAGTTCGAGCTTTCCTAGATAGTCGAGGCAAAGGCGTTGGTCTTCGTCTAGGGGTAAAGACAACCGGGTGTTCGGGCATGGCCTACGTACTTGAGTTTGTTGATGAACTCAATGAAGAAGACGAAGTCTTCGAGCACGCTGGTGTAAAAGTAATTATTGATCAGAAGAGTTTGGTGTATCTTGATGGTACTGAACTTGATTACGTTAAACAGGGCCTAAACGAAGGTTTTGAATTCAACAACCCAAATGCGAAAGGTGAGTGTGGTTGTGGTGAGAGCTTTAACGTCTAATTAATGATTTAAGCGGAGTGAGTATCTCCGCTGTTCAAAGACCAAGGACTGAACTCTGAATGAACTACTTTGAATTATTTGGGCTACCAAACCAGTTCACACTGGATGGTAGCCTTCTTTCTTCTCAATTCCGTGAACTACAAAAACGATTTCACCCTGACAATTATGCCAGCGCCTCTGAAAGAGATCGTTTATTAGCTGTTCAAAAGGCGTCTGAAATCAATGATGCTTATCAAACGCTTAAACAGCCTATCTCACGCGCGGAATACATATTGTCTCTCAATGATCTTGAGTTAAAAGGCGAGCAGCAGACGTTGCAAGATCCAATGTTCTTGATGGAGCAGATGGAATTGAGAGAAGAGCTAGAGCATATATCTGCGAGCCCTGATGGTGCTGATGACTTATTCGACTTTGACCGTAAAGTCAGCAAAATGTATAAGCAGCATATATCGCAACTTGAAACGCTATTAAATGAGCAATTATGGTCTGAAGCGGCAGATGTTGTTCGTAAACTCAAATTCATAGCAAAACTCAAGTCAGAAATTGAACGAGTAGAAGACCACTTGCTCGACTAGTTACAAAGGATCTCCAATGGCATTACTTCAAATAGCAGAACCGGGTCAAAGCTCGGCACCGCATGAGCATAAACTAGCTGCAGGTATTGATTTAGGGACAACTAACTCTTTAGTTGCTTCTGTCCGCAGTGGCAGTGTCGTGACGCTAAATGACTCAGCAGGCAGAAGCATTCTTCCTTCTATCGTCAACTATTCTGGTGCTCAACCCGAAGTAGGGTATAAGGCGAAAGATCTTGCTGAAACAGATCCTGAAAATACGATCATCTCAGTGAAGCGCCTAATCGGCCGCTCTCTAAAAGACATCAACCAACGTTATCCATCACTGCCGTACCGCTTTAAAGCGAGTGATAATGGCCTACCCGTTCTCGATACACAAACTGGTGATAAAAACCCGATAGAAGTCTCTGCTGACATCTTAAAGGCACTTGGTCAGCGTGCAGAAGAAACGCTGGGTGGTGAATTGGCTGGTGTTGTGATTACCGTTCCTGCTTATTTTGATGATGCGCAGCGTGCGGGTACTAAAGATGCGGCTAAGTTAGCGGGGTTGCATGTACTTCGCCTTCTAAATGAGCCTACTGCTGCAGCTATCGCTTACGGCTTAGACTCCGGTCAAGAGGGAATCATTGCGGTTTATGACCTTGGTGGCGGTACGTTTGATGTCTCTATCTTGCGTTTGTCTAAAGGTGTATTTGAAGTGCTGGCGACGGGTGGTGATTCTGCGCTAGGTGGTGATGACTTTGATCACTTGCTAGCTGAACACCTGGTTGAGCAATCTGGTGTTACCACACCGCTAAGTGCAGAACAAAACCGTGTGGTATTGAACATTGCTACAGCGACGAAGATCGCTTTCTCTGAGCAAGAAGCTGTTGACGTCGAAGTGTTTGGTTGGAAAGGACAAGTGACTCGCGATGAGTTTGAAGCACTTATTCAGCCATTGGTTAAGAAGACACTCTTATCATGCCGACGAGCATTGAAAGATGCAGATGTCGATGCTGATGATGTCTTAGAAGTTGTGATGGTCGGTGGCTCAACCAGAACCCGCCTAGTACGTGAAATGGTGGGTGACTTTTTTGAACGTCCGCCACTAACCAGTATTAACCCAGATGAAGTGGTGGCTATTGGTGCGGGAATTCAAGCCGATATTCTGGCGGGTAACAAGCCTGACTCAGAAATGCTGCTTCTTGATGTTATCCCACTCTCTTTAGGTATCGAAACCATGGGTGGGTTGGTAGAAAAGATCGTGCCGCGCAACACCACGATTCCAGTTGCTCGAGCTCAAGAGTTCACTACATTTAAAGACGGCCAAACAGCGATGTCAGTTCATATCGTTCAAGGTGAACGTGAAATGGTTGATGACTGCCGCTCTTTAGCACGTTTTTCTTTGAAAGGTATCCCTCCAATGGCTGCGGGTGCAGCGCACATTCGAGTGACCTATCAAGTTGATGCCGATGGCCTACTGTCTGTGACAGCAATGGAAAAGAGCACTGGGGTTCAATCAGAGATTCAAGTTAAGCCATCTTACGGACTGAGTGACGATGAAGTCGCTAATATGCTTCGCGATTCGATGACATATGCCAAAGAAGATATGCAAGCTAGAACATTAGCCGAGCAGCGTGTAGAGGCTGATCGTGTCATAGAAGGTTTGGTATCGGCTTTGCAGGCTGATGGCGATGAACTGCTTTCACAGCAAGAGCAGCAACAGTTGTTGGCTGTAATTGAGCAGCTAATTGCGCTGCGCAATGGTGACAATGCCGATGCGATTGAGCAAGGAATTAAAGAGACGGACAAGGCAAGCCAAGAGTTTGCTTCGCGTCGAATGGACAAATCTATCCGAGCTGCCCTATCAGGTCAGTCAGTTGATGATATTTAAGAGATAAACGTTATGCCTAAGATTATTGTTTTACCACATGAAGACCTTTGCCCTGAAGGCGCTGTATTGGAAGCGGATACTGGTGAGACGGTTTTGGATGTTGCACTAAAAAATGGTATCGGTATTGAGCATGCATGTGAAAAGTCATGTGCTTGCACCACGTGTCACGTTATTGTGCGAGAAGGCTTTGATTCCCTTGAAGAGAGCGAAGAGCTAGAAGACGATATGTTGGATAAAGCCTGGGGTTTAGAACCAGAATCTCGCCTCGGTTGTCAGGCTAAAATTGCTGACGAGGATCTTGTTGTTGAGATCCCTAAGTACACGCTAAACCATGCGTCGGAAGACCATTAATCGACCGATTGATTCTTTAGTGATTGAATGAGTGAAGGATGATGATATGAAATGGACTGATTCACGAGATATCGCAATTGAGCTTTGTGACCTATTTCCCGAGACGGATCCTAAAACTGTGCGTTTTACCGATTTGCGTCAGTGGATAATGGAACTGGAAGAGTTTGATGATGACCCAAATCACTGTAATGAAAAAATTTTAGAGGCTGTCATTTTGTGTTGGATGGATGAATTCGACTAGAAATGGTGCCTTGAGCCATAAAAGCGAGCCTGAGTGCTCGCTTTTTTTATCTAATTGACACTTAAGCGGTACATAATGCTAACATCCCAAGGCAAAACGAAAAATAGCAGCGTAATGAGGCTGCAAGACAAGGAGAGACTATGTCTAACCAGATGTTAGTTCAATTAAGCCAAGCACCTGCTGCAAAGCAGTGGGGTGACAAGGCAATCATTTCATTTACGGAAGACGCAACCATCATCCATCAAGATCAAACCCACGATCTTGGTGTTATTCAACGTGCCGCACGCAAGCTCGACAGCCAAGGCATCCGTTCTGTATCACTGCAAGGTGAAGGGTGGGATCTTGAGTCAGTATGGGCTTTTCATCTAGGGTATGAGAACCCTAAAAAGACCAATACGTTAGAATGGCAACCGTTAAACGAAGCTGACCAGCATGAGCTTGAGGCTCGTGTTAACGCCACCACTTTTGTTCGCGATATCATCAACAAGCCAGCAGAAGAAGTTGCACCACGCCAATTGGCTTCGATGGCTGCAGAATACATTAAGTCTGTTGCTCCGAAAGGTACAGTGACCGCGAAAATAGTCAAAGATAAGGATCTGTTGGCTGAAAATTGGCAAGGTATTTTTGCGGTTGGTCGTGGCTCTGAACGCACATCGGCAATGCTACAGTTAGATTTCAACCCAACGGGTGACGAGAATGCACCTGTGTTTGCTTGTCTAGTTGGTAAAGGCATCACGTTTGACTCTGGCGGTTACAGTATCAAGCCTTCTAACTTCATGACAGCGATGAAATCGGATATGGGTGGTGCTGGCACCATCACCGGTGGTCTTGGGCTTGCCATTCAACGTGGCTTAAATAAGCGCGTTAAGCTCATTTTATGTTGTGCAGAGAACATGATCTCAGGTCGTGCTCTTAAGCTAGGCGATATCATTACCTACAAAAATGGTAAAACTGTCGAGATCATGAACACTGATGCCGAAGGTCGTTTGGTATTGGCTGATGGCCTGATTTACGCGAGTGAGCAGAAACCAGAGCTAATTATCGACTGTGCAACGCTAACGGGTGCTGCAAAAAATGCCCTAGGAAATGATTACCATGCGTTGATGAGTTTCGATGATGAGCTCTCTCATCAAGCGCTAACCGCTGCAAGAGAAGAGAAAGAAGGTTTGTGGCCTCTTCCTCTCGCTGACTTCCACCGTGGAATGTTGCCATCTAGCTTTGCTGATCTTTCAAATATCGCAAGTGGTGACTATGTACCAGGGGCAAGTACAGCTGCCGCGTTCCTGTCTTACTTTGTTGATGATTACAAAAAAGGTTGGTTGCACTTTGATTGCGCAGCAACTTATCGTAAGTCACCAACAGACAAGTGGTCAGCGGGCGCAACCGGTGTTGGTGTGCGAACACTGGCGCGTGTGTTAACTGACGCAGCAAAATAAGAAGTAAAAACAGAACAGTCAAAGGGAAAATTTATGGCCTTAGAAAGAACATTTTCTATCATTAAACCGGATGCCGTGAAGCGTGATTTGATCGGTGAGATTTATCACCGCATTGAAAAAGCGGGTCTAAAGATCGTAGCAGCGAAAATGCTTCACCTAAATGAAGACCAAGCAAGCGGTTTCTACGCAGAGCATGAAGGCAAACCATTCTTCGAAGATTTGAAAGCCTTTATGACATCAGGCCCTATTATGGTTCAGGTGCTAGAAGGTGAAGATGCAATTTGCCGTTATCGTGAGCTGATGGGAAAAACTAACCCAGAAGAAGCGGCCTGTGGCACCATTCGCGCGGATTACGCGTTAAGCATGCGCCATAACTCAGTACACGGGTCTGATAGTCCAGAATCTGCAGCACGTGAGATTGAGTTCTTTTTCCCAAGCGCAGAGATTTACCCGCGCAACTAAGACGACCTGTCTTCAAGCCTCAAGCTTAGCTTGGGGCTTTCTTTATGTTCCCTTATATAGCTAATCAATGACTTACCGTGTGATTAAAGCCTAAGACTTGTTGAAGTCGCATAAAGGCTGTACAATTCGCGCCCTTATTTCGTGTTCTGTCATTTGAGAGGCCATATGACCACAGAAAAAATCAATCTACTCGATTTTGATCGCAAGGCAATGCGAGCATTCTTCGCGGATGAACTAGGCGAGAAAGCGTTTCGTGCTGACCAAGTGATGAAGTGGATTTACCATTTTGGTATCGATGACTTCGATAAAATGACGAACATTAACAAGAAACTGCGCGAGAAGCTTCATCAGAAATGTGAAGTGATTGCTCCCGTGGTTTCTGATGCGCAGCATTCAGCCGATGGTACCATCAAGTGGGCGATGCGTGTCGGTGGTCAGGATGTTGAGACGGTTTATATACCAGAAGATGACCGCGCAACCCTCTGTGTATCTTCACAGGTAGGCTGTGCGCTTGAGTGTAAGTTCTGCTCAACGGCTCAGCAGGGTTTTAACCGTAACCTAAAAGTCTCTGAAATCATTGGTCAGGTTTGGCGTGCTGCACGTGAAGTTGGCTTAGAAAAAGAGACTGGGCGTCGTCCAGTCACCAACGTCGTGATGATGGGTATGGGTGAGCCTCTGCTTAACATGAAGAATTTGATCCCTTCGCTTGAAATTATGCTTGATGATCTTGGCTTTGGTTTGTCTAAACGCCGTGTGACGGTATCAACCTCTGGCGTAGTATCAGGTCTAGATCAGATGGCGGGTCAGATTGATGTGGCTTTGGCAATTTCATTGCACGCACCAAACGATGAGCTTCGCAGCTCAATCATGCCAATCAATGATCGTTGGGATATCCAAGACTTCTTAGCATCGGTTCGCCGTTATATCGCTACTTCAAATGCAAACCGCGGAAAAGTGACGATTGAGTATGTGTTGCTTGATCATGTTAACGATGACATGGACCATGCTCGTGAACTGGCAGAACTTCTAAAAGATACGCCTTGTAAGATTAACTTGATCCCGTTCAACCCATATCCAGGTTCGCCATATAAGAAACCAAGTAACTCTCGTATTGATCGCTTCCAAAAGACACTGATGCAATATGATCATACCGTTACTGTGCGTAAAACTCGCGGTGATGATATTGACGCTGCATGTGGGCAGTTAGTCGGTGATGTGATTGATAGAACTAAGCGTACTCAAATTAATCGAGTGGCCAAAGGCGAAACGATTGATGTGAAAAGCATGTAACGCAATCGCTATATAATTGAAAAACCAGGTCAAAAGACCTGGTTTTTCACATTATGATGGCTAAAAAATGTCAGTTTTCTGAAAAAACATTGATGAGTAGTCAATTTCTGCCCGCAAGTCATGTTGTTTCATGACTAATATCTATTAGAATGAAATAGATAATTGTAAGTTTATTCAACCGCAGTCTCGTCTATTGGCTATTTTGTAACTTAACGCGGTTATACTGACTAAAGCACACTCTCTGTTCGGGTCACGAAAAAAAATAACGATATTACCTCCGGATAGACCAACTTAAATAAGATTCTCGATGACAAATGAAGAAACGGGTGTCGTTGACACCCCGCAAGTACAAGCAGGCATACTTTTACAAACTAAGCGACAAGAGCTTGGTTGGTCTCAGCAGCAGGTGGCGGATCGTTTATGCCTCAAGGTTTCTGTGATTAAAAAACTTGAGAACAATGACTTTTCTCAACTGCAAGTCGCCACTTTTACACGAGGCTATATTCGTAATTACGCAAAGTTAGTCGGCATCCCAGAAAGCGAGATTATGGGAGCTTTAGATGGTTGCGACTCAACACAACGCAAAGAACAGGAAATGCACAGCTTCTCGAAGAAAACCAACAAAGAGAAGCATGACAGTCGCATTATGTTGATGACCTGGGGTATTTTGATTGCCATTGTAGGTATCTCTGTTCTTTGGTGGTTCAACGAGCGTGATAATAGTGAGCTTGAGCAAGTACAAGAAAGTACACCAGCAACAGAAGTCACTGAAATTACGGAAACGTTACCGAGCCTCGAAGAGGTTGTTGTTACTGATAGCCAAACCCCTTCAGTATCAGTAGATGACACTGTGACTGCACTTCCTACAACGGAAGATAGCATGACAAGCACAACAGAGTCCTTGGTTGATGCGCCTGCCGTTGTTGATGAACTGCTGGATGAAGCGGTGAGTGGTACTGATGAGCTAGCGGTTGAAGACGTTGTTGTGACAGAGCCACAAGCCCTGCCACGCTTGCGTATTACGCTTGACGGTGACTGCTGGTTACAAGTAAAAGATGCGACTGGCAAGACACTTGCGATTGGCACCAAGAGTGCGGGTGAAGTCCTCGATTTTGATCAAGAAGGCAGCTACAGTCTCGTTTTAGGAGCACCTCAGAATGTTTCTATCACTTTTGCGAGTGAACCAGTCGACCTTTCTGGGTATACTGCAGGTAAAGTAGCAAGAATCACCTTACCATAGTAAACATTATGCAATACGAATCTCCGATCAAGCGTCGTCCATCAACGCGTATTTATGTGGGCGATGTGCCTATTGGTGATGGTGCGCCAATCGCCGTTCAATCAATGACAAACACACGTACAACGGATGTAGATGCAACCGTTGCACAGATCCGCGCACTTGAAAATGTCGGCGCAGACATCGTGCGTGTTTCCGTTCCTACAATGGATGCGGCGGAAGCCTTCAAGCAGATCAAGCAACAAGTTAACGTTCCTTTGGTTGCTGATATCCACTTCGACTACCGTATCGCTTTGAAAGTAGCGGAATATGGCGTGGATTGTTTGCGTATAAACCCTGGCAATATTGGTAAAGAAGACCGTATTCGCTCGGTGGTCGATTGCGCGCGTGACAAAAATATCCCAATTCGCATCGGAGTTAATGGCGGCTCTTTAGAAAAAGACATCCAGATGAAGTACGGCGAGCCAACGCCAGAAGCACTGGTTGAGTCTGCGATGCGTCATGTTGATATCCTCGATAGACTGAACTTCGATCAATTCAAAGTCAGCGTTAAAGCATCAGATGTTTTCCTTGCGGTTGATTCATACCGATTGCTAGCACAAAAAATTGATCAGCCACTACACCTTGGTATTACAGAGGCTGGTGGTGCTCGAGCGGGTGCAGTAAAATCGTCGGTTGGCCTTGGTATGCTTCTCGCGGAAGGAATTGGCGATACGCTGCGTATTTCTCTCGCAGCTGATCCAGTAGAAGAAATTAAAGTGGGCTTTGATATTCTCAAGTCTCTACGTATTCGCTCTCGCGGTATCAACTTTATTGCTTGTCCAAGCTGCTCGCGTCAAGAGTTTGATGTGATTGGCACAGTCAACGCGCTTGAGCAGCGTTTAGAAGATATCATTACCCCAATGGATGTCTCTATCATTGGCTGTGTGGTGAATGGCCCAGGTGAAGCCGAGGTTTCACATCTAGGTCTTGCAGGTAGTAACAAAAAGAGCGCTTTCTATGAAGATGGTAAGCGCCAAAAAGAACGCTTTGATAACGACGATCTAGTCAATCAACTCGAAGCGAAAATCCGCGCTAAAGCGGCAACGCTCGATAGCGATAATCGTATCGACGTTAAACATATCGAATCAAATTAATCTCAACGACATTACGGTAAGTATTGTGGCAAAAACAATCCAAGCAATTCGAGGCATGAACGATTGCCTCCCAACGCAATCTCCACTTTGGCAGAAAGTGGAAGGTACAGTTAAAAACGTAATCAGTGCATACGGCTACAACGAAGTTCGCATGCCAATCGTTGAGATGACGCATCTATTTAGCCGCGCGATCGGTGAAGTGACCGACGTGGTTGAAAAAGAGATGTACACTTTTGAAGACCGAAATGGCGATAGCTTGACGTTGCGCCCAGAAGGGACTGCAGGTTGTGTGCGCTCTGGCATCGAAAACGGTTTACTGTATAACCAAGAACAACGCTTGTGGTATATGGGACCAATGTTCCGCCACGAACGTCCACAAAAAGGTCGTTACCGTCAGTTCCATCAGTGTGGTGTTGAGGTATTTGGTCTTAATGGCCCTGACGTTGACGCTGAGCTTATCATGATGACCGCACGCTTATGGCGTGAGCTTGGTATCGAGAAGCATGTGCGTCTTGAGCTGAACTCTATTGGCTCAACTGAAGATCGCGCTAACTACCGCACCGCTTTAATTGCTTTCCTCGAGCAGCACGAAGAAGTACTTGATGAAGACTGTAAGCGTCGCATGCATACTAATCCACTGCGTGTGCTAGATACCAAGAACCCTGACGTGCAAGCTATCCTTGGTGATGCGCCGCGTCTTTCTGATTACTTGAGCGAAGAGTCGACGCAACATTTTGCTGGTCTTTGTGAACTTCTAGACGCTGCTGGCATCGAATATACGGTTAACGAACGTTTGGTTCGTGGCCTCGATTACTACAACCGCACCGTGTTTGAGTGGATCACTGAGAGCCTAGGTGCACAGGGCACAGTCTGTGGTGGCGGTCGCTATGATGGCTTAGTTGAGCAGTTAGGCGGCAAGCCAACGCCAGCCGTCGGTTTTGCGATGGGTCTAGAGCGACTCGTGCTGATGATGGAAACATTAGAACTTACCGACGTACGTCGCAGTGTGGATGTTTACATGGTTACTGCAGGTGAAGGCACAATGATGGCGGGTATGAAGCTAGCAGAACAGCTACGCGAACAGATCCCAGGCCTTCGTGTGATGAATCACTTCGGTGGCGGCAACTTCAAGAAACAGTTTAAGCGTGCCGATAAAGTGGGTGCGGTTGTCGCGCTTGTGTTAGGCGAGAACGAAGTGGCTGATGGTACAGTGGTATTAAAAGACCTTGTTGGTGGTGAGCAGTCCACAATTACACAACAAGATGCTGTAGAAAAGCTCACACAACTGGTTTAATGACCAACATAATTTAGGAAGGCAGTTGTTACTGCCTTCTCGCATAGATTTAAAGAGGATAAGACGTTGGAACTCTACGATAGCGAAGAACAACAAGTAGAAGCCATTAAGGATTGGTGGAAGGAAAACGGTAAGGCCGTCATTTTAGGTACGGTCGTTGGTATCGGTGGCCTATTAGGTTGGCGCTTTTATCAAGACTCTGTCATCGAAGCACAAGAAGCGGCTTCAGATGCTTACACTACAGCGGTCACGCAACTTGCAGCGCAAGGTGCAGATGCACAAGATACAGTACAGAGCTTTATCACGGCTAACAGTGACTCAGAGTACGCAACGCTCGCAGCGCTTCAACTCGCAAAAGTGCAGGTGGAAGCTGGTGAGTTAGATGCGGCTTTAGAGCAGTTGAACTGGGCAAAATCGAATTCAAAAGATACTGCACTGACTGCAGTTGCGACATATCGCGTTGCGCGAGTGTTGGTTGAGCAGGGTAAAGATACAGAAGCATTGAGCGAGCTAGATGCGTTAACTCATAGTGATTGGGCTGGCCGTGTTGCTGAGCTACGTGGTGATATCTTACTACGCTCGGGTGATAAAGACGCTGCTTACCAAGCATACTCTGAAGCGCAACAATCTGCCGATAACAGCCAAACGCTTCAGATGAAGCTAGACGATCTCGCGAAATAAGGACACTCTTTGATGAAGAAACTGCTTCGCAAAGTGCTGATGCCTGCAATGGCAATTGGTATTTTGGCAGGATGTGCGGGAGAAGAAGACACTATCATCATGGCACCAGTGCCAGAGGTGACGAATGAGTTTTCTCCTCAGCAACAGTGGAAAAGTTCGATTGGCAGTGGCGTAGAGCAATACTTCTCAAAACTAACGCCGGAATACGCTTACGACAAAGTGTTTGCAGCAAACCGTAAAGGTTTAGTTCGTGCGATGGAGCCTGAAAGTGGTAAGCAGATTTGGCAGACCGATCTGGAAGGTGATACTTCAGCACTATTGTCAGGTGGCATTCTCGCCGCTTACTCTAAGGTGTTTATCGGCAGCGAAAACGGTGAAGTGATCGCGCTAGATGAAGAGACCGGCGAAGAGCTATGGCGAGCTAAGGTTGAAGGCGAAGTACTGGCTGCACCGATTGCAGAAAGTAACTTGATTATCGTGCATACCGCTCGCGGAATGCTCATTGCTCTTGCTCAAGACTCAGGTGAGCAGCGCTGGGCGATCAGTATGGACGTGCCAAACCTAACGCTACGTGGAGACAGCCGTCCAGCGTCAGTCTCTGGCGGTGTGTTCTGGGGAACAGCGAATGGCCGTTTAGCTGCAGCGATTGTAGAGAACGGGCAACTAATTTGGCAACAACCTATCGGTATGCCGCAAGGTGCGACTGAGATTGATCGTTTGGTTGACGTAGATGCTTCGCCAATTATCCTTGGTAGTACACTGTACATTATCGGTTTCAATGGCAACTTAGTCAGTGTTGATCTTCGTTCTGGACAGCCAATCTGGAAACGTCCTTATTCGTCATCAAATGACATTGCAACAGACAACCGCAGTATCTTCCTAGCGACAGACAAAGATCACCTCGTTGCTGTTGATGCGCGCAGTGGCACCGAGCTATGGGTTAACGACAAGCTAGAGCACCGCTTGCTAACCGCACCAACGATTATCGAACGCTATTTGGTGGTCGGTGATACCGAAGGTTACCTGTACTGGATTGATCGCGAAACGGGTGAGTTTGTGTCTAAACAGTTGGTAGATGATAGCGGATTTGCAGTTGGTCCTGTCGCTGTTGACGATGGTTATGTGATTGTCACTCGTAATGGCGATATAAAGAAACTGACGATCAACAAATAATTTGTGATATTATTCACACTCGGCTCCTGGCTGTTCTGCAGTTAGGAGCCGTTTTATTGAAAGCGAGTAAATAAGGGACGAAAATTACTCCATCTTTTAGTGTTTGTGGTTATAGGTAACGCGCTGGTTTACAGACAAGCAAGTGGTTACCTATAACTACAGAGAGAACATAGTGTAGAGGTTATTATGGTACCTGTTGTTGCCCTTGTTGGGCGTCCGAACGTTGGTAAATCAACGTTATTTAACCGATTGACTCGTACTCGCGACGCATTGGTTGCGGATTTCCCTGGGTTAACTCGTGACCGCAAGTACGGCCAAGCAAAACTTGGTGAACACGAATTTATCGTGATTGATACGGGTGGTATCGATGGTACAGAAGAAGGTGTAGAGACCAAAATGGCAGAGCAGTCGCTAGCGGCGATTGACGAAGCTGATGTGGTGCTATTTATGGTTGATGGCCGTGCAGGCCTAACGCCTTCAGATATCGCTATCTCCGATCACCTACGTAAGATTGAAAAGCCATCCATGCTGGTGGTCAACAAGGTTGACGGTATTGATGCCGATGCGGCGAGTGCTGATTTCTGGCAACTCGGTGTTGAGCAAATGTACCAAATCGCAGCGGCACATGGGCGTGGTGTGAGTGCATTGATCGACCGAGCGCTTAACCCATTTGCAGAGCAGTTGATCGAACAGCAAGGTGAGATTGAAGATCTTACTCAGTTTGTTGACGCAGAAGAAGAAAAGCTTGATTACACCGAAGAAGAAGCGGAAGCGGAATATCAACGTTTGCAAGAAAAGCCGATCAAGCTTGCGATTATCGGTCGTCCAAACGTGGGTAAATCGACCCTAACAAACCGTATTCTGGGTGAAGAGCGTGTAGTTGTGTACGACATGCCAGGTACAACACGTGATTCTATCTACATTCCGATGGAACGTGATGGGCGCGAATACGTACTGATCGATACTGCAGGTGTACGTCGTCGTAAACGCATCAATGAAACGGTTGAGAAGTTCTCAGTCGTTAAAACCCTAAAAGCGGTTGAAGATGCCAACGTTGTGCTGCTTGTGATTGATGCTCGTGAGAATATTTCAGATCAAGACCTAAGCCTACTCGGCTTTGCCCTTAACGCAGGTCGCTCAATTGTGATTGCAGTTAATAAGTGGGACGGCCTTGATATGGACGTGAAAGAACACGTTAAGAAAGAGCTCGATCGCCGTCTAGGTTTTGTCGACTTTGCGCGTATTCACTTTATTTCTGCTTTGCATGGTACAGGTGTCGGTCACTTGTTTGAGTCTGTTCAAGAAGCCTACAAGTCTGCAACGACTCGTGTTGGTACTTCTGTACTGACTCGCATCATGAAAATGGCAACAGAAGATCACCAACCGCCAATGGTGCGTGGTCGTCGTGTGAAATTGAAGTATGCGCACGCTGGTGGTTACAACCCACCAATCGTCGTTATCCACGGTAACTTGGTGAATGAGCTACCAGATTCATTCAAGCGCTACTTGATGAACTATTACCGTAAGTCTCTAGAGATCATGGGTACACCGATCCGTATCCAATTCCAGAGCAGTGAAAACCCGTTTGAGGGTAAAACAAATAAGATGACTCTTTCTCAAGAGCGTAAGCGTAAAAAGCTTATGGGCATGATGAAGAATCGCAAAAAATAGTCAATTACGATTGAATTAAAAGCGCTATAGACGATGGTCTATGGCGCTTTTTGCATTTATAGCAAGGAATTAATATGCAACTTTCTCCAACAAAGGTGAAATTCTGTCACAACACTTGGTCTCTCTCTGCTCAAGTACAACTGGTAAAGCATGAAGATGGAAAGACTTACCTAATCACCGATCAAACTCCTTTCCATCCAGTGAGCCACATTTGGCCAGATCACCCTGCGGACCGAGGACAGATAAAAATAGAAGAAAATGCTTATTCAGTAGTGGATTGTTTGGTTGGTGCGGTAGAGCTCTCAACTCAGGCGCTGCATGTCGATAAAGCGATCCCTGTAAAGCGTGACGAGTTTGGTTGGGCATTTGTCGTGGTTCATGTACTCAATGAGGAAGTGAGGCCTGAAGCAGGTAGTGTGGTAGAGCTAGAGGTCGATAAAGCGTATCAACAAGCCTTAAGCCGTGGCCATAGTGCAGGGCATCTTGCTTACCTAGCACTCAATAAAGTGCTGGTTGAAGGCGGCTATTGGCGTAAGAAAGCGGATCGTAAAGACCCGCACGGCAACTATGACTTCAACAGCTATGCTCAAGAGACCAGTTTTGTTTTTGAAGATTTGTGTGTTGATCAGTATCGATTAGGCAAAACTTTACGTAAACGAGGCCTTAACAGTGCAGATATGCTGAATAATATCGACACACTGGCCGTGAAAGTGAATGATCAATTGGCAACATGGTTAGCTAAGGGAAGTGATGTTGCTATGGAGTGCCAAGGAAATGCACTGACTAACTCTAGATACTGGCATTGTGATCTAGGAGAAGAAGCACCAGCAGTGATTCCGTGTGGTGGTACACATGTTCAGTCATTGACTGAATATGCTGCGATTACAGTGACTTTATCGGTTAAAGACGCTCAGAATATTGAAATGCGTACTTGTGTAACAGCGGCATAGTGAAAAATCGATCATTTCATAAAATCCTGCATGAGATGGTATTTGTGGATTTTTGTGGATTTTTATGTCGCTAAAAATTGAAATGCAGCATATGTAACTTATGCTTTCGGTGTGTGGTTATATAAATGTTCTTAATGAGGCAGATCGCTGATCACATTGGAAAATGCCGATGATCGGCCTTTGATCTTTTGCATGATTGAGATCATTTTATCTTGGATTGGATTCAGTATCTTTAATGGCAGTATGTTTTTGTGAGAGATGTTTAAGATGACAGAGAATATTTGTCCTAAATGCCAAGCGGAACTTAAGTGGGATGCGGGCTATGTGTGCCAGGCTTGTGACCTAAAGTACAATAAAATTGGCAATTGTCCTGACTGCTCATCGCAGCTAGAAAAGCTGCAAGCGTGCGGCGCAGCCAGCTATTTCTGTAATACGTGTAACGAGCTCAAATCAAAATCACGAGTTCAGTTTAAGTTTGAACAAAGGTAGTTCTCGGAGAGTTCTCTAAGAGTTCTCGGAGAGTTCGCAAAGAGAGCTAGAACGAACAAAGGGGCTTATCGCCCCTTTGTTATTAACACGCTTGTCTCATCTTTTATTGAACGACAGAAGTTACTTTCCCTTCCGCCAATCGAGTGATGAGCACATCACCTGTCTTGACTTGTTTCTGTTCGGTTATCACCTCACCAGAGTCTAATTGCGTGATGGAATAACCACGCTTCAATGTCGCTAGCGGACTTACTGTATCGAGCTTCTCAGCCGCAAGCGCAACTTGGTGTTTTGAGACAAGTAATTGTCGCTTCATCGCCTCAATAAGTTTTTGCTCTGCGCGATTCAGTTGATGAGTTTGCAAGTTGATCACCCGAGTTGGCGAGGCTTGCTCAATACGGGTCTGTTTGCGCTCAAGGGCATCTTGGCGACGCAGAATAAACTGTTGCATCGTTCGTTGAAAACGACGCTCGAGATCATCTAGTTGCTGAGATTGACGCTCAAGCTGATAGCTAGGGTGCTGCTTTTCAAGACGATGAACTAGGTGTGTCATCGCTTGTTTTTGCTGCTGGAAATAAAGCTTGGTGGCATTAAAAAGGCGATTAACGCGCACTTGTACATTTTGTGTTTTATGGCTGTTATCTCGGCTCACCAACTCAGCCGCGGCTGAAGGGGTAGGCGCGCGCATATCAGCAACAAAATCAGCAATCGTTACATCGATTTCATGCCCAACGGCACTAATAATCGGAATTTGGCTGGCTGCAATTGTGCGTGCCACGATCTCTTCGTTAAAGCACCATAGATCTTCGAGTGAGCCGCCGCCTCGACCAACAATTAATACATCACACTCATTACGCTCGTTCGCTGTACCAATTGCTTGAGCTATTCGAATAGCAGCACCTTCGCCTTGTACCATGGTTGGGTAAATTACAACAGGTAATGAAGGATCTCTGCGTTTCAATACGTCAAGAATATCAAACAGAGCAGCGCCCGTTTGCGAGGTGATGACGCCGACACGGCTTGGGTGTTCTGGAAGAGGACGCTTGTTGGTTTGTGCGAATAACCCTTCACCCGCAAGACGCATTTTGAGCTCTTCAAACTGCTGTTGCAGGCGGCCGTCGCCCTCGGGTTGCATGCTTTCGATAATTAACTGGTAGTCACCACGAGGCTCATAAAGAGATAAGCGGGCTTTAACCAACACTTGCTGACCGGATTGAGGTTTAAAACTAACGCGGCGGTTATTGCCTTTAAACATCGCACACTTTACTTGAGCGCGAGCGTCTTTCAGGGTGAAGTACCAGTGGCCAGAGACTGGCGCAGAAAAGTTTGAGATTTCTCCTACCAACCAAACGATGCCCATTTCATTTTCGAGCAGTAAACGAACTTCAGAATTTAGACGAGAAACAGTGAAAATGTTTGGGTTGGACGCAGCAGGCACGGCTAATCTCAAGACATGAGTATGGAAGTTAGCGGCAATATACTACATATCAAGGGGGTAAATGCAAATTAAAAATATAAAAATGTGTAGCCAAGCGATTGCGTTGACCGTATAATCCCTCCGCAATATCTAATCCAAAGCAGGCCACTGCGACTCATTATGCGAAACGATGAGTTTGGGTTAATCCATTTACTTTCCTATTGTGAGATATTGCAAATGCTAAGAATTGCCAAAGAAGCGCTGACATTCGACGACGTATTACTTGTGCCAGCACACTCCACCGTTCTCCCAAACACAGCTGATCTTCGCACTCAGCTGACGAAGAATATTACCCTCAACATCCCAATGATCTCTGCATCTATGGATACCGTAACGGAAGCACGTCTTGCTATCGCACTTGCGCAAGAAGGCGGCGTTGGTTTTATCCATAAGAACATGTCTATTGAGCAGCAAGCTGCTGAAGTTCGTAAAGTTAAGAAGTTTGAAGCGGGTGTTGTTACTGATCCTGTAACGGTTAACCCTGATGCAACGATCGCTGACGTTGTTGCTTTGACTGAAAAACACGGCTTTGCTGGTTTCCCTGTAGTGACTGAAAGCAAAGAGCTTGTGGGCATTATTACTGGCCGTGATGTACGTTTCGTTACTGATTTAACGCAATCTGTTGCCGCAGTAATGACGCCAAAAGAGCGCCTAGCTGCGGTTCAAGAAGGTGCAACTCGTGAAGAAGTTCAAGAGAAAATGCACAAAGCACGTGTTGAGAAAGTCCTAGTTGTGAACGAAGAGTTCCAACTTACAGGTATGATTACAGCAAAAGATTTCCATAAAGCTGAGCGTAAGCCAAATGCATGTAAAGATGCACAAGGTCGTCTACGTGTTGGTGCTGCTGTTGGTGCTGGTGCGGGCAACGAAGAGCGTGTTGCTGCTCTAGTTGAAGCTGGTATCGATGTTCTACTTATCGACTCTTCTCACGGTCACTCTGAAGGTGTTCTTAACCGTATCCGCGAAACTCGCGCTGCATACCCAGATCTAGACATCGTTGGTGGTAACGTAGCAACTGGCGCAGGCGCTAAAGCGCTAATTGACGCTGGTGTAAGTGCCGTTAAAGTGGGCATTGGCCCTGGTTCAATCTGTACAACTCGTATCGTTACTGGTGTAGGTGTTCCTCAAGTTACGGCTATTGCAGATGCTGTAGAAGTGGCAAACGAGCATGGTATTCCTGTGATTGCTGATGGTGGTATCCGTTTCTCTGGTGACATCTGTAAAGCTATCGTTGCGGGTGCATCTTGTGTGATGGTGGGCTCTATGTTCGCAGGTACAGAAGAAGCGCCAGGTGAAGTGATTCTTTACAACGGCCGTTCATACAAGGCTTACCGTGGCATGGGCTCACTAGGCGCAATGTCTCAAGGTTCTTCTGACCGTTACTTCCAGACTGATAATGCAGCAGACAAGCTAGTGCCAGAAGGCATCGAAGGTCGTATCGCATATAAAGGTCGCCTAAAAGAGATCGTTCACCAACAGATGGGTGGTCTACGTTCAAGCATGGGGCTGACTGGCTCTGCAACGATTGAAGATATGCGTACGAAGGCTGAATTTGTACGAATCTCTGGTGCAGGTATGGCTGAGTCACACGTGCATGACGTTCAAATCACTAAGGAAGCACCAAACTACCGTCGTGGTTAATTTCTCTACAAAACTAAATTGTTTTGTATAAGAAACACCTGACGAAAACGTTTGCTTTTTTCCTTGAAGCATTGAAGAGAGGCGAGTAAACTCGCCTCGTTTTCTTAATCCAGCTTAAAAAGACTGCCTAAAATGACGAAAAATATTCATGACCAACGTATCCTGATCCTAGATTTTGGATCGCAATACACTCAGCTAGTCGCACGCCGCGTTCGTGAGATCGGTGTTTACTGTGAACTATGGAGCTGGGATGTAGAAGAAGCGGATATTCGTGAATTCAATCCAGACGGTATTATCCTTTCTGGTGGCCCTGAAAGTGTGACGGAAGAAAATTCTCCGCGCGCTCCTCAATATGTATTTGATTCTGGTGTTCCTGTTCTTGGTGTATGTTACGGCATGCAAACAATGGCAGAGCAGCTAGGCGGTAAGGTAGCAAGTTCAGAAGAGCGTGAGTTCGGCTACGCACAAGTTAGCGTATCTGGCGAATCAGCTATTTTCAAAGATCTTGAAGCGACTCAAGACGTTTGGATGAGCCACGGTGACAAGGTTGTAGAAATCCCAGCAGACTTCGTGAAAGTTGGCGAGACAGAAACATGTCCTTACGCGGCAATGGCGAACGAAGAGAAGAAATACTACGGCGTTCAATTCCACCCAGAAGTGACACACACGAAACAAGGCCTACAAATGCTAGAGAACTTCGTTCTTGGTGCATGTGGTTGTGAGCGTCTTTGGACTTCTGAGTCTATCATCGAAGATGCAGTGGCTCGTATCAAAGAGCAAGTGGGTGACGATGAGGTTATTCTAGGCCTGTCTGGTGGTGTTGATTCATCAGTTGTTGCTATGCTGGTTAACCGTGCAATCGGTGACAAACTGACATGTGTATTTGTTGATAACGGTCTACTTCGTCTAAACGAAGGTCAGCAAGTAATGGATATGTTTGGCGACAAGTTCGGCCTAAACATTATCAAAGTAGATGCTGAAGAGCGCTTCCTAACCGCGCTTGAGGGCAAGTCTGATCCAGAAGACAAGCGTAAGACAATCGGTCACGTGTTTGTTGACGTATTCGATGAAGAGTCGAAGAAACTAGAAAATGCTAAATGGCTAGCACAGGGTACGATCTACCCGGATGTGATCGAGTCAGCGGCTTCTAAGACAGGTAAAGCACACGTCATCAAATCTCACCATAATGTTGGTGGTCTGCCAGACGATATGGAAATGGGTCTTGTTGAGCCTCTACGTGAGCTATTTAAAGATGAAGTTCGCAAGATCGGTCTAGAGCTTGGTCTGCCTTACGACATGCTATACCGCCACCCGTTCCCGGGTCCTGGTCTAGGTGTTCGTGTTCTTGGCGAGATTAAGAAAGAGTACTGTGACCTACTGCGTCGTGCAGATGCGATCTTCATTGAAGAGTTACACGCTGCGGACCTATACCACAAAGTATCTCAAGCATTCACAGTGTTCCTACCAGTACGCTCAGTAGGCGTAATGGGCGATGGCCGTAAATATGACTGGGTTGTTTCTCTACGTGCAGTTGAGACTATCGACTTTATGACGGCACACTGGGCGCACTTACCATACGACTTCCTAGGTAAGGTTTCTAACCGTATTATCAACGAAATCGACGGTATCTCTCGCGTTGTTTACGATATCTCTGGTAAGCCACCAGCGACGATCGAGTGGGAATAATCCACCTTAAAGCTTTAGTTAAGAACCAGCCTTCGGGCTGGTTTTTTTATGGGTTCAGTTTGACTCATTGATATGAGTAGGAAAAATATGAAAGGAATTAACCACTTTCTAGGTCTGGTGAGTGAATGTGCGCAGAAATGGGCTTTTGTTCTGTTACTGCGTTTTTAGAAGTATTACTATTCCTTTTGTACAACAAAATCATAACAATGGACGTTACTATGAAAAAACTGTTCGCAGCCTCAATAGCTTGCTCGGTCTCTTTTTCTTTGAGCGCGCAAGAGATCAATTGGCAGCAAGTTGAAGAGAAGGCGCAGGGTCAAACGGTCTACTTTCATGCTTGGGGAGGTAGCCAAGAGATCAATCGTTATATCCAATGGGCTGGCCAGCAACTTCAGCAGCAGTATGGTGTGACTCTCAATCACATTAAAGTAACGGACATTGCTGAAACCATCTCGAGACTGCTCGCTGAAAAGGCGGTAAACACAAATCAGGGCGGCAGTGTTGATTTAGTTTGGATCAATGGGGAAAACTTCAAATCCATGAAGCAAAATGACCTGTTGTTTGGCCCATTTACGCAGGCACTACCGAATTGGCAGTTTATCGATAAGCAACTTCCTATTGATGTCGATTTTTCTGAGCCGACCGATGGCCTTGAGGCGCCTTGGGGTGTTGGACAGTTGGTGTTTATTCATGACCAAGCCGAAGTGAATAACCCACCAAACTCATTTGCAGAGATGCTCAGTTACGCCAACGCGTTTCCAAACCGTTTGAGTTACCCGAAACCACCAGAGTTTCATGGTACGAGTTTCTTAAAAGCGCTGCTTATCGAACTGATTGATAACCATCCTGATCTACAAAAGCCCGTTGAAGAGAGTGACTTTAAGTCACTGACAGCACCTTTGTGGCAATACCTTGATGAGTTTCATCAGGTTGCATGGCGTAAAGGAAAGCAGTTCCCCGCAGGGACAGCGGAGATGATTCGCTTGCTGGATGATGGTCAATTAGATCTAGCTATCACATTTAACCCTAACGCCGTGTATTCGGCTCAAGCTTCGGGAAAGCTTGAAGAAAGCACCCGGGCTTACGCATTTGAAACAGGGGCATTGTCGAATATTCACTTCTTAGCCATACCTTGGAATGCAAGTGCGGGTGAAGGCGCTTTGGTGGCGATTAACTTTTTGATCAGCCCTGAAGCTCAGTCTCGCAAAGGCGATTTGAATGTGTGGGGCGACCCCGCCGTTGTTGAGTCTCAATATCTGGTAGGTAGTGCCAAACAAACGCAACAGTTCAAGTCAATTGCCGAGCCACATCCGAGTTGGCAGGCTGCCATCGAGAAAGAGTGGCTAAAACGCTACGGCCAATAGCCTTTAATCGACACAAGAATAGATGTTAAGACTTTCTTATTTAATCGTAGTTATTCTCTGTATGGTTCCGACAATCCCAGGTATCACTGGGGTTGTCTTATCATCTTTAGGTTATATACCGCCACTTGGAATGCACTCGTTTAGCCTTGATGGCTATACACAGTTATTCTCTTGGCAGGGGGTATTTACTTCAATTCGGCTGACTGTCGTCACGAGTTTAGTCAGTACGCTCCTAGCTGGTATAGCCGCTTTCTCTATTTTGCAAAGCTCGTGGGGGGGACGTCGTTGGAGGCGAATTGAATTGTGCCTGTCTCCTTTGTTGTCTATCCCGCATGTTGCGTACGCGATTGGATTTGCATTTCTGTTTGCTCCAACAGGTCTTGGGGCGAGAGCACTGCTCCAGTGGTTCGGCATTGATCTTAATGATGCTGTTGATCAAAGCTTAGCAACACTTGTCAAAGACCCATATGGTCTTGGTCTAATCGTGATGTTAACCCTTAAGGAAATCCCATTTCTACTCTTAATGAGCATACCAGTGCTCAAGCAGTTAGAAGTAGAGAAGGTCACGAGAGTAGGGCTCTCCTTAGGTTATAAACAACGCCATATTTGGTGGAAGGCACTGTTTGCTCAATGGCTCACTAAAATGCGGTTTCCATTGTTAGCGGTATTGGCTTACGGTGTGTCGGTTGTTGATGTTGCATTAATTATTGGGCCTACTAATCCTCCTACATTTGCGGTTTTGGTTTGGCAGTGGTTCAACGACCCAGACCTAGTGCTATTGCCGCGTGCATCGGCAGGGGCAATGCTGTTGTTTGTCATTGCTGGTGGGGTGATTGCCATACAACGAGTTGTAGAATGGTTGGTGACTAAAGGACTACGATATTGGCAGTATTCTGGACGTCATGGACTTTATCTTCCAGGGTTGAGTCTATTTGGGGTGATACTGACGATAAGTGGCCTTATGCTTCCCTTGATGATGCTTTGGAGCGTTGCACACCGTTGGCGTTTTCCTGATCTACTGCCTAGTCGTTATAGCTTCAGCTTTTGGCAATATGAGTGGGCGGGGATTGTCGGTACGATTGAGCAAAGTCTTATATTGGCGGTTATCTCATCGTCTGTAGCATTGATTCTCGCCATTATCGCTCACGAGTATCGAATTAAGTACCGTTTGCAAGTCCCAGGTTATTTGATAGCTGTGCCTATGCTGATTCCACAGCTATCGCTGCTCTTTGGTTTGCAGGTAGTTACACTACATGTCCAAAGCAGTGCGTACTGGCTTTGGGTATGCTGGTCACATATTTTCTTTGCCTTTCCGTTTGTTTATCTAGCGTTAGATGGCCCATGGCGAGCTTATCACTCAGGCTACACACGGCTTGCCCTGAGTCTAGGTAAACACCCGATCACCGTGTTCTTTATGATTAAGTTTCCACAGCTGCGATCTGCGGTGCTGTTTGCTTGGGCGGTCGGAGCCAGTGTGAGCTTAGCTCAATACCTACCAACATTGGTACTAGGAGCTGGTCGAGTGAGTACGTTGACGACTGAGGCCGTCGCACTCTCTAGTGGATTTGACCGCCGTGTGACGGCGATTTACGCAATATGGCAGGCCCTATTGCCGTTGATTTTCTTTGCTTTTGCTATCGTTTTTAGTCGCCTTTCAATGAAAAAACAGCGACCAGTACAAAAGGATTTATTGACTCATGAGTCTGTCTCTAACAAGCCTCACCATCTCTAAACGAGATGGTAGCGAGCTATTCTCAGATCTCTCTTTTTCGGTTGAGGCTGGCGAGATCCTCACTTTAATGGGGCCAAGTGGCTGTGGTAAGTCTACCTTACTTGATGTGATTGCAGGACATTTATCCGATGAATTTCGATTCTCTGGAGAGGTATATTTATCCAATGAGCGTATCGATAAGGTATCACCTCACTTGAGAGAAGTGGGTATCTTATTTCAAGATGATTTGCTCTTCCCACACCTGAGTGTTTGGGAGAACCTAGCCTTTGCATTACCGAACTCTGTAAAAGGAGAAAAGCGCAGAGAGCTCGCCCTTCATGCTCTTGAGCAACTTAGCTTGTTAGAGCTCGCCGATTCAATGCCAGTACAGATTTCAGGTGGTCAACGAGCACGAGTTAGCTTAGCTCGTATGTTACTGGCGAAACCGAAAGCGGTGTTGCTGGATGAGCCATTTAGTAAGCTGGACAAAAACTTACGCAGCCAATTTCGCGACTGGGTGTTTGAGCAACTTAAGTCGGCTAATGTTCCTGCGTTAATGGTGACTCATGATGAGCAAGACATTCCGACAGGCAGTCTCGTGCTCAAATGGCCGTGGGAGAACACTCATGCTCGATAGGTTAAGTATTAAAGTTATTCGCTGGCCCCTAGCACAGTGCGCTAAGCAATTGGATCATCGTGGGATAAAAGCGAACCAAATCACCTTGCTAGGCTTTGCGTTGGGCTGCCTTGCATTGCCGTTATTGGCTCTAGAACACTATACCTGGGCCTTAGTTTTTATTGCGTTGAACCGGATCTTTGATGGTTTAGATGGCGCTTTGGCGAGGATTCAAGGGATCACGGATGCAGGGGGCTTTCTTGATATTAGTCTCGACTTCCTGTTCTACTCAATGGTGCCATTTGGGTTTGTGTTAGCTAACCCTGAGATGAATGCCATTGCTGGGGCATTTTTAGTCTTTTCATTTGTTGGCACTGGCAGTAGCTTTCTCGCCTTCGCAGTAATGGCCGGAAAGCGAGGCATTGATAATCCGGTGTATAAGCAAAAGTCGCTGTATTACATGAGTGGATTGACTGAGGGAACAGAAACAATCACCTGTTTTGTGTTGATGTGCCTATTTCCCAACTACTTTGCTTTGATGGCGTGGGTATTTGGCGTTTTATGTTGGTTTACGACTTTCACGAGGATTTACTCTGGGTTTCATACCCTTGTCGATGACCATTAACCACTGTAGTCCTAGTAGGAGTTTGTTGTAGTCCTGGTCCTACAGTGTTGTAAATAACTCAATAAATACAGTTGGTTAAAGTTTGTGTGCTTGCGTGGTGCTTTTGACATCCTGGAGTACATCATTAGTCTGCGCAGTCCAATACCAGTATGGGGACTGCCATGATAACTCGTCTACTCACTTATATTGCACTGATCTGCTCATCGTTCAGTGCTGCGACTGCTTTTGGTAATGAGTTAGTTCTGACTGATGAGCAGCAATCCTATCTACAGCAGCATCGAGAGATTACGGTCGGTGTTTCTTCTACCTCATGGCGTCCTTACTTTGATATTGACCAGTTGGGGGCTTACTACGGTATCAACATCGACTACCTGAGCAATATCGCAACACTTCTTAATGTCACTCTGAAATATAAGAGCTACCCGAGTGTCGAGGCGCTTCTTGAGGCGGTTGAGCATAAGCAGGTGGATGCCGCCGTGGGCTTCAGTTCAACACCGGATCGAGAAGAGCGTTTTTCTTTTTCAAAGCCGTTCTTTTCTGGGACGATTGCTGCTTGGTATCGTAAGCGTCAATTCGCTTTTTTAGGCCAAACCGAACTGAACTGGACCTGTGTGCAAGGCACAGTCTACTGCCGATATATATCACAAGTGGATATTGGGCGGTTAATCCCTGTTGCTAGCTTTGACGAAGCGATGCAGTTAGTGAATGAGGGGCGCGCCGATGCTGTTGTCGCTAACTTTGTGTCGCTCACTGAATATCTAGACACACACGATGTTATTCGTGGCAGCATCAAGATACCTGAGTGGCTGCCGAATGAGTCTGTTAGCTTAATTACTGCAAAAGGTAATCATGGTCTGGTAGAGCTTGTTGATCTTGTGCTGACGCGTGAAGCTCAAGGGCTTAACACGCCTTCTATCGTCTCAAATAACCCTTATCACTTGAGCGACAAATTTCTATCTGCGTATCGTGAGCGCAACCCACTAGGCAAGCGACTGATTTACTCGATGAGTGAATCAGCATTTCCTATTTTGTTTCGCAATCAAGACGGGCAAATTGACGGCATGCTACCGGATTTTTTGAAGATCTTGCAGGCTCGATCAGGTTTGTCTTTTCAGTTTTATCCGCCAGAGTCAGAAGGACACGACTTTACTACAAGGCGACCAGTCGATTTTTTTCCTGTTGTGTATACCGGAATAGCGCGCTCGCCATCTTGGTTGGTAACTCAACCTTTCCATCAAGTTGAGTACAGTCAGCTGGTGGTACGAGGGGCTAAGTTTGCACCGCTGGATAAGCGGCCTGAAGGTATGCTGATGCACACTGAAGGCGAGCCGGTTCAGGCCTTAGACAACACCTTTGAGGGTATCCAACGTTATAACAATATTCAGGCGCTATTAGATGATTTGATGCGAGGAAAGCTACGCTCTGCATTTGTGCCCAAGGATATCGCTAAATCTCTGCTGCTTCAGACAGGCATGGATCAACTGTCGCTAAAACAGAGCGGTTCGATGGTGTTGAATATGGCGTTTGCAGTCGACAGGCATAACCCATTTCTGCTCGATGTACTCAATAGCGTTTTAGAAACCGTAGACAACAATGAAGTTGAAAAGCTGGTGCGAAGCTATCGTCAGTTTCAATTGGTGTATGGGTTTGAAAAAGATCATGTACTGAACTGGGCAATGGCGGTTGCCGCGATCGTGGTATTGATTTTAATCGCGAGTTTCTTTGCCTATTCCAATTTACGCCTGAAAATTTCGGTCTCGAAACAGAAAGTCTCTGAGCAAGAAGGTGAAAAAAAGTGGTTGCAGAAAATCATCAATGAACTGCCCTACATGGTGTTTATTCATGATGAGCAACACAACCTCATGTTAAGTAACTGTGCGCGTTATCGTTCAGGGGAGTGCCGTCAGTGCTTGATTCAGGACTACTATACGCAAACACCCTGTGTTGAGGACTATTGGCAGATTCAGCGTGTATTAGAGCACGATGAGCAGCTGGTCGAAGACTGCCGCACTCAAGGCTGTCAACTAGGGCTTTCGTATGTACATCGAGAGAGAAAATGCATAACTAGTGTCAAGACTGGACAAAAATTCGTTCTCACGGTTATCCAAGATATCTCGGAGCAAAAAGAGCGAGAGAATGCACTGATAGAGGCAGAAAAAACAGCCCAAAGCGCGGTGATAGCAAGAGAGCGCTTCCTCGCGACAATCAGTCATGAATTGAGAACGCCGATTGTCGGATTGTTGGGATCTTTGGAGATTGCACGGCGCGCTGCGGTGTCTAAAGATGTCGGGCAGTTGCTTGAACAAGCGGTGTTCTCAAGTCAGCACCTAAATTCGCTGGTGGATGAGATTCTCGACTTCTCTCAACTGGAGGCGGACGCGTTATCGATTCAACCAACATCAACGTTTTTATTGCAAACCATTGGCGATGTGTTGCGATCATTCGAGCTCAAGGTACAGCAAAAAGGCTTGCAATACACGATCAACATCCATCCATTTCGCGCAAAGCTTGTTCAAATGGATGCCACGCGATTTGCCCAAATTATTGGTAACTTGCTCTCTAATGCGATTAAGTTCACCGAGGAAGGTGGCATTACAGTGGATGTTCTGGTTGATCAGTCACGACTTGAGGTATTTATTGAAGATACCGGTATTGGTATGACTGAGCAGCAAATCAGTGTTGTGAGAACCCCATTTACTCAAGCAGATAACTCGATTTCTCGTCGATTTGGCGGCACAGGGTTGGGGTTGAGTATCGTTGACAAGTTAGTCACCTGCATGCAGGGCAGCTTTCAGATTGAAAGTTGCTTGGGCCAAGGTACGAAAGTACATGTCTCAATACCGTTAGACGTGGAGTCGGAGTTTTCTGGTGAGCTACAACAGATAGCGCTTGGAGACTTACAGGCAAGTTTTGCTGTCTTGTGTGATTGGGCTCAGTGGCTGCCGGTGTTTGGTGTTACCGAAGCTCAAAGAGCGTATCACTTGAGTTATAAAGAGTCTGGCTTGTTGTCCCTGACCCGCACGCAATCTAGCGACAAAGTAGACGAACCTCTATGTGTGCCTTGTTATCCCGATCAGCTTTATTCGTGGTTATCGAGTGCCATTACACCTGCTGTAACGAGAGGAGAGGTGCACTGGACTCAGCCTGCCGTCAGGTTTAATGGCCGTGTTTTGGTAGCGGAAGATAATCCGATAAATCAGAACATTATGGCTCGTCAACTCACCGAGCTTGGGGTTGAGGTGTTGATCGCTAATGATGGTGAGCAAGCTTGGGATCTTTTACTGCAAGAGAGTCATGGTAGTGTCGATCTACTGATCACAGATGTACATATGCCAAGGCTCGACGGTCATCAACTCGCCCACCGAGTTCGCCGTTCTCAGGAGTGGCGTTCATTACCGATCATTGCTTGTACGGCCGAAGACTCTCGCTCAGCGCGATTCCAATCAGAGCAGCAAGCGATAGATGCTGTGCTGTGTAAGCCCTACACCCTGGAAAGCCTCGCGTCATTATTGCTGCCATTTTTACCTACTGACGTGGCCAGTGATATCACCATTGAGTCAGAACAGGGTGGGAATGGGATGTTTTCGTCAGAAAATATAGATTCCACCATAGACTCGACCATAGCGTGGCTCGGCGCGTTTAGCCTAGAGGAAGCCAGTGAGATCGTGACTCTTTTTGTCTCGACTATGCAGCAAGATGTCGAGCACTTACTGCAAGCATGTGGTGAAACGGAAATCAGAGCAGTTATTCATCGCATCAAAGGAGGTGCGAGTGCGGTCGGTGCAGAAGATATTCGCCAGCTTTGTATTGAAGGGGAGAATGTGCCATCGACTCAGCTTTCTAATGTGCAGGAAAATCTTGTGGAGAGAGTCACTTCTCAAATTCAAAGAGTGCATCAATGGCAACAAGTGATGTTGGAGGCGGCGCAAAATGAATAGCTTGCGTGTGTTGGTGGTGGACGACCACCCGTTGCAATTAAAACGAATGCAGAGTCAATTATTCGCACTGAATGTCAGGTCTATCGATTGTCTCACCTCTGGGGCTGATGCATTGAAACACTTGGAGTCTCACTCTTGTGACCTGCTCTTTTGTGATTTGAATATGCCAGGGATGGATGGTGTTGAGCTGCTCTCTCAGCTAGCCCAAATAGATTACTCGGGACATATTGTTCTGATGAGTGCTTTGGAGGAGTCCATTATCTCGTCAGTGCGCTGGATGTGTTTGGCGCTGGGTTTGAAAGTGGTGGGTGCCATCGATAAGCCCTGTTCGGATAAAGAAGTTCGTCAGCTGGTGCAAAGTTGCACCTATCACTGTGTGGAACCAGAGCGTAAAGCCGAGTCGATAGTGATCAATGATGAAGAGTTCTTGTTTGCGTTAGCAAGTGGTCAGGTGATTAATCACTATCAGCCCAAGTTTAACTTTTCTTCTAGGCTACTTGTGGGCGTAGAGGCTTTGGCTCGTTGGGTACACCCTAAGCATGGTGTGATTTATCCCAACGTGTTCTTACCTATTGTTGAGCGCTGTGGCTTGCAAAATGAGTTATTTAGCACGGTATTTAGTAATGTCATTAAAGACATCAAAGCCGATAAGCTGCCATGTTCTACTGCCATCAATGTGACGCATAACGAGCTCGAGCAGGCGAACTTTTCTCATCAGTTTTTAGAGAAGTGCCAGCACCACAGCGTCTCGCCATCAATGATCACACTCGAGCTTACTGAAACCGAGGTTTATCGAGACTCGACGAATCTTTATCGCAATCTAGCGCGCTTGCGCCTTAACAGCGTTGGTTTGGCGATCGATGACTTTGGCACAGGCTATTCGTCTCTGAGCAAGTTATCTCAACTGCCGTTTACCGAAATAAAAATTGATCGTTCATTTATTCAGATGTTTAGAACCAATGCCAAGCACTCTCATATTGTGGCTTGTATTTGTGAATTGGCTAAGAGAATGGGAATGAGCCTTGTGGCGGAAGGTGTTGAAGATGAAACCACGTGGTTTTCTCTTAAGTCACTAGGTGTTGATGTTTGCCAAGGCTACTTCACTGGTCGGCCGATGGATATCGATGCACTTCACAGAACGTTTTTATAGGAAATAGTATGAATCAACGAGTCATTAATTGCTTGGTGGTGGATGATCACCCTCTAGTATGTTTAGCGATCAAGAACATCCTTAGCTCACTCAGTTATGTAGCAGAAATAAGCACCGTTTATGATGCCACGTATGCACACACTTTACTCAAATCACAGAGTTTTGAGCTGCTGATTCTCGATGTTGATCTGGGTTCAAGTGATGGATTCGATTTTTATCGTCGTGCCAAAGCGCACGGCTATAAGGGTAAGGTGCTGTTTGTATCAGGGTCAGATAGTCAACGATTGACAGACATGGCGTTTCGTATTGGTGCGGATGGATATATCTGTAAATCGGAAGATTTTACCATCTTGCGCGATGCGGTGGATGGCATCATTAATGGCTATACCTTCTTTAAGTTCCGAACTTCACAACCATTGACACAACAAACCGTTGCGTTGTCAGAACGTGAGACAGTGGTGATGAAATACCTAGTTCAAGGTAAGGCCAACAAAGAGATCGCAGATATATTGTCGATCAGCGGAAAAACCGTTAGCACTTACAAAAAACGCATCTTGGACAAATACCAAGTCAGTAACGTATTTGAGCTATTAAAAGTGGCAGACACCTAGCGATGAGTGTATTTAAAAAACGGCTTCAAGACCTAAAGTTGACCGTGTTAGTGTCACTGTTTGCTTCTTTATTTTTGTTTGGCATTTTTCTATCGGGTGCAAAAGAGAATCTAATTGAGAGAGAGTTGACGCAGTTTAACTTGGTGACTGAGATTCTGAATCGCCATATGATCAATGCCGTACTTTTGGCACAACTTACTGAAGAAAAGCTTGAGGACTATGAGTATCCAGACGCGATTCAAGCTTATCAAGCAAAGAGTGGGATTTATATACATCGGTTAGACGATAAAACGGACCTGCAAGCAAGTGAAGTGGTTGCATTGCGTATGATGAGTTCATTGGTTGATTATATGCCTGTGGCTTTTTCCGCGCGCAATTTCAATCTTATCTTTCGCTCTTATAGTGGGCGAAAAATGCTGATGACGAAACATGAGCCCAGCTTTCAATTGACCGAGCGCGCCTTCACTCGTGAGCGTTGTGAGGAGACGGGGGCGTGTACTAAGTATGCCTCTAAGCGGCAATTGGAAGATAGATTGGTGATCTCGCCTGTCTATCAGGATGCTATTACGGGTCTTAATGTGATCAGTATTGTCAGTCCGGTGTATGTGGATAATGTTGTGGTAGGGGATTTTATTGTTGATATTTATTTGCGTGATAGTTATGAAATTAATAGCGATAGAATTTCTTTAGATATACGAGGCGCATATAAGGTCAATGTGATTGAAGATGTGTCTTACCCTCTCGCTGATTTTGCGTATGTAAAAGAGTTTATCGCTGATAACAACACCATGTTTGTCTACAAGATCCCTTTTAGTAAATTGTTCGTTGATTACGCATGGTTGTTTGGTTTGCTCTGGAGCTTCACCTTTATCTTTATGTGGAAAATGTCTGAGCTAAAACTCAATCGACACCAACTTGCTTATACCCAGCGTCGGGTGAACAGAGATGATCTTACCGGACTATATAATCGCTCAGTGTTTAAAGAGCTGCACTTTAAAACGGCGATTAGTCAATTGCCAGTGAGTGTTCTGGCGATTGATGGTGACAATATTAAGCAAGTGAATGATGTACATGGACACCATGTTGGTGATGAGGTGATCAAGCATATTGCGGATACCATGAAAGAGTCATTTCGTGATACTGACTATCTGGTGAGAACGGGAGGGGATGAGTTTATCGTGGTACTGCCTAATTGCCCTATTACTGTTTCGCAACGCTTATGCCAGCAGTTGACCCACAAGGTCAGTCAGCTACCGGTCACAAATGCAGATCTTCGAGTGAACATCAGTGTTGGGTGTGTTGAGATGCGTTTGAGAGAGTCTTTGGCGGATGCTATAAAAAGAGCAGATGCCCAGCTTTATGTGGCCAAAAGAAATCGTCAGTTGCCCGATGTTGTTGAGGTCGAGTACATGCAATCGTGATAGGGACAATATGCCAAAAGGTTTGAATTACAATTTGCTGCGTGAGTTGGTACTGATCTATCGACACCGCAATCTTAAAAAAGTCGCGGTGTATTTAGGTGTCACCGAGAGCGCAGTGAGTAAGCACCTTAGTCATCTAAGAGAGCACTTTGATGACCCACTTTTTGTGCGCACTGCAGAGGGCTTAGAGCCGACCTTTAAGATGATTGAGATGATCAGCGAAATCGAACAAGGGCTTGATCTTATTGACCAAGCTATTGTCTCAACCCCCGCTTTTTCTGCAAAAGATTATGATGGTGAAATTAAAGTCGCCTTGCACACTCTTGCGGTGGAATACTTTGCTGAACCAATATATGAAGCGGTTCGAGAGCGCTTCCCTCATGCGAAAGTGGGTATTAAAACGTGGTCATCAAGCACCGAGCAGGACATCATTGATGGGCGTATTCATGTAGGGGTTAACTTCCTAAATGTTGGTCGTACTAAATCGCTGTATCAGAAAACACTATTGCATGCTCCTCTGGTGATCGCGATACCCTCATCAACAGGGGTCACCACTTGGGAAAAGGCGTTTGAGCAGCCTTTTGTCTTTTATCGTATCGCCGGATGGAATGATGAACACGAGTGGTTTAATGAGCGAAGCCGTCAATTTGGCATTAATCTAGACTACAAAATCTATTTGGATAACCTGACGGTAGCAAAAAGCGTGATGCGTAAACATGGTTATGGTTTCTTGGGCCTTCCTTGGCTATTCAATGAGCCGGACTTTGAACTGATCTCGCCGCCAGAGCATTTGCGTATCGAGCAGCCAGTGGCGATATGTTGTCGCTTGGCTAATCGTTACCACCCGCTGTTTAAAGCACTCTTTGAGTGTATAGAGAAGGGGCGCTTGGTCTGTGATTTTGGTAGTTCATCAACTCAATAATCGAAGACGCATTATGCTTGTCTAAGATACGTGATTTGTAGGTGCTGATGGTCTTGGCACTCAAAGATAACAACTCTGAGATTTGCTTGTTTGAATACCCCTGAACAAGATAATCAAACACCACTTGCTCTCGCTCAGACAAGTGGGTTTGTTTATGAGTGCCAGCATGGCTATCGAGCTTAAATAGTGAGTAGCCTTTCAAGATGCTTTGCATCGCATCCCTAATTAAGCCCTCTTCTTCCGTTTTACTGATGTAGCCGTTGGCGGAACTCTCTTTTGCTAACTGAGAATAGGTGCAATAGTCTTCGCTGCTGATGAACAGTACTTTTCCTTCGAAACCATGAGCTCTAGCGCGACGTAACAGTTCAAAGCCGTTGCTATTGCCAATCTTGATGTCGAGCGTGAGGAGATCAATAGGCTGCTGCTTAAGTATACTCAATGCCTTTTCTACTTGACCAGTTTCTGAAACGTGCGAAACACAGGGTAGGCTTTCAAGGGTTTTGCGCAGACTTCTCCTCACAATAGGAAAGGCATCAACAACCAAGCAATTAAACGATCGATTCATTTCAACCTCCTAAGTTAATTTACGTGCTGAAGTATAGGTGAGACGTTTTGGAAATTGTGGAAGTCAGTACATTCCATTTTGGAATGTACTGAGTGTCGAACCTTACTGTTGTTCATTTTTTGCTTTGAGCTGAAAGAAGCGTACATAATCAGCCAGCGAGACTGACATATTGGCCAGTTGCTCCGAGGCTTGTGAGCAGTCTTGAATCATCAGAGCGGTCTCTTCAACCTGATCACGTACTTGGGTAATGCTTTGGTTGATCATTTCAGCAGTCGCACTTTGCTCTTCCGTTGCGGTTGCCATTTGCGTGCTCAGGTCACTGCTTTGATTCACGCTATGGTTAATCTTCTCGAACGCCTCGCTGGCGGTTCTTGATTGCTCTATTGTGTCATGCAAGGTTGTCTTGGTTGCTTGGATTGAGTCGACCACTCCTGTTGTCTCATCTTGTAAGGAGGTGATTTGACCTTCAATCTGTTCAACGGCTCGCTGCGTTTGTTGCGCCAGCTGACGAACTTCGTCTGCAACCACAGCAAAACCACGGCCTTGCTCGCCAGCACGTGCCGCTTCAATCGCCGCATTGAGGGCCAGTAGGTTAGTTTGTTCTGCAATGGTTTGAATGACATTCATGACATCACTGACCTCTTCAGTGCCACTTTTTAAGCGCATGACTTCTTGCTCTGAGACTTCCATCTGCTGAGCTAACTCTGTGACTTGATTCATCGCAGTGTTCATTACCGCTTGGCCGTTGTCAGCAAGGTCATGTGCCGATACGGCTTGCTCTGATGCGAGAGAAGCCCCAGCAGAGACTTCATTAATGGCCGCCGTCATTTGATTGATCGCTGTTGCGACTTGGTCGGTCTCTTGTTGTTGAACAGAAATACCTGATTGAACGGTGCTGTTAATGGTCGATAACTCTTCCGCTGAGGTAGCCAATGTGTCACTAGTACGGGTTATCTCTTCGACCGTTTGATAGAACTTGGTTTCCATGGTGAGAAGAGCATGGCGCAGCGCAGCGACTTCATCTTGCCCCGTGACTTGATACCAAGGTGACAAGATCCCCTGAGCCATTTGTTCTGCGCGTAACTGAGCAGTCTTGATTGGGCGCACGATATTGACGCAAACACGATGACTCAAAAGCAGCACGAGCGGTGTTGTAATAAGTAGGGTCAATAATAGAGTCCAGTTGGCGTTCTCTACTACGACTGTAGTCGCTTCTTTTATGTTGAGTTGCTCATAAAAGGCTTGCTGTTTCAGTTGATCAAGCTGCTGGGTAATCTCTTGACCCAACATGGCTAAGTTATCGTTCCATATGCTATTTCGTTCAAGGATCAAAGCTTGTATTTTCTGGGTATCACGATACGTGACGTTGAGGTTTTGCATGATTTCGCTTAGCTCAAGGTGAGGGTAACGTTGAGCAAGGTCATCTATTTCACCACGTAGTGTTTGTGAGCTTGTCTGAAACTCTTGGTAGTCCTCGAGTTTATTGGTGATCAGAAACTCACGTAGATATAAGTTAGCTGCGTGAAACTGAGATTCCACATCATAGAGTTCGCGCAGAACATCCGGTTGCTGGCTAAATTGTTTTCTAGTGCGCGAGATGATGTGAGTAATAGTGTGAATTTGTTGATTGATTTTGTCACCAATCGCAGCTCTTTGGCTCATGATGTCAGCAACACTCTCAAGGTTCTCTTGATAAGTGCCAGCTTGTTGCATCACATTGCTCAGCAGTTGCTGTGTTTGTTCAGGGCTAGAGTGAGCCTCTGCGGCAATCTCTGTTTCCATATTTTCAATACGAAACATCGCCTCTGTAAGGTCTTGTGGGTTTTGTGTATTGCGAAATGTTAGAGCCTGTATACGCGTGAGGAGCAGCTCTTGCTGAACACGAGACGCCATTAACGCCTGAGTGTTCGCATCACGAAACTCCATAAAGTTATAGCGTATTTGTGAGACAGCATAGTAACCCGCCGCAGCGATGATAAGAGAGGCAAGCGTGGTTGCTGCGATGATAAGGTAGATTTTTTTATAGATAGAGTTGATTCGATTTAACATGGCAAGCCGAAAAGTCCAGAAAGAAGGACGCTAGGCTAGGGCAGTTTAAGACACTGAGTAAAATCACCTAATCATAAGTGTCAATGTTTAGGTATTGTAAAACAATGGATTAGGCTCTTTGTAGGAATTGGTGTACGTGGATTTCACCTCTATCTGACGGTAGGCTAAGTGCTTACCCTCACACGCTATAGCGGTTTGAACGCGATATTATATGAGGGTTATTTGGTGTAAGTCGTCGAGCTATGTAATTTAAGTTCCTTCAAAACCTTCTGGCTCCACTTCCTCCTGCAACTCCAATAAATTGATCGCAATGGAAACAAAATCACTGTCGGTGATGATCCCAACCAGTTGGTTGTTTTCAACCACAGGTAGGCAGCCGACTTTGTGTTTCTGCATATACTTTGCGCTCTCTTTTAAGCCTGCTTGTGGGATCACTGTCATGAGCTTGGTGTGCATCAATTCATGGAGTGGGGTATCTGCGGTATATGAGAGTTGAGACGGATTGTTGAGTAGGCTGGATTCCTGTGCGGCGAGAATATCTCGTTGTGTGACGATTCCGAGCAATGCCCTATCTGTATCAACAATTGGGATGTGCCGAATATCGAGCGCGCTCATCATATCTCGTGCATCAGATAAGGAGTGCGAACGCAGCAGGGTGTGTGGGTTGCGTGTCATCATGTCTTCGACCTTAATCATAGTGGCCTCCTTGTTTTTCTTTAAATATAGAAGGTTTATTTGAGGTGAACTGAGAGCTAGTTCGTTTTTCTCACTTATTGCTAAGTTATTAATGTAAGATGCTGTAATTAAAGGGTAATTTGTGAATTTTAATGGCGTGTATGTGCACGTTTATTCATTCGGTTTGCAGTAAAAAAGTGACAGGGCAAAGAGCTTGTGGAATAGGTGAACTTATCGGGGGCTTGATGTATACTGCGCTGCTGCGATAAACCCGCTTAAATTTTGAATTACGGTAGAAGATTTCACCATGCAAGTATCTGACTTTCACTTTGAACTCCCTGATGAGCTGATTGCTCGTTATCCTAACGCCCAGCGCACGGCCAGCCGTTTGCTTCAGCTAGATGGCAACACAGGCAGTTTGACTGACGGTACATTCACCGATGTGTTAGAGCAGGTACGTGAAGGTGATTTAATCGTGTTTAACAATACGCGCGTTATTCCGGCACGTATGTTTGGGCGCAAAGCATCAGGCGGTAAGTTGGAAGTGCTGGTGGAGCGCATGCTGGACGATAAACGTATTCTCGCGCACGTTCGTTGTTCTAAGTCGCCAAAGCCAGGCTCAACGATTCTTCTTGGTGAAGGCGATGAGTACCAAGCGCTGATGGTCGCGCGTCACGATGCGCTGTTCGAGCTTGAGTTCCAATCTGATAAAACCGTGCTTGAGATTCTAGAGCAAGTTGGCCATATGCCATTACCACCGTACATTGACCGCCCTGATGAAGACTCTGATAAAGAGCGTTACCAAACGGTGTACAACGCGAAACCAGGTGCAGTTGCAGCACCAACTGCAGGTCTGCATTTCGATGAAGTGCTGTTAGAAAAGATCAAAGCCAAGGGTGCCAACCTTGCTTACGTAACATTGCACGTTGGGGCAGGTACGTTCCAACCGGTGAAGGTGGATAACGTACTTGAACACCACATGCACGCTGAATATGTGGAAGTGACACAAGAAGTTGTTGATGCTATCAATGAAACTAAAGCTCGCGGTGGAAGAGTGATCGCGGTGGGGACAACCTCTGTGCGTTCTCTGGAGAGCGCAGCGCAAGACGCACTAAAAAAGGGTACAGAGCTTGTGCCATTTTTCGGTGACACGGAGATCTTTATCTATCCGGGCTACGAATTTCAGTTGATTGACTGCTTGATCACTAACTTCCACTTGCCAGAGTCGACCCTGATCATGCTAGTCAGCGCATTTGCTGGCTATGAAAATACCATGAAGGCATATCAGCATGCCGTTGATAACCAGTACCGTTTCTTTAGCTACGGTGATTCGATGTTTATCAACAAAAAGACCGCTTAATACAGAAGCGCAGGGAGCTGTGATAAAAGCGTCACGCACCGCCACTAAACTAAGCAACAATTTACGAGTGCTAGCAGTAGGCTAGGAAGCAGAAAGTACTGCCTCTCGCATGGAAAGCGACCGCTCCTATACTAGGGTAAAAGCCCTTAACTTATCGTCAGACTGTTTCTCTGACATTTGGAGGATTCGTGAAATTATCATACGAACTTAAGAAAACAAACGGTCATGCTCGTCGTGGTCAATTGACATTTGAGCGTGGCTCAGTACAAACACCGGCATTCATGCCAGTGGGTACTTACGGCACTGTAAAGGGCATGACGCCAGAAGAAGTGAAAGAGACGGGCGCAGAAATTTTGCTTGGCAACACTTTCCACCTGTGGCTTCGCCCTGGTCAAGAAGTCATGAAGATGCATGGTGATTTGCATGACTTTATGAACTGGCAAGGTCCTATCTTGACAGATTCTGGCGGCTTCCAAGTATTCAGCTTGGGTGACATGCGTAAGATTACTGAAGAGGGTGTACACTTCCGTAACCCGGTAAACGGTGACAAGATTTTCATGGACGCTGAAAAGTCGATGGAAATCCAGAAAGACCTAGGTTCTGACATCGTTATGATCTTCGATGAGTGTACGCCATACCCTGCGACGCACGATGAAGCGAAGAAGTCGATGGAGATGTCTCTACGCTGGGCACAGCGTTCACGTGATCACTTCGACAAACTTGAAAACCCGAACTCTCTGTTTGGTATTGTTCAAGGTAGTGTGTACGGCGACTTGCGCGATGTGTCGGTAAAAGGCCTAACGGATATCGGCTTTGACGGCTACGCAGTCGGTGGCCTTGCGGTTGGTGAACCAAAAGAAGATATGCACCGCATGCTAGAGCATACGTGTCCACAACTTCCAGAAGATAAGCCACGTTACCTAATGGGTGTTGGCAAGCCGGAAGACTTGGTGGAAGGCGTGCGCCGTGGTATTGATATGTTTGACTGTGTTATGCCAACGCGTAACGCACGTAACGGTCACTTGTTTGTGACGGGTGGTATCATCAAAATTCGTAATGCCAAACACAAGACGGATACGACGCCACTAGACCCACACTGTGATTGCTACACATGTAAGAACTACTCGAAGTCTTACCTTCATCATCTAGACCGTTGTAACGAGATCTTGGGTGCGCGTTTAAATACCATCCATAACCTACGTTACTACCAACGCCTAATGGAGAGCATCCGCACGGCGATTGATGAAGACCGTTTCGACCAGTTTGTTGAAGAATTCTACGCTCGCCGTGATAGAGAAGTCCCTTCTCTTGGTAAGCTAGAAACAGAAAAATAGTAAGATTTTGTGACGCCATCTTGTTTTTGACCACGTAGTGACTTGAAAATAAGGTGGCGTTACCCAATGTGATTGGATTATCTATAAAAACAACGAGGACATTTTATGTTTATTTCTCAAGCTCACGCAGCAGCTGAAGGTGCACCAGCAGGTGGCGGTTTCGAAATGCTGATCATGCTAGGTATGTTTGCGGTTATTTTCTACTTCATGATTTACCGCCCACAATCTAAGCGTGTGAAAGAGCACAAGAACCTGATGGCGTCTATGGGCAAAGGTGATGAAGTGATCACTAGCGGTGGTCTAGTGGGTAAAATCACTAAAATCGCTGAAGACAATGATTACATCGCGATCGAGCTTAACGCGAACAACGAAGTTGTGATCAAGAAAGATTTCGTGACTGCTGTGTTACCAAAAGGTACGCTTAAGTCTCTATAAGACAGCAAAGAAGGATCCTCGCTGTGCTAAACCGTTATCCTTTATGGAAGTACTTGATGGTGATTTTCACCATTGCCATTGCGGCACTTTATGCACTTCCTAATCTATACGGTGAAGATCCGGCTATTCAAGTTACAGGGGCGCGTGGCGCCTCTGTAGATATGTCGACGCTGGATACTGTCACTCAAGCTCTTGATAAAGAGCAACTCTCTCATAAATCCATTGCTCTCGAAAATGGAACCATCCTCGTTCGATTCAACGACACCGATACACAGCTTAACGCTCGTGATGTGATCGCAGAAGCGGTCGGCGGTGAGAAAATTGTCGCACTCAACCTTGCTCCGGCAACCCCGACTTGGCTAGAAGCTATTGGTGCAGAACCAATGAAGCTTGGTCTTGATCTACGTGGTGGCGTTCACTTCTTGATGGAAGTGGATATGGATGCCGCTATGGGACGTTTGATTTCGCAACAAGAAGAAGCGTTTCGTGGCGAACTGCGTGAAGAGCGTATTCGTTACCGTGCTATTCGTCCTCAAGGGCGTGACGCAGTAGAGGTGCTTTTACGTGACGCAGAACAGTTGGCTCAGGCTAAACGTGTTCTCGAATCTGCTCACCCAGATATGCTATTTTCGGATTCAGACTCAAACGGTCGCTTTGCTTTGATTGCGAAGTTCACCGACGCGCGTCTGCAAGAGATCCGTAACTACGCGATTGAACAAAACATCACTATTCTTCGCAACCGTGTTAACGAACTCGGTGTTGCAGAGCCGGTGGTACAGCGTCAGGGCGCAAGCCGTATCGTTGTTCAACTACCCGGTGTTCAAGACACTGCTCGTGCAAAAGAGATCCTTGGTGCAACCGCAACACTTGAGTTCCGTGAAGTCGATTCTCAAGCGGATGTTGCCGCTGCGGCTTCTGGCCGTGTTCCTGCTGGCAGTGAGGTGAAGCAAGATCGTGATGGTCGCCCTGTTGTGTTGAAGAAGCGCGTTATTTTGGGTGGTTCAAGCATCACTGATGCAAGCTCAAGTGCCGATGAATATGGTCGTCCTCAGGTAAACATCTCACTCGATAGTGAAGGTGGTAACCGTATGTCTGCGTTCTCACGTCAGAACATCGGTAAGCTGATGGCAACTGTCTTTACTGAATACAAAGACAGCGGTCGTCGCACTCCAGAAGGCAGCGTTATCCTGGCTAAGCACGAAGAAGTGATCAACCAGGCGACGATTCAGTCAGCATTAGGTCGTAACTTCCGTATCACAGGTATTGATTCTGCAGCAGAAGCACACAACCTAGCACTACTGCTTCGTGCTGGTGCTCTGATTGCGCCAATCTCGATTGTCGAAGAGCGTACGATTGGTCCTTCAATGGGTCAACAGAACATCGATATGGGTGTTCAAGCGTGTATTTGGGGTATGGTCGCCGTCATGTTGTTTACGCTGGTTTACTACCGTAAGTTTGGCTTCATTGCCAACATGGCACTGATGGCTAACCTGGTTCTGATTATTGGTGTTATGTCGATGATCCCAGGGGCGACAATGACGCTACCAGGTATCGCCGGTATTGTATTGACGGTCGGTATGGCGGTCGACGCCAACGTACTGATATTTGAGCGTATCCGTGAAGAGCTGCGAGAAGGGCGCAACCCACAGCAAGCGATTCACCAAGGTTACTCAAACGCGTTCAGTACTATCGCCGATGCGAACATTACTACTCTGATTACAGCAATCATCTTGTTTGCTGTCGGTACGGGTGCGATCAAAGGTTTCGCAGTGACTCTGTCGATTGGTATTCTGACTTCCATGTTTACGGCTATTGTGGGCACACGTTGTGTGGTTAACCTGCTATACGGTGGTAAGCGTGTTGATAAACTGTCGATCTAAGGCTAGGAATTAGTATGTTTCAGATTCTAAAAGCAGACAAAACGATCGACTTTATGCGTTGGTCGAAGGTAGCGTTCATGCTCTCAATCGTGATGATTGGTGCTGCACTCTTTACGCTATCGACTAAATGGCTCAACTGGGGTTTAGACTTCACTGGCGGTACTCTGATTGAGGTAGGCTTTGAACAGCCTGCAAACCTTGAAGAGATCCGTGAAGCGCTAGAGGCCAAAGACTTCGGTGATGCTACGGTACAGAACTTCGGCTCTGCTCGTGAAGTGATGGTTCGCCTTCGCCCTCGTGACGATGTGTCAGGTGAGATGCTAGGACAGCAAATCTTATCAGCGATTGAAACCGGCACGGGCAAAAGCGTAGAGATGCGCCGTATTGAGTTTGTTGGCCCTAACGTGGGTGATGAGCTAACGGAAGCGGGTGGTCTTGCTATCCTTGTTTCTCTAATCTGTATCTTGATCTATGTCTCGATGCGATTTGAATGGCGTCTTGCTGCGGGTGCGGTAATGGCACTGGCACACGATGTCATCATCACGCTTGGTGTTTTCTCTTTACTGCAAATCGAAGTCGACTTAACCATCGTTGCTGCACTTCTCACCGTTGTCGGTTACTCACTCAACGATACTATCGTTGTATTTGACCGTATTCGTGAGAACTTCCGCAAGATGCGTAAGGGTGAGCCAGCGGACGTGATCAACAACTCGATCACGCAAACATTGAGCCGTACGTTGATTACATCGGGTACGACCTTGTTCGTGGTTATCGCACTCTTCACTCAGGGTGGAGCCATGATCCACGGCTTTGCAACTGCATTGCTACTCGGTATCACGGTTGGTACTTACTCATCGATCTACGTAGCTTCTGCGCTGGCAATTAAATTGGGTATTCAAAAAGAACACCTTATGCCGCCACAAGTGGACAAAGAAGGCGAAGAGTTCGAAGAGATGCCATAGGGCGCGTTCTTTTCAAAAAGATCGCTCTCGAGAAATCACTCTCTTAAAGATAAACCGTTGCATGTTTTCATGCAGCGGTTTTTTCGTTGTGGTGTACTATCAACAGAGTCTCCATAGTTTTATAGGACGTACACTTGTCGAACTGCTCGATTTCCGGTTTTTCTATCGCCACATTTAACTTGTTTAATTATCTCGCACCACCCAATGCTTACTATCAGTTTGACAATATCTATACTGCTGAAGAGTGGCGTGGTAAGCAGCGCTGGCTAGAAGAGTATCTGTCAGAGCTGAGTGCTGATATTGTTGCCTTTCAAGAGGTATTTAGCCCTGAAGATCTCAACCAGCAGTGCGTGAGATTGGGGTACACCTATTTTGCATGCCGGGGCGCACCAAAAGTAGAGTCTGATTACGTTTATTCACAGCCCCCTGTCGCGTTGGCTTCTCGTTTCCCAGTTATCAGTAGTACAGCGGTTGAAAGTCGCAATATACGCAATGTTTCCAGTAAGCACGCTTTTAGTCGAGCTCCTCTCCATTGTGTTATCGAAGTCCCTAGGTTGGGGCTGATTGATGTGATTGTGGTGCACCTTAAATCACAGCGCCCTTCGTTAGAAGTTGATGAGCAAATGAGTGAAGATCAGCGTCATCAAGCCAGTGTTCATGGCGGTTGGCTCTCTACTGAGCAACGTGGTAGTGAAGCTGAAATGCTAAGTCATTACATCAAGCAGGTTCATCGCCAACATCGTCGGCCGGTAGTGTTACTTGGCGATTTTAACCAAGACTTGTCGGCGAGTGAGTTTCACAACCTCGCCTCAATGGCGCATACACACGCATTGCACGATAGCTTCGCCCTACAAAAACAGCGACCTACGCAAAGGCCTGCCACCCATTACTTTGGTGATAAAGGCAATGTGCTTGACTATCTTTTGCTGTCTAATGAATTTGTCTCACAGCACCCAAAACAGGCGCTGCAGGTTGAGCGGGTGAATATCTATGATCGACATTTAGTTACCCCAAGCTTCGAGGCTGATAGATATGCCTCAGACCATGCTGCAGTGAAAGGCCTTTTCTCTGTGAGCTGATTTTCTACTAACTGATGGCGTTGAGCTTAATGTCGGATTTGGGTATAACAGTGAAAAGATAAAAGGGATCTGATTATTATGGAAATTACTGTTCGCCCAACACAAGTTTCTGATGCAAAGGCAATTTGTGACATCTACGCTCAGCCGGAAGCCCAGCGTCAAACGCTGCAGCTTCCTAACCCCTCGATAGCGATGTGGCAAAGCCGCTTGGAGAGTATCCCAGCAGGTGTTTATTCTTTCGTTGCTGAGATTGATGGGCGCGTTGTGGGCAATATCGGTTTTGAGCACTCTCAACGCCCGAGAACGTCACACTGCGCCAGTTTTGGCTTGGGGGTGCACGATAGCTTTCACGGCTTAGGGGTCGCCAGTCGTTTGATTGAAACGGTGATTGAGCTAGCCGACAACTGGCTGCAAGTAAAACGCATTCAGATTGAAGTTAACTCAGACAATCAAGCTGCGATCGCCTGCTATAAGAAGTTTGGCTTCGAGATAGAAGGCGAAGCAAAGATGTCTTGTTTTCGTGATGGTGAGTATGTCAGTACCTACTATATGGCGAGAATAAAGGTTTAGTTATCTCTGCGAGCGAGCTGTTCAAGGGCTCGCTCTTTCAATGACTCTGTGTAAGCATTAATCTTCCAGTGGTTAGGGCTCCACCCTTTCACAAAACGCTGAAAATCAGCCCAAGCAATTGCAAACATCGGACGCCACGCTTGTTCTACCTCATTAGGTGACAGAGTCGGTTGATAGTGTGTGATGGCTTGATGAAGATGATGGAAGTACTCATCAAGAATCCAACTCTCCATTTCAGAGCAGTGTTCAGGCTCGACAGCGCTACTCATGAACAGCGCGACATCTTTCATCGCACAGCCTTTCCCTACATATTGAAAATCGACAGCCGCCGCCTTGTCTCCAGATTCGGTAAAGCAGAAGTTAGCCAGCTTAGCATCACCATGAACCAGGGTTTGAAAAGGCGTCTTTTTCAGCGCGCTATCAATCTCCTTTGCTGCGGATTTTAATGGTAAATCATCCAGAGCTTCTAGCTCATCTGGCCGCGTTTCTAAATGCCAGTAGGTTCCTGACTCCCAAAGCCCTGCGCCCTCATTACCAATGTATTTGGCATGGAAATTTGCAAGCCAATAGAGGCAGGCAGAGAGGTGGTGAGTTGATGCTCTATCACAGGTTTGAACAAAGCCGTAGTTAGCGAGATCATCCATGACTATGAGCCAGTGATGACTGCCCGTTGCGTTGAGCCGAGAGCGTGGCATCGGGCATCGACTATCAACCTGACGACAGAAGTTTGCATACCAAAGGCTCTCTACTTGATACGAAGTGACTTTACGCTGGTGTGAGCGTGCATTGTTCCAGCCTCTCGGATGAAGCATCTCTTGTGGTAGCGTCACATGCTTTATTATCAGTGAGGGGTATTCAAGGCCAGAGATACCCAGCCGAACCAATTCACCATAGCCACTCCACAGAGATTGAATACGCTCGGAGTGATGGATGTCAGCAACGCCAATATCAGAAAGAAATGCTAGGTAGTCTTGAGCCATTGTGTCCTCTATCATCGTGCCTTTTGTCATCATATTTTGGGCCAGCCTTTCTTTGGCTAGCGGCATCATGTTCAGATTATATGCTTAACCGGATAGCTTAAGCCATGTTGTGATGAATTTTGCTATTATGCGCTTCTTAACCCTAATTATTGGAGTCAATATGCCTCATTTACGCTTTCGCGCTATTGAGCCTGCAATGGTTCAAGAGCTGAGCACCCCGCTCGCGGATCAACTGCAGCCTTTAATGAACTGCCCTCGTGAAGACTTTACCTTTGAACACATCCCAGCTGCTTTTTTTTTGATGGCAAGCCTTCAACGGCTTATCCGTTTGTTGAGGTGCTTTGGTTCGACCGTGGGCAAGAGACACAAGATAAAGTGGCACTCATCCTGACTGAGCAAGTTCGTCATGTATTGGGTAAAGATGTTGATGTTGCAGTTATTTTTACCGCGCTTAATGCAGCGAGCTACTATGATAATGGTGAGCACTACTAATTGATCATTACTAACTAAGCGCAGGGAGAGGGATATGAAACGGGCTTTATGGTGTCTATTCGCCGTAACGAGTGTGGGCTATGCCTCTCCTTGGGAGAAAGTCGCAGCACCGAGTGTTGCGCCCGCTCAATCCGTTGGTAGTTATGCTAATGGTTGCTTAATTGGGGGCAAGGCACTGCCTCTTGATGGTGAGGGCTATCAGATTCTGCGTAGTCAAAATCGGCGTAATTTTGCTCATCCGTCCACCATTCAGTTTATCGAGACTCTTTCCCAGCAAGCTTATAGTCAATTTCAGCGTAATCTTTTGGTTGCCGATATGTCGTTGCCTAGAGGAGGGCAGTTCTCTTCTGGGCACACAAGCCATCAAACAGGTTTAGATATCGATATCTGGCTTCAACTGGACAAATCACCTTGGAGTGATAATCAGCTTAAAAAGCCCCAACCGAAAAGCTTGGTCGATCTCGACTACTACACATTAAGAGAAGAACGTTGGCTGCCCGAGCACTTTGAGCTGTTTAAGCTGACTGCCCTACAGCCAGATGTGGCGCGTATATTTATTCACCCTGTGATCAAAAAGCAGCTTTGTGAGCAAGAAACTGGCAATAGTGACTGGTTACAAAAAGTCCGTCCATGGTGGGGACATCATTATCACATGCATGTTCGTTTGCATTGCCCCGAAGGGAGCCCGGATTGCCGCGAACAAAAAAGCCCGCCCAAAGGTGATGGTTGCGGTGTTGAGTTGACGAGTTGGTTCCCAAACAGTGTGCCAGTGAAAAAGCCTGAGAAAACGGTACAAACGAAACCAAAACCACGACCTAAAAAGATCATGCCACCGCAATGTCAGCCATTGATAGCGAACGTTTCACAAGAAAATTAATTCAAATGGTTCAAATTAGAGACAATTTTTCGTTGGAGAAAACGATCAAGCTTTCCTATCTTTAAAAGGAAGTAAAACAAAACAACTTTGGTTCTCTACTGTGATACTTGTTTCTAACGGAGCACGATTACGTGTGAAGCTAGGCAATAACAATAAATTAATGACTTGTGGCAAGGTAGAATTAGCAGGAGAACACCAAAGCGTAATAAGTGAGGAATTGATAGGTGAGAGAGGCTTACTCCCTTGAATTCAGTAACTTGAGGACACTCCCATGACTATGGTTTGCGCAAAAGAATTTGCTGAGTGGCTAAAAGCGAGATATGGCAGCGAGACAAAACCGATCACTATGTCCAGAAAAGATGTCAGTCATCTTACTGGGCGAACCCGTTTCACGATGGGGTTCGTTCATGATGTTCATTTTGAAATGATGCAGTACGGATTTGCATTCGTGACAGATATGGCGAGGGAAGACTTCTTCTTATTACCGATAGGTAACGCCGTTAATTGGAGAGAGCAGCTCGAACTCCAGTATGAGAAAGAGCTCTATTGCAACATATTTCCGATTGCCAAATCAGCCCCAGGGCTATAATCACGCTCACACAGCAGTGGATAAAAATCAAAAAGGCTCATCATGGTGATGAGCCTTTTCTGTTACCGCTTAATCCGCTAACCCTTGGATAATAACGAACTTCTCAAGGAGTTGTTCATCAGTCTCAATATGGTTGGGATCGGTAATAATGCATTTAGTGATCGGGCATACAGACTGACACGTCGGCTTATCGTAGTGGCCTTTACACTCGGTACATAGGTCTGGGTCAATTTCAAAGATACTGTCACCCATAGTGATCGCGCCATTTGGGCATTCAGGATCACACATATCGCAGTTAATGCATTTATCGGTAATGAGCAGTGCCATATTACTTCCCAGTTGGGTTGCGCGTATCTTGTCCTGAGTTCAAGTTACGCATTAGCAGTGCGTAGGACAGATCCATATCCTCTGGTACTGGAATAAATACAAAGTGACCGTTTCCTTTCGCATCTTCAATGGTTTCCGACTTACGGTTTTCCATCGCTTCTAGCGTAAAGATCACATTACCCTTTGGTGTCATCAGCTCTAAAGAATCGCCGACAATGAACTTGTTTTTCACTTCAACTTCCGCCAGTGCGCCACGGCGTTTACCCGTGAACTCACCAACAAATTGCTGTGCGTCTGAAACTGAGTAGCCATAGTCGTAGTTTTGGTAGCTATCGTGAGTGTGACGACGCAGGAAGCCTTCCGTGTAACCACGGTGCGCTAGGCTCTCTAGGGTAGTCATCAATGACTCATCGAATGGACGGCCAGCAACCGCATCATCAATCGCTTTACGATAAACCTGCGCAGTACGAGCACAGTAGTAGAACGACTTTGTACGACCTTCAATTTTTAGAGAGTGCACACCCATTTGAGTTAGACGCTCAACGTGCTGGATAGCGCGTAGGTCTTTTGAGTTCATGATGTAAGTACCATGCTCATCTTCAAATGCGGCCATCTTCTCTTCAGGGCGGTGGCTTTCAGAAAGCAACACCACTTCATCGCTCGGCTTGCCGCGACCAATTGTGGTCTCAGGGCGCTCATCTTGAACCTCGACAGCTTGTGCTTCGTTTGGATCGAACGCTTCAACGATATCGCCAGTTTCGTTCTCTTTACCTTGTTCTACATTGTATTCCCAACGGCAGGCATTGGTGCAAGTGCCCTGGTTAGGGTCACGCTTGTTGATGTAGCCAGACAGTAGGCAACGACCAGAGTAGGCCATACACAGTGCGCCATGCACAAAGACCTCAATCTCTGTTTCAGGACACTGCTCACGGATCTCTTCGATCTCTTCCAGTGAAAGCTCACGTGACACAATCACACGCTCAACACCTTGAGTTGACCAGAACTTTACGGTCGCCCAGTTTACAGCATTCGCTTGCACAGAGAGGTGAATCGGCATGTCAGGGAATGCTTCACGTACCATCATGATTAGACCTGGGTCAGACATGATTAGTGCATCAGGGCCCATTTCAACAACCGGTTTTAGGTCACGAATAAACGTTTTCAACTTAGAGTTATGCGGCTGGATGTTACATACCACGTAGAGCTTTTTGCCCATCGCATGCGCTTCATCGATACCGATCTGTAGGTTTTCGTGGTTAAACTCGTTGTTACGAACGCGAAGGCTGTAACGTGGTTGGCCTGCATACACGGCATCTGCGCCGTAGGCAAACGCGTAACGCATGTTCTTAAGACTACCTGCAGGAGACAGGAGTTCTGGTACAAAAGGTTTTTGAGTTGTCATTGCTTCAATTCTCTAATTCTGATCACAAGTCAGGCTGATCCCACCTAATGGGATTAGGGGCGCAAATTCTACGTGAAAGCGTCTAAAAAGTATAGCAATTGAAATGGTGAGGCATGGATAGAGAAAGGGCTAGCACAAGGCTAGCCCTAGGGATAGCGGCGTTATTAATTACGCATTAGGGTGTGGAAGGCCACCGAGTGATTCGTAAAGGCTTGGCAGGAATGCGCTGAACTCACCGCACAGCAGTGAAAAGTCAGCGTCAAAACGTGCCGCGCGATCTTCACGAGGGATATCATCGTTTTGATCTTTTAACTCGTCAGAGTACTTCAGGCGCTTGATGCTTGCATCGTCCCCAAGCACAAACTCAATACGGTCTTGCCAGTTAAGAGCAAGCTTGGTCACCATTTTGTCTGACTCGATGTGCGCACGAATCTCATCTGTGGTCAGCTCTTGCTTCTTACAGCGGATAATCCCGCCTTCTTCAAGCACAGATTTAAGCTCCGCTTCATCCAGCATTTGCAGACCCGCTGGAGTATCACCACTCTTAACCCACTCTGTCAGTGTGTTTTCAATTGGCTTTTCTGGAATAGCAGGAACAACTGGCAGGCTACCCATGGTTTTACGTAGTAGTGCAAGGACGTCTTCTGCTTTTTTCGAACTGCTTGCATCAACCAGTACAAAACCTTCTTTTGGCAGAATAAGCACGTAAGTCAGCGCGCTGCGGCTGAATGCACGAGGAAGAAGATCCATAATGATGTCATCTTTCAGGTTATCTTTCTCTTTCTTCTTCAGTGGGCGACCTTCTTCTGCTTCCATCGCTTCAACCTTCGCATTGAGAGAGTCTTTGATGACCGATGCGGGTAGCATCTTTTCTTCTTTCTTTGCACAGATCAGAATGCGGTTTTCAGAAACATGCGTCATCATATCGCCGTGTTTACCCATAGCGTGCACCCAACCAAACTTTTGTTTGTCTTGGCTTCCACACGGAGTAAAGCGAAACTCTTGGAGTTGTTTTTCAAGCTGTTCAGCATCAAATTTGATTTCACGATTAACGCGATAAGCAAGGCAGTTTTTAAACCACATAGTTGTTCTCAGTTTCTGTAAAGTGATGCCAATCATAGAGGTTTTAGCAGCGCTTGTCCTATTCGATTTCGAGAAAATGCTAGCCAACACTCGATGGTAAAAATCGACATGATTAGAGTCTCAAGTCGGCTGTTAGAGTTCTGCAAACAAAGTTCAGCTCTGTGAATGTCTAGCAAAAGTTATATTAAATTTTGTTTTCAAGGGTCACAAAAGTGTCATAATGAATAGTGATAATGCCTACAGTTGCAGGGTTAATAGCCCAAGAAAATAGATTAATCATAAGGTAATTCAAACATGTCTAGAAGGATCCTGGTTGTTGAGGATGAAGCACCAATTCGTGAAATGTTGTGCTTTGTACTAGAGCAAAAAGGCTATCAAGCGGTTGAAGCAGAGGATTATGACACTGCAGTAAATAAGTTGGCTGAACCGTTCCCCGATCTTGTTCTGTTGGACTGGATGCTTCCTGGTGGCAGTGGTATCAACTTCATCAAACACATGAAGCGTGAAGAGCTAACGCGCAACATTCCTGTTGTCATGCTAACCGCACGTGGTGAAGAAGAAGATAAAGTTCGTGGTTTGGAAGTGGGTGCAGATGATTACATCACTAAGCCATTTTCACCAAAAGAGCTGGTGGCTCGTCTTAAAGCGGTAATTCGTCGTGTGACACCAACAGCATTAGAAGAAGTAATTGATGTTCAAGGTTTGCGCCTAGACCCTGTTTCTCACCGAGTCACATCAGGTGAAGACCCTATCGATATGGGCCCAACTGAATTCAAGATGCTGCACTTCTTTATGACGCACCAAGAGCGTGTATACAGCCGTGAGCAACTGCTGAACAACGTATGGGGTACAAACGTGTATGTTGAAGACCGCACGGTCGATGTACACATTCGTCGCCTTCGTAAGGCTCTTGAAGCAGCGGGTCATGATAAGCTGATTCAAACGGTTCGTGGTGCGGGTTACCGTTTCTCGACTAAAGCGTAAACACACTTGGAGAGTTAAGTGGTAGAACGTTTAACGTGGAAGAAGCTAGCTTGGGTGCTGGCTTTTTTTTATACCCCTTGGGTCATTCTAGGGGCAATTTTTGGTTATATGCCGTGGCTGCTGTTTGTTGCAACCGCGGTTTTGTTGCTTTGGAATCTGAATAACTTGGTTCGATTCTCGGCTTGGTTATACGATGACAAACGCTTAACGCCGCCTTCTGGCTCTGGGCCTTGGGAAGGGGTGTTTAACGGTGTGTACCGCATGCAGCAGCGCACCCGACGCAAGCGTAAAGAGCTGACAAATCTTATTCGCCGTTTCCGTAACGGTGCTGAAACGCTGCCCGATGCGGTTGTGGTTTTCCGTGGAGAAGGCAACATTGTTTGGTGTAATAAACTCGCGCAGCATCTTCTAGGATTCCGCTGGCCTGATGACACTGGGCAGCCAATATCAAACCTTATTCGTACGCCAGATTTTATTAAGTACCTGCAGAAAGGGGACTTTTCTGAGCCTTTAGAAATGTGCTCTCCGCTCAATGTAGAGCGTATGCTTGAATTGCGTGTCGTGCCTTACACTGAAGGTGAGCTTCTGATGGTTGTGCGTGATGTGAGTCAGCTTAAACAGCTTGAAGGCATGCGCCGCAATTTCTTTGCCAATGTCTCGCATGAGCTTCGCACTCCAATGACGGTGCTGCAAGGTTATCTAGAAATGACCGAAGACCCAGATATGGTCGTTGGCCCAATGTGGTCAAAAGCACATGGGGTAATGACTGAGCAGCTAAGCCGGATGAACAGTTTGGTTGAGCAGCTGCTGACGCTATCTAAAATAGAAGCCTCAAGCCACGTCGAGCTCGATGAAGTGGTGGATGTCCCTGCTATGCTTGAGGTGCTTGAGAAAGAAGCGGCTAGCTTGAGTGGTGACCGTGAACATAAACTGTTCTTTAATATCGATACCTCTCTGAAAGTTTACGCGGATGTGGATCAACTGCGCAGTGCGATTTCAAACTTGGTGTATAACGCCGTGAAATACACCCCCGATGGCAGTGAGGTGCACGTAAGTTGGTACCAAGATAGCCAAGGCGCACATTTGAGCGTGCGTGACACTGGTGAAGGTATTGAACCGCAGCACCTTCACCGCCTAACAGAACGTTTCTATCGTGTTGATAAAGCGCGCTCTCGCGATACGGGTGGCAGCGGTTTGGGGTTAGCCATTGTGAAGCATGCGCTTAACCACCACGATTCACATCTAGAGGTTCAGAGTGAGGTAGGCAAGGGCAGTGAATTTGCCTTTACGCTGCCGACTCGCCTGTTAGCTTAATTGTTTTAAAGGATAGATATCACCTTGCGATTAAAGAGCTTGCTACATAAAGCGACGCTGATTTCATTGACTATGGCCGCACTCACTTCCGTGAGTGCGGCAAAGTCGTTATTAACACCCTATGAAAAAGAGCGAGTTATTTCTGGAAATCTGTTTTCAGTAGGGTCAGACACCTTAGCGGGCATGACGACCTTATGGGCGAGTGAGTTTGGTCGAATTTATCCCGGGGCAAATGTTCAAGTGCAAGCATCGGGCTCGTCTACCGCACCGCCGGCATTGATTGAAGGCACAGCTCAGATCGGCCCAATGAGTCGTGTGATGCGCAGTCGAGAGGTTGAAGCTTTTATTCGAGAGCATGGTTATCCTCCGACACAACTTCGCGTTGCAATTGACGCGATCGGTATCTTTGTTCATCAAGATAACCCCGTTGAAGGGCTGAACTTTCGTCAGCTCGATAGTATTTTCTCAGTCACCCTGCGCTGTGGTAATAACACGCAAGTCACGCGTTGGTCAGAGCTAGGGCTTAACTATCGCTGGGCGAAACGCAATATGCAGTTATTTGGCCGCAACTCTGTTTCTGGCACTTACGGTTACTTTAAACAGAATGCGCTGTGTGCGGGTGACTTTAAAGCGAATGTGAATGAGCAGCCGAGTTCTTCTTCCGTGGTTCAATCGGTAAGCTCATCAATCAATAGTATTGGTTATTCTGGTATAGGTTATCAAGTGTCTGGCGCACGAGTGGTTCCTGTCGCTGAAACGGGTCATGAATATGTCTATCCAAGTCATGAGAATATCCTTTCTGGACGCTATCCTCTGTCGCGTTTTTTATATGTTTATGTCAATAAGCACCCAGACAAACCGTTGTCGGATATTGAGCAAGAATTTGTCCGTTTTATCTTTTCTCAAGAGGGGCAAGAGCTTGTCGAAGATGATGGCTATCTATCAGTCGGAGGAGAGATTGCACAGCAAGAGTTAGCGAAAGTTGGCGTGTTTCCGGCTGAGTAACTGACAGATTTTTCAATCACAATGATTAAAGCGGCACCACTGACATATTGAAAGTGGTGCCGCTTTTCTATTTGGGGGCCAGGTCTAAGTCTGGGTCTAGGAAGCGCTATTCTTCGCTATCAATGGGCTCTAGGAGCAAATCCCAGTCAGCATTTTTCCAGTAGGCTTGCTCAGTTAAGAGATCTGCATGTAGTAGCTTGTTATCGTCTAGCCATTTTTGGTCCATGCAGCTAAGTGTCCAGCAATCTTTATCTATCGAAATAGAGAGTTTAGGCACAGGCTCATCATTACGTTGTCCGTTGAGTACGATAGCAAGACGTAAAATACGGATGAGAGTCAGAATATGCTTGCGTTTAAATAGCGTAAAAGGTTCCATCTCATGCAGTTTGAGAGCTTTACGCTGAAAACGGACCAAGGTCGATAGCACTTGCTGCTGCTCTTGGTTGAAGCCCGCCATATTGGTGTGACGTAAGATGTAGGCTGAATGGCGATGAAATGCTTGCAGGCTGATACTAAGACCGACCTCATGCAGTAGCGCAGCCCATTGGAGAAGGTCTACAAGCTCGGTTTTCTTAGCAATACCTAGCTCTTCATCCACTTGATTGAGTAGATAGAGTGCTGTTTGGCTGACAGATTCAGCGTGCTCGAGGTCGACACGGTGTATATTGGCCAAGTTTTCCGTTGTGCGCATACGGATATCAGAGCGCTTGAAGCGATCTTCCATTTCATACAACAGCCCCTCTCTCAGTGCCGCTTCAGAGAAGTGTAAGGTATCGATTTTCAAGTCTTTGACGATGGCGTGCAGAATCGCTACGCCAGCCGCAAATACGGGTTTGCGCTCTGGCGTTAAACCTGTGAGTTCTATCTCATCGATGTGATTCCACTGGCACAAGGTTTCAATTAATTTATCTAAGCGTTTTAGAGTGATTCGGCCGTCGTCATACCCTAAACCTATCAGAACTTCTCGAATCGCTTTAACGGTACCCGATGAGCCGAGGGCAATGTCCCATCCGTGTTTACGGTACTTGCTAGAAATCGATTCTAGACGCTGTTGAGCAGCAAGCGAGGCTTTAGCAAAGTTCTTTTTAGACAATTTGCCATTAGAAAAATACGCATTGTTGTAGCTGACACAACCCATCTGCTTGCTGTTGAGAAGTTTCGCTTCAAAGCCATTGCCGATGATCATCTCTGTACTGCCACCACCAATATCGATGACGAGCTTGGTCTCTGATTCAATCTGTGTATGGGCAACACCAAGGTAGATCAATCGCGCTTCTTCTTCGCCTGGAATGACTTCAATAGGATAGGGCAGCACTTCTTTGGCACGTTCGATAAATAGGTGAGCGTTAGAAGCCTGACGTAATGTGTGAGTCGCAGCAATACGAACATTACTCGGTTCAAAGCCTTTTAGGCGCTCCGCGAACATAGCAAGACACTCTAAACCACGCTCCATTGAAGCGTGGTCGAGGTTCTTGTGATCATCAAGGCCATCAGCCAAGCGAACTCGCTGCTTGTGTCGACTTACCAGTTGTAAGTCTTGGTCGACGACTTTTGCGACGACCATATGAAAACTGTTTGACCCTAAATCAATTGCCGCAACGTCACGGCTTTGATGAATGATTTCACTCGATGGTTGTTGGCTCATTATTCTGTAATAGACTCTGCTGTTTTCTCGTTTGCTTTTCTACTTGTTTAAGATAGTCGTAAATAGCTAATTGTGAACGAACTTTCTTACGATTACCACGAGGAACATAGGTATTTGTCATCTCTTTATCTATCCAGCGAGCTTTGACCGTATCGGTAAAGTGAATATCAATAATGTCGATAATTCGCTGTTTTAAAACAGGATCTTTTACTGGTACTGCCACTTCAATCCGGTTGTCGATGTTTCTTGTCATCCAGTCGGCAGAGGAGATATATACCTGCGGATCACCATCGCTATGGGTGATAATCACGCGTGGATGCTCTAAGAATCGGTCGATAATACTGATGATCTTGATATTGTCACTCACGCCACTGACACCAGGCACCAGTGAGCACATACCTCGAATGATCATGCGGATCTGAACACCTGCGTTGCTCGCACCATACAACTTGTTAATCAGGCCTTTATCAACGAGGTTATTTACCTTCAGCGTAATCGACGCCTCTTTTCCTAATTTGGCATTGGCGATTTCGGTGTCAATCAATCGGTAGAGCTGCTTTCTCGAGTTACGAGGAGAGACAATCAGTTGATTAAATTTAACGGGGCGATATGGATTTTGGATATAGCCAAAGACATTTCGCACTTCAGTCGTGATGGTTTCATCAGCGGTCAAAAGAGAAAAGTCAGTGTAGATACGTGCGGTTTTTTCATGAAAGTTGCCCGTACCGATATGCGCGTATCGAACAATCTTCCCTTCCTCTTTGCGGCTAATAAGTAGCAGTTTAGAGTGAATCTTTAGACCCGGCGCACCAAACACAACCTGTACTCCTGCGTCTGTCAGTACTTTAGCCCACTCAATATTAGCCTCTTCGTCAAAACGAGCCTGTAGCTCGACTACAACCGTCACTTGCTTGCCATTGTGTACAGCGTCCATCAATGAGTGCATCAGACGTGACTCTTTAGCAACACGATAGATGTTGATCTTGATACTCAACACTTTAGGGTCAAATGAGGACTGACGGACTAATTCAGTCATGTGATCGAAGGTGTGATACGGGTAGTAGAGCAGAATATCTTTGGCTCGAATCGCATCAAACGCGTTCTTATGGCCTTCAAAGTCTGCGCAGGTCATCGGGGGAAGAGGCTTGTTTTCTAAATACTCACGACCCACATTAGGGAAGCCGATAAAGTCTTTGAAATTATGATAGCGTCCACCCTCAATTAAACTGTCGTAATTTGAGATCTTGAGCTTCTCACACAACATATCCAGCATGTGCTGAGGCATGGTTCGTTCATAAACAAAGCGTACAGGCATGGCGGTTATACGTTGCTCTATACCCTCTGACATTTGCTCAAGCAAGCTGTGTTCAACCTCATGACTCAAATCATATTCTGCGTCGCGCGTCATTTTCATGGAGTGCCCTTGCAGCTCGTCATATTCAATGAAGCCTTGGAACAGTTCATCTAGACAGTAGCGAATGATGTTGTCGAGTAAGATGATGGTTTTACGGCGCTTACCTTTTTGTTCAGGTACCATCACGAATCGAGGCAGTTGGTCGGTTGGGATCTCAATCAAAGCATATTGACGCTTTTGCTCTTTGGTTAACTCTACAGAGATATAAGCGTATTCATCTTTTAAGAATGACAGCAAGTCGGTGTCTTTGGTGATGAACTGCGGACAAATATGAGGCTGCACTTCTTTTTTGAAGTACTTTTTAACCCACTTTTGTTGTGATTCTGTCAGTTGTGTCTCGTTGACAAGGAAGATGCGGCGACGCGCCATTTCGAGGATGAGTTCGTTGTAGAGCTCATCAAAGTCTTGGTTCAACTTAAGGGCTTTTGATTGCATCTTTGATAATAAATGCTTGGAGTTATCATCGACGCCTTGCTCTTGGCTAATGATGATTCGACGTTTCACATCTGAAAAGCGTACCTTGTAAAACTCATCTAGGTTATTGGAGAAGATGCCAAGGAAGCGAATGCGCTCTATCAATGGAACGGATTTGTCTTTTGCTTCCTGCAAAACACGTTCATTGAATGATAGCCAGCTAAGTTCTTTTTCTATGTAGAGTTTTTCTCCACTCATGTTGCACCTTCCCAATGCCATAGTATTCTTGTTGATATGCCCTAGCGTCTTTCTCGGGGTGAGACGAGCCTGAAGTCGTGAGGGACTCTATGTTTTTTTTATGACATTTCTATTTCATTTCGTGTGATAATTAGTGGTTCACAATAAATATCGTTTAAAATATTAATAAATCCCACTTTTTATACGAAATTAATGCAAATTTTTCGCTCTGTTTAAACAAGATGTCTTAATTTATCAGTATAGAGTATGGGTTGGGGCAGGTAGGTTTTTCAGTGCTTTAACGGTTGATGTCATATTAGTGTCACCTAAATGACATAGTCTTCATAGCTTTAATCAGGGTTGAGTGATAGAGATGGCAAAAGCAAGCTTTTCATTGCGAGAACGCGATACTAAACGAGCGATCAAAGATCGTTTGTTTCGCGCAGCTGTGTCTATTGGTGGCAATGGCGTGTTGGCGGGTTTGGTGCTGATTTTTGTTTACCTGGCTATCGTTGTACTGCCGCTCTTTTCGGATGCAGAAATAGAAACGGGTTACCAGCAACACCGTATCTCAACCCCTTATCCCGTTTTAATGGGTGTCGATGACCAAGGTGAGCAGATTTATGTTTTATCAGAGCAGGGGCAGCTCGATTATTGGTTTTTGAATCAACCTTCAATTGAACCTAACTATCAATTCTCTCTATTTGACGAACCAAAGCAGATTGTCACTCAAACAGGTGCGGATCGCTGGTTTGCAACAGCGAGTGAGCAAGGCGATATTCGTCTTTATCGCCCGCAGTTTGCTTCGATTTATGATGATAACCAACAAACACTCGCCGCAAGTGTTGAGCAGATTACACCGGAAGGTCGGTTAGCGTTAAACGGGACAACACTAGAAAGCTTTACCTTCGGCTACAGTAGAGAACACCTTTCACTTGCTGGCCTGCTCGATGATGGACGCATTCTACTTCGTTGGGGAACAACCGGTGAGATGTCCTATCAACAAGTTCTTTCTGGTCATTTCCATAACGCACAGCAACTCCTGTTGACTTCTGATGGTATGCGACTGTTCGTGCGCACTGACTCAGAGCTCGTGGTTTTGGTTCGTCAAGACAATCACTACACGGTGCGTGAAGTGGTTGATCTCTCTCTTGGTGATGAGAAGCATATCGCGACAGACATGACTTTTCTTGCGGGTGCATTTTCTCTACTGATAACTCATCAGGATGGGGCGGTATCTCAGTGGTTTGAAGTCATTGACGAGGAACGCCGACAGTTGGCGCTTATTCGTCAGTTCAAGCTGGCCTCAGAGTTGGAGTTGCTACTCCCCGATACATACAGAAAGGGTTTTTACAGCTTCTATCGCAACGGTACGCTGCAAAGTCACTACACCACCAGTGAAAAACTGGTGTTGTTTGAGCGCGCCTATCAACAAGCGCCTGAGTTGGTCGCAATGTCGAACAACGAAAAGTTCGTAGTGGCTTATCACGATGGGGCTATTGATGTCGCCCATGTAAAGAACCCTCACCCAGAAATTTCATTCTCGTCGTTGTGGAAAGAGGTGTGGTACGAAAGCTACCCTGAGCCAGCATACGTGTGGCAAACCACAGCGGGCAGCGACAACTTCGAGCCTAAATTTAGTTTATCGCCAATCGTGTTTGGCACCTTAAAGGCAGCCGCCTTTGCGATGCTATTTGCGGTGCCGATTGCGGTACTTGGGGCAATCTATACGGCTTACTTTATGTCACCGCAAATGCGCCAGTTCGTAAAGCCATCGGTGGAGCTAATGGAAGCCTTTCCAACCGTGATCATTGGCTTTCTGGCAGGGCTGTGGTTTGCGCCAGTGGTGGAAACTTACCTTCCTGCGGTTATCGCACTGCTGATCTTTTTACCGATATCGACGGTGTTGGTGGGCGGTCTGTGGCACTGTTTACCGCGTAAGGTTCTCGATGATATGCCGAACGGTTGGCATGCCCTTATCTTAATGCCTGTAATTATTGCCATTGTGGTTGCTCTCATTTGGCTGAGCGGCGATATAGAGATGTGGCTGTTTGAAGGCGATGTGCGCAGAGTACTGGCAGATTACGGGATCAGTTACGATCAACGTAATGCTCTTGTCGTAGGTTTTGCGATGGGCTTTGCTGTGATTCCGACAATTTTCACGATTGCAGAAGATGCTATTTTCTCTGTGCCGAAACACCTATCAGATGGCTCGTTAGCTCTCGGGGCTACGCCATGGCAAACCTTGGTATATGTGGTATTGCTCACTGCAAGCCCGGGGATCTTCTCTGCGATTATGATGGGGCTGGGGCGCGCAGTTGGAGAGACCATGATTGTTTTGATGGCTACGGGTAACACCCCAGTGATGGATTGGAATATTTTTGAAGGCATGAAAACCCTTGCGGCCACGATCGCCGTGGAGATGCCTGAATCTGACGTGGCTAGCTCACACTACCGAATTTTATTCTTGGCGGCACTATTGCTGCTGCTATTTACTTTTGCAGTGAACTCGCTTGCTGAATGGGTACGTTTACGATTACGAGAGAAATATCGCGCGCTATGATGAAGAAGGTTTGGGAACAATGAAGCTAGGTACTCGCTGGTTTAAGTCTGGCGCGCCGTGGATATGGCTAACTGGTGGCGCGGTTAGTATCAGCCTGCTCTCCGTTCTAGGCTTATTGTTACTGATCGGCTGGAAAGGCCTCTCCTATTTTTGGCCTACAGAACTGACGATGTGGACGACCCATGACGGTACGCAGATTGTCGGGCAGTTGTACGCCGATGAAAAAGTGCCGGTGAGTTACCTGCAAGAGATGCTCCCTGATGTGCCGGAGCAAATTCAGGATAATACCCTAATTCGCCGCTTCAATATCAAGGTGGCGAATCGCGACTTATATGGTTCAGATTTTGTTTCTTTCTTAGAAACAGACATCGCTGAAACAAGCTTACCATTGGATTGGGCGGTGATAGAGCGTAGCCGCAACGGTGACTTTTTTGGTCGCCCAATCGCATACCGTCAGGCTACGGGCGAGGTGATTGATTCACCATACGAAGAGCTACCTAAAGGCTTGGCCTATGCACAGAGCTTACGCGATGAAATTAATCGTATTCTTTCGACCGAAATTCGTATTATCAGCCGCTCAATGGATAGGCTAAAACATGAGTACCGCAAGCGAGAGCTGAATGACAATCTAACCGAGCTCTACCTAGACTCTTATCGTGCTCGAAATCAAACCCTGACTGTCCAACTTCGTGTGGCAGAGGAGCAGCTGGATGGGCTTCGAGGGTTGCTCGATAGAGAGGCGTTGATCGTTGAAGATATGTTCGGCACTCGCAGTGAGATCCCACTCAGTCAAATTTATGATATTTGGTTTCCAAACCAAATGACGGTGACTGAGAAAGTCTCCCACTGGTTTGCAGAAGTCTGGAAGTTTTTATCGGAAAACCCGCGTGAGTCTAACTCTGAGGGTGGGGTGTTTCCTGCGATCTTCGGTACCGTATTATTGGTCATGATCATGGCTGTGTTGGTGACACCGCTAGGTGTTATCGCTGCGATTTATCTTCATGAATATGCTGAAAACAATTGGCTGACAAGGCTCACGCGTGTTGCGGTGATTAACCTTGCGGGTGTGCCTTCGATTGTATACGGTGTGTTTGGCTTAGGCTTTTTTGTATATACCCTTGGCGGTAGTATTGATAGCCTGTTTTACTCAGAGCGCTTGCCTGCTCCTACCTTTGGTACACCCGGTTTGTTATGGTCTTCTCTGACTTTAGCTATTTTGACCTTGCCAGTGGTGATCGTTGCCACTGAAGAAGGCTTGTCTCGGATACCAAAATCGGTGCGAGATGGCTCATTTGCGCTGGGGGCAACCCAGTCAGAAACCTTGATGAGAATTGTGTTGCCGATGGCGACGCCAGCGATGATCACCGGGCTTATCCTTGCGGTGGCAAGAGCTGCGGGTGAGGTTGCCCCTTTAATGCTGGTTGGCGTGGTAAAACTCGCTTCTAGTTTACCTGTTGATGGCGAATTCCCGTATTTGCATCTTGATAGAAAGTTTATGCATTTAGGCTTTCATATCTATGATTTAGGTTTTCAAACCACCAATATTGAAGCGGCAAGACCACTAGTATTCGCGACCTCTTTTCTGTTGGTATTAGTCATTGTTGCTCTGAATTTAACCGCGATTAGAATTCGTAATAACCTACGCGAAAAGTACCGAACCCTAGGGCAAGATTAACGATGTTTGTAGTGAGAAAAATATGTTTTCAGTAAGCCAAGCGCTTGGCTATGCGCCACCACTTGATGTAAACAACCTCCGTGATGATCAAACAGCCATTGCGATTGAGGATCTCAATCTTCACTACAAAAACGTGAAGGCATTGGATGGAATCTCGATGCGAATTCCAAAGGGACAAGTGACCGCATTTATCGGCCCATCAGGGTGTGGTAAATCAACACTACTGCGCTGTATCAACCGTATGAATGACTTAGTGGATGGTTGCTCTATTCAAGGTAAGGTGAGTCTGCACGGTAAAAATGTCTACGATACCGATGTCGATGTCCCTACGTTGCGCCGCCGAGTCGGCATGGTGTTTCAACGTCCGAATCCGTTTCCTAAATCCATCTACGAGAATGTGGTTTACGGTTTGCGCCTACAAGGTATTCGCAATAGTCGTTTGCTGGATGATGCGGTGGAGCGATCGCTGCGAGCCGCTGCGCTATGGGATGAAGTAAAGCATCGACTTGATGACAATGCCTTTGGCTTATCTGGCGGTCAGCAACAACGCCTGGTGATTGCGCGTGCGATTGCCATCGAGCCAGAAGTTCTGCTGCTTGATGAGCCGACCTCTGCACTAGACCCAATCTCAACCCTCACGATTGAAGAGTTGATAACGGATCTAAAAAATCAATATACAGTTGTGATGGTTACTCATAATATGCAGCAAGCGGCTCGAGTGAGTGACCACACCGCCTTTATCCATATGGGGAACTTGGTGGAGTACTCCGATACAGATTCTATCTTCACGTCACCAGTGAAGAAGCAAACAGAAGACTACATCACAGGCCGTTACGGCTAATACGATAAGGACACGATATTTAAATGAACTTTGGTCGCCATATTTCTGGGCAGTTTAACGTAGAGCTCGAATCGATCCGTACTCATGTTCTCGCGATGGGAGGGTTGGTAGAGCAGCAGCTCTCGTTTGCCCTGCAAGCATTGAACAAGGAAGATATCGACCTAGCGCGAAAAGTTGTCAAAGATGACCATAAAGTGAATGTGATGGAGATGTCCATCGATGAAGCGTGCACGCGAATTATCGCAAAGCGTCAGCCGACAGCGAAAGATCTACGCTTAATCATGGCCATCATCAAGACCATCAGTGACCTTGAGCGTATCGGTGATGTCGCGACAAAAATTGCCTACGTTGCGATTGAAACACCATCTTCTAAGCAGCGCCAATATCATGTTTCTCTCGAACCGCTGTGCCGATTAGCCATCGATATGCTGCATCAAGCCTTAGATGCGTTCGCTCGCATGGATGTAGATTCTGCAGCGCAGGTACATAAGATGGACGATAAGATCGACGCCGAGTGTAAATCGGTGATTACGCAATTAACCAAGCTGATGATGGAGTACCCCAAAGATATTCCATCGATGCTGCAGATCATGACGTCAGCCAGTGCCATCGAGCGTGTCGGGGATCGCTGTCAAAACATCTGTGAATACATCGTTTACTTCGTGCTTGGCAAAGACGTACGCCACCTTGAAGATGATGATTTAGGTCGCGCACTTAACGATATTTAGCTCTATTTAGATAGCACGCTGACCACCGCTCGAATCGCCTCTGGGTTAGTAATCGGTAAGACAAAATCATCAACCTCTGCGCTGCCCATTTGAGCGGTGTTGGCAATGAACGTCATTTGGCTTGGACGCGTTGTTTTTCCCGAGAGGTGAACCTCAGTGACGTTTGTTCGCGTCACTATCTCTGCTGCATTGTCAGCATTGACGCCTGCACCTGCCATGATACTGATTCGGCCTTGGGCTTGTTTTACAAGAGCGTGAAGCTGAACAATCCCCTCTTGTGCGGTAAGCGCTTGGCCAGAGGTAAGTACTCGCTCACAGCCGAGTTCAATAATTTGCTCTAGTGCCAATGGCATATCAGCACACTGATCGATGGCACGATGAAACGTCACACCGAGTTTTAAATCATGTGCTTTGCGCACCAAAGTTTGCATCGCTGCTAAATCGACATGACCATCGGCCGTGAGGACCCCTGTCACTATGCCTTGTAGACCAGCTTGCGCCGCCGCTTCAATATCTAGACACATCAGTTCTATATCTTGCGCATCGCACAGAAAGTCTCCCTGACGCGGGCGAATCATGGCATACACCGGAATGGCGCTTAGCTTTGCGGCTTGGCACATCAACCCGTAACTCGGTGTCAATCCACCAAGCTCGAGTGACGAGCACAATTCAATACGATTCGCTCCGCCTTGAATGGCGAGAGGGAGTGACTCTAGATGGTCGATACAGACTTCAACTTGCATGATATTCTCAGTAAAAACAGGCACAAAAAAAGAGCATAGAAACGCCTTCTATGCTCTCATATTCTTCTTATCAAAAATGTGACGTCAATTAAGCGGCATCTTCTGCTTTTGGCTCTTCAACGACTTCAACAGGCTTCGCCTTCTTTGGTGCTGGCTTACGCTTAGCGCCTAGTGCATAAAGCACTTCTTCTTTGTTTTGAGCTAGGAACATCGCAAGGTCTTCTTGTTTGCCTTCGTCTTCCATCAGTTCACTCTTACCTAGCAGCGAAAATAGCTCATCGGCCATATCCAGCATTTTGTCATAAGCGTCCGCTTCGGCTTTAGAGGTAAAAGTCATCTTTTCTTCTCCGTTGCGTTCCACCACGTACTTAACGATTACAGCCATGGTTAATCCTCTAATCTAATCTTTAAAAATAACTGGCTTTTTATACAGTTTTCAGGGAATAAAGTCCAGTTGTCGAATGAGAGATGGGATCAAACGCTCATTGATTAGTCGTATCAATCTGTTTTTCTAGAATCAATAATTCAGTGAGTGTTTTAACGGCCAATATGCTTTTTTGCTCGATAGATCATGCTGATAAATAGCAGCTGTGCTAATCTCGTTGACATCACAGATACAGCTTAATGAGTCGCCCTTGTTTACGGTTTATCACTCCAATCAAATTGATGTTCTAAAAACGTTGCTGGTCGAGTTAATCAAACGTGACCCGCTAGAAAATCCACTTGAATCTGAACAAATCTTGGTGCAAAGCCCAGGTATGTCACAGTGGTTGAAAATGGCCCTAGCAGAAGAGCTTGGTATTGCCGCAAACCTTGAGTTTCCGCTCCCAGCGACTTTTATCTGGAAGATGTTCACTTACGTTTTACCGGATGTGCCTGAGCGAAGCTTCTTCAATAAAGAGGCGATGGTATGGAAGCTGATGACTTTGCTACCAGAGCAACTTGATAAACCTGAGTTTGCACCGCTAAAACAATATTTGAGTGATGATGAGCAGCAGATCAAACGTTATCAATTGGCGGAAAAGATAGCCGATATTTTTGATGGCTACTTAGTGTATCGACCTGAATGGATAGCGAGTTGGGAAGCGGGACAAGCGGTGGCTGAAATCGAGGGTGAGCACGAGTGGCAGCCTATTCTTTGGCAAGCGCTCTATGACTACACCGTTGAGCTCGAACAGTCACCTTATCACCGTGCCAATCTGTATGAGCACTTTATTGATACGCTGCAATCGTATCAGGGCAGCTTTGATAAGCTGCCTAAAAGGCTGTTTATTTTTGGTATCTCATCACTCCCACCGCGCTATCTTGATGCGCTCAAGGCGTTAGGTGAGCACATTGATGTTCACCTGATGTTCACCAACCCTTGCCAATACTACTGGGGCGAGGTGCGCGATAAACGTTTTATTGCCAAGTTGGCGGCCAAGCATCGACAGCATTTGGTGCTTAATCAACAGCACAGTGAGATTGATGGTGAAACGCCGCAGCTAAAAGGCTCAATTGAACAGAACACCCTTGATGAACTGCACACGGATGCGGTGGGTAATAGCTTGCTCGCGTCGATGGGTAAGCTGGGGCGTGATAATTTGTATCTCTTATCTCAACTCGAATCGAATGAGATTGAGGCGTTTGTGGATGTTGAGCGTGATACGTTATTGCACCATCTGCAAGCGGATATTCTGAATCTTGAAGAGCATCAAGATGACACTATTTTAGATTCAAGTCTGCACAAGCAAACCGTCAATTCAAATGACAAATCGGTGACGGTGCATGTTTGTCATAGTGCGATGCGTGAAGTGGAAGTGCTGCACGATCAGCTATTGGCGATGTTTGAGCGCCAGCCAGACTTGAAACCTCGCGATATCATCGTCATGGTGGCAGATATTAATGCCTACAGCCCGGCCATTCAGGCTGTGTTTGGCAATGCAAGTGCTGACCGATACATTCCGTTTTCTATCTCAGATAGAACGGCAGATAAAGAGAGCCCAATTCTCAACGCGTTTAGCTATTTGCTGTCGTTGCCTGAATCGCGCTGTACTGCATCTGAACTGTTAGAGCTGTTGGAAACCCCTGCGATAATGCGTAACTTTGGTCTCGACTACAGTGATTTTCAGCAAGCCAAGCGCTGGGTTGAAGCCTCGGGTATTCGCTGGGGGCTTTCACCAGAGACGGCGACGGAGTTTGACCTTCCCCAAGGGGAGCAGAACACGTGGCAGTTTGGTATTGAGCGGATGCTCTTGGGTTATGCCATGAGCGGTGAAGGGCAACTGTTTGAGTCTGGCGTTGGCACCATCGCCCCTTACAATGAGGTGCAGGGGTTATCCGCCGAGTTAGCCGGTAAGCTCGCACACTATATCGATAGCATTCGCCATTTCCGCGCGCACCTGAGTCAAAGCCAGTCGGTTGCTGATTGGCAACACCATCTTGGAGAGCTGCTTGATGCCTTCTTTGCGCCAGAGTTAGAAGAAGAGGTCGCGCTGCACAGCATTCGTCATACCTTCGGTCAGCTCTCTCAGCAGTTGGTGGATGCCGGTTATCAAGCGCCGCTTGAGCCGATTATTATTCGTCAGTATCTTGAAAATAAGCTCTCGGGTAGCCGTGTCTCTCAGCGATTCTTAGCGGGGCAGGTAAACTTCTGTACCCTAATGCCGATGCGTTCTATCCCATTCAAAACCGTGTGTTTGTTGGGAATGAATGATGGTGCTTATCCTCGCAATGTTGCACCTGAAGGGTTTGATTTGATGAACGGTCGCGTTAAGCCAGGCGATCGCTCACGTCGTGATGATGATCGATACCTGTTCTTAGAGGCGATGCTCTCTGCGCAAGATACTCTGTATATCAGCTATATTGGTCGTTCAATTCAAGATAATACAGAGCGTGTGCCTTCAGTACTGGTCAGTGAGTTGATGGAATATTGTCAGCAAAACTACTGCCTTGAAGGGCAGCAAGAGCTGGATGTCGATCGTTCAGGGAATCAGTTACTCGAAGCCTTGATTCACCATTACCCAATGGTGCCGTTTAGTCGCAACGCCTTTGAGCTTGGGAGTTATGCGCGAGAGTGGCTACCCGTAGCAAATAGAGACCAAGAAAACTTGGTGCAAAAGGGTCAGTCAGTGAGTGATTATTGGCTGGATGTGACCTTCCCATATGAGCTTGATTTGGTTGAACTGCAGCGTTTTTGGCGCTTGCCGGTGCAGTACTTCTTTACTCGCCGTTTGAAGGTGATGTTTGATGAGCTGGATAACCCACTGCTCGATGATGAGCCATTTGTCCTCGATGGGCTCCAGAGCTTCCAGATGAAATCAGAATTGCTTTCGGTGCTACTTGAGACAGAGCCATCTCAAGCCGCTCAGGCTGTGAGTCAGTTTGTTGCTAACAAGCGCGCAGAAGGTGCTCTCCCTGTTGGAGCATTTGGCGAGCTGGAGTTTGAGAGCAATCGAGTGCAAATCGAGGCGCTACAAGAGGAGCTGCAACACTATTGCTCCGCGCCGCTTGACGATATTGAAGTGCGGGTAACACTCACTGCATTGGGCGAGCAAAAACCAATAGAGTTAGTCGGTTGGCTTCAGCAGCACTATCAGTCTGGGCTAGTGCGCTATCGTGTAGGCCGGATTCGTTCACAAGATATGTTGTCCGCTTGGATAGACCATTTATGTTTGCACGCGATGGGGCATAGCAAGCCGACGCATCTTATTGGCTATGACCGCAAAGAGGGCGTGGTGCATTGGGTTATCCCAGCACTTGCTCAACAGCAGAGTCAGTCGCTACTCAATGAACTTGTTCGCCTGTTCTCACAAGGGGTGAATCAACCATTGCCTTATTTACCTGTCACCGCACTCGCCGCAGTCGAAGCGGGTTTCTCTCGTGGCAACTGGGCCGAAGATGATGAAAAATCACTGAAAAAAATGGCGGATGCGTTTCAGGGTGGTTACATGAGCACGGGTGAAGGTGAGAACGAATACATTGCACGGGTTTGGCCGCAATGGGAAGACGACCTGGCGAATCAGGTGTTAAGCCTAAGTCGCTTAGTGATTCAGGCGCCCCGCTTGGCACTCAAAACAATTGAAGACTATCGCAGCGAAGAAAGCTAAGTGGTAGGGCGGCCGTCAGCATATCGTTATTTTATATAGGGTATTTGCTGACGGCCATAGGTCAGAGGGACCTAATCTCGGTAGGAACGTGTGTTGTGATGAATTCCAATGCGCGCATAGTAGCCATTCGATATCAGGGATACCGTGAGAGAGATCCCACGGAATTTCAAAGATTTAGTAATTTATTTTATGTATTCGGTTTTTATAGGTTGGATCACAGTTTGATCTGCCGTAATAACGGGTTACAAGGGATTTAATATGACCAATGCGGTGCAAGGTGTGACACCACTTCAAGCTATGACATTTCCACTTCATGGCGCACGCTTAATAGAGGCTTCGGCAGGTACAGGCAAAACCTTTACCATCGCGGGCTTATATCTACGATTGATATTGGGCCATGGCGATGATCAAACTCGTCATCAAAAGCCTTTGACCGTCGACCAGATTTTGGTAGTGACCTTTACTGAAGCGGCCACGGCGGAGCTTAGAGATCGTATTCGTGCAAGAATACATGATGCTCGATTAGCGTTCAGTCGCGGTGTGAGTGATGATCCGGTTATTGAGCCGCTTCTTGATGAAGTATCTGATCATGCCTCTGCAGTCGCCTTGTTATTGCAAGCCGAGCGTCAAATGGATGAAGCAGCGGTGTACACCATTCACGGCTTTTGTCAGCGCATGCTGACTCAAAATGCCTTTGAATCAGGCAGTCGCTTTAACAATGAGTTTGTCACTGATGAAGGCATGCTCAAAGCCCAAGTGGTGGCGGATTATTGGCGTACTCAGTTTTACGGCTTGCCTTTACCATTGGCTCAGCAGGTGCGACTGCTATGGTCTGACCCCAGCGCTTTGCTAGCGGATATCGGCCGTTACCTAAGTGGTGCGCCACTCAAATTGACTGTTGAGCCGATGACGGGCAGTTTAGATGACCTGCACCAGAAAAATATCGAACAGATTCAGGCTCTCAAGCAAACTTGGCAAGCTGGCCAACAAGACTATCAAGCCTTGATAGAGGGCTCAGGTGTGAATAAGCGCAGCTATACGAAAAAATCGCTGCCGACGTGGCTTGCGGTCATCGATGCTTGGGCTGCCAACCCAACCACAGATTATTCCTACCCAGACCAATTAGAGAAGTTCTCACAGCAAGTGCTTGATGAGAAATCACCGAAAGGCAACCCACCACAACATGCGACCTTTGCGGCCATAGATGAATTCCTGTCTGCGCCAGTCAGCCTGAAAGCACCGATATTGGCGCATGCTATTGGTGTGTGTCGTGACAAATTACAACAAGCGAAACATCGCAAGCAATGGCTATCGTTTGATGATCTATTGACGCAGCTTTCCGCCTCGATGGATGTCGATGAGGAAGGGCGACTTGGGGCTCGCATTCGCGAACTGTACCCGATAGCCATGATTGATGAGTTTCAAGATACCGACCCGCTGCAATACAGTATTTTTGGCCGAATCTATCTAGATAACCCAGAGTGTGGCTTATTTATGATTGGCGACCCTAAGCAAGCAATTTATGGCTTTCGCGGCGCCGATATCTTTACCTATATCAAGGCGAGAAATCAGGTCACTGCCCACTACACATTGGGCACAAACTGGCGCTCAAGTGCAGAGATGGTGCAGTCTGTTAACCAGATTTTTGAACTGCCGGATAGTCCGTTTATCTATGACGATGACATCCCCTTTCTGTCAGTCAATTACAGCCCGAATGCGGACAAGCGTCACTGGACTCTAGAAGGAGAGAAGCAGCCTGCTTTGATCTATTGGCAACAAGAGACAGAAGAGAAACCCGTGTCTAAAGGTGAGTATCTTGATGTCATGGCCAGTGCCACAGCCAGCGAGGTGCAAAAGATTCTCACCGCTTCTGATTATGGGCAAGCAGAGCTCATCAGTGGCGATAAACATCATGCTATACAAGCGGGTGATGTTGCGGTGCTGGTGCGCACTGGTGCTGAAGGGCAGCGTATTCAGCAGGCACTGGCAGAGCAGGGGATAGCCAGTGTCTACCTGTCGAATCGAGACAGTGTGTTTAGTAGTGCGGTTGCCATGGATATCTTGCGCCTACTCACAGCCGTGCTTGTGCCTGATGATGAGCGTAAAGTGAAAGCCGCACTCTCTTCACGCCTATTTGATCTGCCTATCGCTTATCTTGAGCAACTGAATGAAGATGAGAACGAGTGGGAAGCGGTACTGATTGAGTTTAAAGAGTATCAGCAGCAGTGGTTTACCCGTGGTGTCTTGCCGATGTTGCGTGCCGTATTAGCCAATCGTCACCTTGCAGAGCGTTGGCTGCATAGTGATAGTGAACGCCAACTGACGGATTTCATGCACTTAAGTGAACTGTTGCAAAATGCGGGTGCAGAACTCGATAGTCATCAAGCGCTTGTGCGTTGGTTAAGTCAAGCGATCAGTGATGCGCAGCAAGGCGTTAATGGTGGCGATGACGCGATTCAGCGTTTGGAGTCAGAGCGTAATCTTGTACAGATCGTCACCATTCACAAGTCGAAAGGCTTGGAGTATGACTTAGTGTTCCTGCCGTTTGTTTTTGCCGCTCGTGAAGCGAGTGAGGCCAAATACTATGACGCGGAGCAAGACTCGACCGTACTCGACATTCTTGCTCAAGATGAAACCTTAGCGCTTGCCGATAAAGAGCGATTAGCTGAGGACTTACGCCTCATCTATGTGGCGCTGACGCGCGCTGTTTATGCTTGTTATATTGGCGCGGCACCACTGCGTAATGGTCGCTCTACTAAAGAGCCGACTGGGGTGCACAAAAGCGCCATGGGGTATTTGCTGCAAAACGGTCAGCAGGGTGGGATTCAAGATCTTGCAAATGCGATTGCCCAGCAAACTCAGCTGAATTTTGTCTTTGAGTCATCACCGCCAGAGTGTGGCACAGATAAATACCTGCCCCCTGCGACACTTCAAGAGCCAGTGTCAGCGCAAACACTGACGGCGCAGATTGACCGCCAGTGGCGCATGACCAGTTACTCTAGCTTGGTAAAACAAGGCTCGCATGGGCATAAAGAGGTGCTGATGGAAATCGGTACTTTTGATGTTGATTCGGCTGATGAGACTCAGCAAGACGATGAAGAACAGGTGTTGTCGATTTTCAACTTTCCACGCGGTGCTCAGCCCGGTACGTTTCTCCATGCATTATTTGAAGAGGTTGAATACACCCTTCCAGCCACAGAGCCAAGTAACACGGAGATCATCCTGGAATTGATGAAGCAGTCATCGATTGATGAACAGTGGTTGCCTGTGCTGCAAACGATGGTGGACACCGTATTGGCAACCCCTTTGGATGGAGAAACTCTGCGCCTATGCGATACTCTATCAAGCCAAAGATTGGTGGAGATGGAGTTTATGTTGCCAATCAAACTGCTCTCGGCACCACAACTGAATCGCGTGATCAAACAGCACGATACTTTGTCGGCTCGTGCAGGTGAACTTGGTTTTCAAACGGTGCAAGGTATGCTCAAAGGTTTCATCGATTTAGTCTTTGAACACCAGGGCAAATATTATGTGTTGGACTGGAAGTCGAACCACCTTGGTGATCATATAGAAGACTATCACCGAGCCGCATTAGAGAACTCAATGGCGGATCATCGCTATGACCTGCAATACCAAATCTACTCTCTGGCACTGCATCGCTTTTTGAGCAGCCGCATCTCCAACTATGATTATGAGTCGCATTTTGGTGGGGTTTTCTATGTGTTTTTACGTGGTGTCGATGGGCAGAGTGATAACGGTATTTTCTCAGCGAGGCCAAGTTTAGAGATGCTTAACGATTTAAATGACCTGATTGATAACAACCTTGAATTCACTTCATTTGAGGAGAACTCATAATGGAGACAAGAACATTTGAGCAATGGGCACACTGGTTGTTGAATAAAGGCTTTATTCGTCAACTTGATTTTCAATTTGCCACGCTCTTGCGTCGTCATGGCGCGACTGAGCCGCTTGTTTTGTTGGCGGCCATAACCAGTGGGGAATTGGGTAAAGGTCATATCTGCCTTTCTGTTGCCGCAGATAATAATGGTCAAGAGTGGGCTGATCGCCTCGGATTATATGGCGAAAATGCTGCGGCGTTTGTCAGTGCTATCGATGCTGTCGCTTGGTTAGAAGAGTTACAGGTAAGCCAATTGGTTGCGCAAACCGAAGAAAGCAGTGTGCCATTGGTCTTTGATGCTGGGCTGCTTTATCTCCAGCGTTATTGGCATTATGAGCATCGACTGGCGCAGCGATTAAAATCACTCGCTACCGTGGTGTCGTTAGAGCGTAGTGAACAAGCGTTTTTACGCAAAGAACTGGATCATCTTTTCTATCGCCAATATGGCTATCTACTCTCTGCTCTCGAACACGCGCGTAAAGGCAGCAATAACACGCAGAACCATCGCCAGATGTTGGCTTATGATCATCTGGATATTGTCGATGGCGATGAGCTCGACTGGTCAGCGATAGATGCCGTGCTGGCGAACGCGCGCAGTGTGAAAGATCTTTCCAAGCTCGATAGTTTAGTGCCATTAGAACACTGTGTGAGCTGGCAGAAAGTTGCAGCCTCTGCAGCGCTAACTCGCCGCTTTACCGTTATTTCTGGCGGACCGGGAACGGGAAAAACCACCACAGTGACCAAACTATTGACTGTGCTGTTACAACAAGCTGCACAACGCGGAGAAACGCCAACCATTAAGCTGGTGGCTCCGACAGGTAAAGCCGCTGCGCGTTTAACCGAGTCTATTGGTGGGGCTGTCCAAGAGCTGCCAATTGACCCAGAGCTAAAAAAGAAGATCCCGACTGATGCCAGTACGATACACCGTCTATTGGGTGCGATTCCCAATAGCGTGGAGTTTCGTCACAACAGGCACAACCCGTTGCACCTTGATATCTTAGTCGTGGATGAGGCTTCAATGGTAGATTTGCCGATGATGTACCGCTTAACCGAAGCTTTACCCGAGCAGGCTCGATTGATTTTGCTTGGGGACAAAGACCAGCTGTCTTCTGTCGAAGCGGGTGCTGTGCTGGGGGATATCTTCTCTTACTATGCCCAAGGATACAGTGAAACACAGGCAGGAACGCTCTCAGACCTAACAGGTTTTACCACGATTAAGCAGGACGCGAAAGGGCCGGTCAGTTTTGCTGATTGTTTGTGTATGCTACAAAAAAGCTATCGCTTTGATGCGCGCTCAGGGATTGGTCAGCTAGCTAAAGCGATCAATTCGGGTAACAAGCAGAGCGTTGCGAAAGTTTGGGGTAGTGGATTTAATGATATAGAACACTTCCCGCTCAGTGCGGATAACTACACGCAAATGCTCACAACCCTCACTCAGGAGTACGCTCGCTACCTTGATATGATTGAGCGTGATGGTATGAGCGAATCCATGGAGCAAAAAGCGCAAGCGATATTGCGTCAGTTTGGCCAGTGTCGACTGCTGTGTGCGGTTCGAGAGGGAGACTTTGGTGTACAAGGTTTAAATGAGCGCATTGAGCGTAGCCTAAATCAAAAAGGTTTAATCAATAAGCGTGAAGAGCTTTGGTATGCAGGGCGTCCAGTGATGGTTACTCGCAATGATGCGAGCAGTGGCTTGTTCAATGGCGACATTGGCGTTTGCCTTCCTGTATTAGAAGGAGAGAGAGTGCGACTGAAGGTGTTTTTTGAAATGCCGGATGGCACCGTTAAGGCGATTTTGCCGAGCCGAGTACCAGAGCATGAGACCGCTTTTGCTATGACGATTCATAAATCTCAAGGCAGTGAGTTCGCGTTTACCTTAATGATCTTGCCACCCGATTTTAGTCCGATACTAACACGAGAGCTGATCTACACTGGGGTCACCCGCGCGAAATCTCGTTTGGCACTGTTTGCCGATGAGTCGGTGATGAATCGTGGCATTCAAACCCGAACTGAGCGACACAGTGGGTTGATCGCTCGTCTTAAATAGGAAAAGGGCGAAATAGCGTGAGTCAAACTCATGTGCTATTTCACCCTTTTGAACGACAGCAAGCAAGGTGTCGTTAATCGAATGCTTCGGTGAAGGTGATGGTACGAATATGGTACTTCACCTGATAATTCATAATGAACGTTTTCAGGCCGTCAGAAACAGGAAAAACACAATGGACCTCTTTTCCTTTTAGCAGTTGATTGTCTGCCATATCCCAAAAGCTCTGTAGTGAGTTACAAATAATGGTTTTCATAAATTGCTCTTAGTGGGTGTACTGAAAAGCAATCCTTGCAGTTGAGCGAACAAGCGCTGATATGAACCTTTATTCACTTCAATGTGACTTAGTGCAAATAATAGACACTTTGCTCTAAGAAATAAAGAACAAATTTTAATCTAAACGTTTACATTGATCTTATGAATGAGAAAAAACGCTCAAGCGCTTGTTACTATTTCAAATAGACAGTGCCAACACTTTGGATTTGCGCTGATAGTTGTAGAGGTTCTGTTTTTCAATCGGCAGTTGGTTAACACTCATCTCAATAAAGCCCTGCTCTCTGAACCAGTGCAAACTGTGGGTGGTTAACACGAAAATCTGTTCAATGCTGGCTTGTCTGGCTTCATTACGCATATGGTTTAGCAACAAAAGACCACGGTTGCCATCACGATACTCCGGATGAATCGCCATACACGCCATTTCTGCCATCTGATCATTGAGATAAGGGTATAGCGCCGCACAGCCGATGACCAAGCCATCTTTCTCTACGATGGTGAACTGGTGAATTTCACGCTCAAGCTGCTCTCTCGAACGGCGTACCAAGATACCTTGCTCCTCTAGGGGCCGAATAAGGTCCATAATGCCACCAATATCGTTTATTTGAGCGTGGCGCACCTGTTCTGCACTCTCCATCACCACTTGAGTGCCTATCCCATCAATAGAAAAGAGCTCTTGGATCAGGGCGCCATCCTCTTTGTAGCTAACGAGATGCGAGCGCGGCACACCCGCGCGGCAGGCGGTGATAGCGGCTTTTAAAAAGCGAGTTGAGCCGGTAGAGCGGTGAGGATCATCCGTAAGATATTGAGAGAGGTAGTGTTCGGCTTGGGTAGGAAACAGCTCTGCGATCGCATTGCCATGCTCATCGATGATCCCTTGCTCTGAACATAGACCAATCAGCTTATCCGCTTTTAATCGAGTGGCAACTTGCGTAGCGACTTCTTCTGAGAGTAAGTTAAAACTTTCACCGGTCACCGAGCTTGCTACTGGTCCAAGCAGAACAATAGAGCCTTGATCAAGCATACGGTTGATACCCTCAATATCGATACGGCGAACTTTTCCGCTGTGGCAATAATCAACGCCATCATCCACCCCAAGGGGTTGTGCAATGACAAAGTTGCCGCTAACGACATTCAACTGTGTGCCGGCCATGGGGGTATTGTTCAGGCTCAGCGAGAGTTGAGCTGTAATGGCTAACTGCAACTGCCCCGAAGCCTGCATAACAGGGCCAAGCGCATGCTCATCAGTAACACGAATACCTTTATGGTAAGGAGTCTCCATCTTGAGGCGCTGGAGAATCGAGTTGATCTGTGGGCGGCAGCCATGCACGAGAACTATCCTAACCCCTAAGCTGTGTAGCAGGGCAAGATCACTGATAATATTGGTGAAATTCTTATCGGCAACAGCCTCGCCCCCCATCATAAACACCATGGTTTTACCGCGGTGGGCATTAACATAGGGGGTGGATTGGCGAAATCCTTTAACTAGTGCAGTATTGCGAATTTTCACTGCGACGCTCCTTGTGAATATTTATGTTTTAATATTGCGTATATATTCCAGATTGCGCAAGTCTTTTCTTGTTTGTGGCGCAATGTCATAGATTTACCATTGGCTATCTCTATTTGTATGGTCGGTTTTGCGTATAATTGACGATTCGAGTGGATAAATAGTGGTACAAATATGAGTGATGAGAAGGCGGCAAAACGCAAAGCGCTTGAACGGATATTAATTGCGTTTGCGATCGTCACGTCCCTGATTGCTGCGGGCTTATATCTTGACCTCTATGGGCGACTTCAAGAGTCGAAGTATCCCAAGGAAACGGTATATGGAACTTGGGTTGAGCTGGAGGTGGCGGATCATGTGCAAGACCGCTTTGTCCTCAATGACATTGGTGTAACAAGGCACGGGCGTGTGGTCGCGACAGACTTTGTGTTTACTGGCCGTCATCTAGAGTTTATGGAGGGGGATCAAAAGGTACGCTATCGGATGCTAAATATGGAAGATACCGAAATGATTCTAGAATCAGATGCTCTCTATACTCCAACTTACAGAAATATTGAGCGCTATAACAGTGAGCTCAGATAAGGAAATGAATTTGAATAAACGACTCGTTTTTGCCCTTTCAGCGCTCGCATTGGCAGGCTGTGCGCAAAGCCCAGACAGTGGGCTCGCTCAGCAATACGTTGATGGAGAGTTTGGAACGATCTTAAATCGTGTAGACCAAGTCCGTTCAGACAGTACTCGTGATTACAGCAAGTTTGCCGCGCAAGCCGAGCAAGTGGTTGTGAACTCACCATCAATGGCGAAAAACTACGAGGGATTGTATCAATTGCTAAATGATTGGGTGCTGCAGTCAGGCGATCCTCTCGAATTGGCGAGCTATGGCGTACAAGCCGCGCAATTAGGAGGTGGTGACTCTCAAGGTAACGTCTTATTCACGGGCTACTTTTCGCCTGTCATGGAGCTGCGTCATGAGGCTAATGAAGAGTTTAAATACCCAGTGTATAGTAAGCCAGACTGTGACACTAACTGCCCAACTCGCGCGGAAATCTATGCTGGAGCGTTAGAAGGCCTTGGTTTAGAGCTAGGTTATGCTAATAATCAGATCGATCCGTTTATCATGGAAGTGCAGGGCAGTGGCTTTGTTCATTTTCAAGACGACGACACCTTGGAGTATTTCGCCTACGGTGGTAAAAACAATCGCGCTTACGTGAGTATTGGCCGTGTTCTTATTGAGCGTGGTGAGGTTGCTCGAGAAGATATGTCGTTAAAAGCGATCAAAGATTGGGTGCTGGAGAATGAACAGGATGTAGTGCAAGAGCTGCTTGAGCAGAACCCATCATTTGTCTTTTTTACCCCGAGAGATTCTGCGCCAGTAACGGGCACTGCTGGCATCCCGTTGATGCCGATGGCGTCGGTTGCTGGCGATCGCAGTATATTGCCGATGGGCACGCCAATTCTTGCAGAAGTACCGCTGCTTAACCCAGATGGCAGTTGGAGTGGGGTGCATCAACTACGATTGTTGATTGTGTTAGACACGGGTGGTGCAGTGAAGCAAAACCATCTAGATTTGTATCATGGCATGGGGGCTCGCGCTGGTACGGAAGCTGGTCACTATAAGCACTTTGGTCGAGTGTGGAAGTTAGGGTTAGAAAACTCCCCAACTCAGTCGCCATGGGCATTACCGCCTGAAAAGCTCTAGCGAAATAGTTAGGGTCTAGACATTTGCTATAAGAGTGCGTATAAATCGCACTCTTTCTTTTTCTGCTTGTGATAGGAACCGATATGCGCACTCTCGATGCACCTGCTTCAGACAATTACAATCAACGCTTTGGTGGTACTCGACGTTTGTACGGCAATAGTGAGGTGGAAATCTTACGTGCTGCGCACGTGTGTGTGATTGGTATTGGTGGCGTTGGCTCTTGGGCAGCAGAGGCACTGGCTCGTACCGGTATCGGTGAGATTACTCTGATTGATATGGATGACGTTTGCGTGACGAACATCAACCGTCAAATTCATGCGATGTCGGGCACAGTTGGGCAAAGCAAGATTGAGGTGATGGCTGACCGTATCAAGTTGATTAACCCAGAGTGCAAAATCAATTTGATCGATGACTTTATCACGCCAGACAATCAGCACGAGTATCTGTCAAAAGACTACGATTATGTGTTAGACGCGATCGACAGTGTGAAAGCTAAAGCGGCGCTATTAGCTTATTGCCGCAGCAATAAAATTAAAGTGATCACTACAGGTGGCGCTGGCGGCCAAGTCGACCCGACTCAAATTAAAGTGGCTGACTTGACCAAAACGATTCAAGACCCTCTAGCCAAGAAGATCAAAGATACGCTGCGTCGTCACCATAACTTCCCGACCAACCCAGCACGTAAGTTTGGTATTGAGTGTGTGTTCTCAACAGAGCAGCTAAAATATCCTCAACCGGATGGCAGTGTGTGTGGCGTAAAATCAACCGCAGAAGGGCCAAAACGCATGGACTGTGCAAGTGGTTTTGGCGCTGCAACCGTGGTAACCGCCACCTTTGGTTTTGTCGCCGTGGCACGTATCGTAGAAAAACTGATTCAGAAATACAGCAAATAAGAGCTTAGCTATGATTGAATTCCCACAAACGCCTTTCGGCACACAAATTACTGCACAAGACGTAGTAGAGACCATGCAACAGTTTAAAGGCTGGGAAGATCGCTATCGTCAGGTAATTCAGTGGGGGAAAAAGCTTCCTAAGATGCCGGATGAGCTGAAATCCGAGCAGGTGACAGTAGCAGGCTGTGAAAGTCAGGTGTGGTTAGTCAGTCGCAAAGAGGGCGAACAGTGGCGTTTCTGTGCCGACTCTGATGCTCGCATTGTCAGAGGCTTAATTGCCCTTGTGATGGCAGCTTATGATGGCAAGTCAACGCAAGAAATTAATGACTTTGATATTGATGCTTACTTTGAACAATTGGGTTTAATTGATCATTTGAGCCCATCGCGTGGTAATGGGTTGAAGGCGATTGTGGAGCAGATAAAAAGCGTCAAATAAGGATTGAGGCAGAAGGAAAAAGGATTGAAACTGCTTCAACCTTCAACCTTCAACCTTCAACCTTCAACCTTCAACCTTCAACCTTCAAAGCATATCCACCGCTTTCTCAATAGCAGTAATTAACTGCTGCACATCTTCTTCGGTGTTATACACCGCCAGCGAAATACGCACCGTTCCTTTGACATTTAAGGCATCCATGAGTGGATGGGCACAATGGTGCCCGGCGCGTACAGCGATACCTTGTTGGTCGAGTAGTGTGGCGATGTCCTGATGGTGCACACCGTCCATAATGAAGGTGATGACGGATGCACCGGGTTGGTAGCCGAGTACCTTAATATCTTCTATTTCACTTAGAGCTTGATAAACCTTGTCTTGCAGGTGGTGAATGTGCTTTTCTACCCGGTCTAGCTCTAGAGAACGATACCACTTGATAGCCTCTGCAAGGGCTAAAGCACCAGCGACGTTTGGCGTGCCTGCCTCAAACTTGCCAGGCAGTTGTGAAAAGGTCGTGCGCTCAAAAGAGACCCGTTCGACCATCTTGCCACCGCCGTGCCAAGGAGGCATTGCTTCAAGTAGCTCCAATTTGCCATAGAGAACGCCGATGCCAGCTGGCGCAAATAGCTTGTGACCAGAAAATACATAGAAGTCGGCATCGAGTGTCGACATATCCAATTGCTCATGCACAATGCCTTGCGCGCCATCGATCACTACCTTGGCACCAACGCGATGCGCCTTGGCGATGATCGTCTCAATCGGTTGGCGTGTGCCGGTGACATTGGTGATCTGCGCAACGGCAACCAGCTTGGTTTTGTGGCTAAGTCGTGCGTCAAAGGCTGCCATATCTAATTGGCAGTCATCCGTCATTGGGATTTTGACCAGCTTGGCACCGGTTTGCTCAGCAACGATTTGCCAAGGCACAATATTGGCGTGATGCTCCATCTCGCCTACGAGAATTTCATCTCCCGCCATTAAGTTGCTGCGCGCGTATGTTTGTGCGATTAAGTTCAGCGCCTCAGTCGCGCCTCGAGTCCAAATAATCTCTTTACTCTGCGCACCAATAAACTGAGCTACGGTATCTCGCGCCGCTTCAAATTGGCTGGTGGCATTTGCCGTCAGGCTATGGCTACCACGGTGTACGTTGGCGTTCTGTAGTGAATAGTAGTGGCTAATCACGTCGATGACGCACTGCGGTTTTTGTGTTGTTGCCGCGCTATCAAGGTAGATCAATGGCTGCTGATTAACACTTTGACGCAGTGCAGGGAACTGACCGCGAATCGCATCAATATCAAGCATCGCCGTCTTCACCTAGTTTGTTGTAGTGTAGGTTAGGCACCGGCACCATAGGTTCTGCCACAGTCCACGCGTGCGCTTTACCTGATAGGTGAATGATGATTTCCATTGCAAATTCAAGAGCAGTACCCGGCCCTTGGCTGGTCATTACATTGTGGTTCACGTCATAAGTGACACGCTTAACACGCCAGTTTTTCTCTGGAATGTGCGGCTGAAAACTTGGGTGACAGGTCATTAATGCCTCAGGGTAGAGGTTATGGTGTTGAAGCACTAGTGCGGGTGCAGCGCAAATGGCCGCGACTAACTTACCTTCATACATTTGCTGACGAACAATTTCGACTAACACCGTGCTATCGCGAAACACCTCAGAGCCACCAACGCCGCCGGGTAGAATCACTGCATCAAATTCATCATCGGCTATATCGACTAGAGTGCAATCGGCGGTAAGAGTAATACCACGCGAGCCTTTCATGGTTAACGCACCATCAAAGTCAGCGGTTGCTGTGACCACATCGTAGCCAGCACGAATCATGATGTCGATGATGGTGATGGCCTCCATCTCTTCAGTGCCAGGGGCTATTGGGACGAGGACTTTTTTGCTCATGGGTTATTTCTCTTGTTCAAAGGTCTGCTCCAGACGCTGGATATCATTGTACAGCGCTTGATTATACGGTAACTCTAGCTGATGTGCGCGGGCTCGCGAGAGTAAATAGCCAGTAATAAAGTCAATTTCACTGCGTCTGTGGTGTGCAATATCTTGCTGCATCGATGAGAGGTTATTTGCTGTTAGGCGTACCACGTCATCCACTTTATTTTGCAGTTCCGCTAAATCGATACATATGCCTTCCGCTTGCATGACTAGGTGTACTTCTTTAACCACATTGCACAGATGTGAATAGTACTCGTCGTCTGCAAGACGCCCATTGGGTATAGAATACTTTGCCGTTAATGGGTTGATTGCACAGTTAATCGCCAGCTTATTCCATAGGGCTTGTTCAATATCCTCGCACCACGTTACGTCAGACAGCGAGTGCTGCAACACCTCGGCTAAAAACGAGCACCGTCTGCCTGATGTATTAATTCCGCCGAGGTGGGTAACGCCTACGCCTGTGTGATTGAAGGCATGATTCGCCACTCGAAGCGCTCCATGTGTTGTAGTCGCAAGCAGGAGCGGGTTATTAGGTAGGGTTTGTTGCAGCCAATTAGCGGTGCCCATACCGTTGTGCATCAACATCACCATGCTATCGTGATGAATATGGCTAACCAACGGACGCAGCGCTTCCTCTACTTGCCACGCTTTGACGGTGAGCAGTATCAGGTCTGCGTTTTGCAGTTCTGAAACTTGGTTATAGGCCAAAGCGACGGGTGGATTTTGATCGAGTTGGATACTGGCTTTAGATAAGTTTTCTCGCCCCCATAAGGAGACTTGATGGCCATGGTGTGCCAAATGATATGCCCACAAGCAGCCAATGGCACCGGGACCGACAATTGTAATATTCACAGCAAGAGAGGAGTTGGAGTATTTGCTGCTAAGGATAATTAAGCGTGAAGGGAATGCAATAAAAATGGCGCTCGATGAGCGCCATTTTTGGATTCTATAACTTCAAGTTGGATTAGAAGTTGTATTTTGCTGTAAAGATAGCGCCGTAGTTACCATCTTGAGCGTAAGTACCTAGTTTGTGGTAGCCATAACGGTATTGAAGACCAAGGTCAAAGTTTTCTACTGGTGTGTGGTACCACGCAGCGATCGCGCCGTTGTGTGAGTATGATTTGCCATCAAACTTGCTGTCTTTAGCAAACTGAGTTTCGTGCCAGTTAGTGATAGAGAATTGCTCGTTGATTGGCAGTACTAGCAAGTGACCGTACATAGCACCGTTAAAATCAGCACTGTTTGAATCATTGTTTGAGTAAACCGCACCAAGGAATGGTTTGAACAAGATTTTGCCAAAGTCGAAACCGTTATATTGAAGACCTGCAACCCAATCAGTTGAGTAGAAGTCATTGCCACTTTCTAGTGATTGAGCGTGAAATACTTGACCGTAAACAGCAAAGTCACTTTGGCCAATGTTTAGAGCTACATTCTGTTTTACAGAAAGGCCTTTATCAGGGTAAGTAGTTTCGAAATCAATGAAGCCGTAGTGAGAACCCCAAGTGTAGCCTGCACCGTATTCTACTTCTAGGAAACCAAGTTGATCGTGGTGTGGGTTTGCGTCAAACCATTCAATGTGGTTCAAAGACACTGAACCAAAGTCATATAGTTTTTCTGCTTGAGCTGAAGTAGCAGCTGCTGCTGCAATCATAGCTAGAGATAGAAGTGATTTACGCATACTGGGAACTCTCTAAAAAGATAAATGAACTTTATGGCGAACAATCTTTGTTCACCTTGTTTACGGAGCAGAATGATAGCGATTTAAATCTCAAATAAAAGTGATCGAAACGATAAATTGCATTCTTTTGTGTGACCTGAATCACAAAAACAATTAATTAAAGGGAACTTTTTGAGAACTTATACAAACGTTTGCGCAAATGTTTGCTTTTTGTTGCCTTTAAAGTGTGATCTGGATCAGCTTGGTTTGTTGGGTGTTCTCACAATTCTTTTGATCTGCGGTGTGTTTATCTCGTAGCAAATCAGTGACCAAAACGAGAGGTTCTAATTTATGTCAAACATCATGCTTTTTCCGTTGCGTTCAGTGGTGTTTCCCAAAGGGAAACTCAAACTGCGCATTTTTGAACCGCGCTACTTACGCATGGTGAAAGAGTGCTTTCGCAACGATGAAGGCTTTGGTATGTGTTTGATTAATGATGAGGGCGCGCCACCTCCTCGCAACGTGTCGACTCACGGAACATACGTCAACATTGTTGATTTCGAAGAACTTGAAGATGGCATGTTAGGGATCACTGTAATCGGTGATAAAACATTCGAGACACTGCAGATTTCCGTTGAAAAAGACGGGCTTCGAAGAGCGGATGTTAACTGGATGCCACCATGGCCACAGGCAATGATAGACAATGAGTTCGAGTATGTAAGCGCTCATTTACGCTCAGTCTATGAACATTTCCCGCAAATTTCTGAAATGTATGACTCGTGCCACTTTGAAGATGCTGTTTGGGTATCTCAAAGGTGGCTAGAGTTGCTGCCGCTGAAAGTCAGCCATTTTGATTTTCTTTCAGTGCAAGCAAACAGTGATGAGGCTTTAATGTTCTTGTCACAGGCTATCGAGTCTCCGAAATCGCATTAGAGGAATTGGAACAATGAAAAAACTAACACTTGCGACACTGATGGCAACCAGTGTGGCTCTTATCGGCTGTGATGACGACGATGATGTCTCTGTCGCGGCAGTATCAAGTACTCAAACTTACCTGCAAGCAGTCCACGCTTCACCAGATGCGCCCCGAGCGAATGTGTGGCTCAATGACGAGGCCGCACTGACAGATGTCGATTACGCAATGGCGTCAGGCTTCTTACCGATTAACGCAGGAATAAACGCTGTACAAGTCGACGTCCAGCTACCAGGTACTGACGTGCTCACTGTCGTGCCACGCAGCGAAATCGATTTCGCTGAAGACACCAGTTACACCGTTTTTGTCGTCGGTGATGCAGATGGAGCAAATAACCTCGTTGAGCCGCTGATTGTGACCAGACCATCAGCAGGCAGCGCGGATTCAAGCTCGCTGGACGTCCAAGTCGTTCATGCCGCATCTGGCGTGGGTGACGTTAACGTTTATGTCACGGGTCCGAGTGCAACAATTTCTGAATCGACGCCTCTTGCAACACTCGGCTACAAAGACTTTACCGGCGTAGTGAATGTGCCTGCTGGTTCTTATCGAGTACGTTTAGAGACCGTGGACGGTAGTGTGGTGGCCTTTGACTCCGGTGCCATCGATTTAGCAGCAGGTAGCGAGCTCACCGTTGCAGCTGTGATAAACCCTGATTCGTCAGAGTCCGCATCGCCCGTCAAGCTTATGGTACTTTATGGCACTAACACTGCGATCGTACACGACACTAACGATCCAGCAGAAGTCCGTGTCGGCCACCTAGTTGATGGTGCTCCTGCAGTAGACATTAGTTTGAATGGATCGCCGGTTGAAGCTCTACAGGGTGTCCCATTTAAAACCGTATCAGGCTTTCTTGACCTCGCAGCTGGCGATTATGACATTGATGTGTTCGTCGGAGGCACAACGACATCTTTGATAGACGTAGATGGTTTATCTCTGGCTGGAGGCGGCAACTATAGTGTTCTCGCTGTGCTAACAACGGCGTCACCACTCGCAATAGAGCCTTTGGTTATTGAAGATAAACGACGCAGTGTTGCGACCAGCGCTATACTTAACGTAGTACACGCCGCTGGCAATCCGATCGCTGAGTCGGTGGATGTCTACCTCACGGCAAACGCCTCGATCGAAGGAAGTGATCCAGCCCTCAGTGCTTTTACGTACAAAGACAGTATACAAGGCATTTATGTCGCAGAGGGTGACTACTTCTTAACAGTTACAGTAGCAGGCCAGCCTACTGTGGTAGCCATCGATGCGGTTCCTGTTTCGGTACAAAACGGAGTCGTCTACTCAGCGATAGCGATTGATGATGCTAGTGGGACAGGGTTCAGTGTTTTACTCGCAGACATCACTGATTAACTGATTGTTGGAAAGGGGTGGCTCGCTCACCCCAAAACTAAGGACAAAGCATGGCGGAAAGAAACAGTCAAAGTTTTACTCGTCAAGAGTGGACTGAGCTCATGAGCAGGGTTAAGGCTCGTGATAAAGAGGCGTTTGCCGTCATCTTTAGTCATTTTGCTCCACGATTGAAGCAGTTCACCTACAAGCACATGGGTCAAGAGCAAGTCGCGCTAGAAATGGTGCAAGAGACGATGACGATAGTGTGGCAAAAAGCGCACTTATTTGATGGCAGTAAGAGTTCTCTTTCTACTTGGGTTTATACGGTTGCACGAAACCTGTGCTTCGATGCGCTGCGTAAATATAAAGGTCGTGCTTCACACATTAGCACTGAGGATATCTGGCCAGCAGATTATTGTCCGCCAGACCTCGTTGAGCATTATGCTCCCGAGCATGAGATGCTCAAAGAGCAGGTAGTGAAGTATTTAGACAAACTCCCTGAGGCGCAAAGAACAGTAGTACAAGCTGTCTATTTGGAAGAACTCCCTCAGCAACAAGTCGCGGATATGCTCAATATTCCGCTCGGCACTGTTAAGTCACGCTTACGACTTGCAGTAGAAAAACTTAGAATTTCTATTGAGGCAGACCAATTATGAAGATTCATCCTTCTCATCAACAGCTAACACACTATTGCGAAGGGGCTTTGGACGATGTGAATGGATTCACTATCTCTCTTCATTTAGAGCAATGTAGTGAATGTAAAGCAAAAGCGTCTGAGCTTGAAGCACGATGCGCTAACCTACTATTTGAAGCGGATGTTGCGCACAGTACAGACAACAATGACTCAAAAGCGCTGGAAGATATGCTAGACGCGATAACTGCCATTGAATCCTCTTTGGAGGCGCGACAATCGCCCCTTTTAACTGAGGAAAGCAACGACCAAGCGACGATTAGTACACCTAACGGAAAGACGTTCGTTTTACCTAGGATTTTGAGCAGACATGTTGAGCGCATAAGCGATTGGACGAGTTACGGGGGCAAGGTGTATAGCGCGGCTATAGACCTTGACACTCAAGCTCGCGTCAATCTTTTGTACATCAACGAAGACGCACAAGTGCCGCAGCACACGCACAAGGGCGAAGAGACAACTGTGATTCTGCATGGTGGTTTTAGCGACGAAGATGGCCATTATCACGCGGGTGATTTTCTCACCAGAGATACGTCTCACAAGCATGCGCCGTTTACGCAAGCGGGTGAAGACTGCTTGTGTCTTACCGTATTGACAGAACCAATGATTTTCACTCAAGGGGTGGCAAGGATCTTCAACCTATTCGGCAAGGGGATGTATCCTTAACGAACGAGGAAGACAACAATGGGAAGGCGAATAGCCTTCCCATTTTTTATGCGGTTTGGTCAATGATAGGCAATTAGTCTGTACGCTGTTGTGATCGGTTAATAATATCTTTGAAGTAGTGTCTCAAAGAGTAGAGCATAATTAGACTTGGAATGACCATAAGTGCAGTAATAACGAAGAATAGCGACCAGTCATTTAACCAATCAGCTAACTCACCACTGAATGAGGCCAGTGTGGTTCTGCCTAAGTTCCCCAGCGATGCGAGTAGTGCATATTGAGTTGCAGAGAATGCCTGGCCTGTTAACACGGTCAAGAACGAAACAAAAGCCACAGTCGAGAATGCGGTCGTGAAGTTATCAACAAAGATAGTCGCGAGGAATAAGGTTTCGCTAGGGCCCACTTTTGCAATCCATGCAAACATCAGGTTACTGGCTGACATCGCAATGCCACCGATCATTAAGCCGCGAACAATGCCGAAGCGGACATTAAACATGCTGCCCACGAGAGTGAAGAGCATGGTTGTGCCCCAACCGAGCAATTTCGAGTAGTAGCCAATCTGTTCATTACTAAATCCGATCTCTTTATAGAAGGTGATCGACATACGCCCCAAGAAGGCCTCACCAATCTTAAATAGAAACACAAAGAGCAGAAGAGTGATGGCGACTCGCACGCCATTACGCTTAAAGAAGTCAATAAAGGGTTCAATCAAGGTTACGCTAAGCCAGGCAACCAGTTTCGATTTAACCAGTTTGTTGTGGCGTGCTTCGGCTTGTGCCTGCAGCGCATCTCGATTGGTGATGGGCTCGCCAACCAGTAGAGTAAAGACCATCAATAATACAATGATGAAGGCCATGCCATTGTATACACCATTCCAGCCCATGCTGTCTGCGTTGATAAAGGCAAGATAGCCAGGAAGAGAGTAGCCAGTCCACCAACCGATCACCGCCATGGCGGATGCCTGAGGGAGCTTTGATGCTTCAGTTTTAGGAAAAGTATCAATACGATAGGCGTCAATCGCAATATCTTGAGTCGCTGAGGCAATGGCAATACCGAGCGCGAGCATCGAGGTAAACATCAAGTTCTCTGCAGGGTCTACACCAGCAATAAATAGGGTGGCGATTAAAACCAAGCTTTGGCACAAGAGAATCCAGCTACGGCGTTGTCCTAACCAACGATGCAGCAGAGGCAGTTTGACACGATCGACCAAAGGCGCCCATAAGAAGTTGATCGCGTAGACCACAAACACGCTGCCAAAATAGCCAATAGCAGAGCGAGTCAAACCCGCATCAGTTAACCAACCAGACATGTTCGAGCCAATCAATACCCAAGGGAAGCCGCTTGAGCAACCGAGCATGAACACCCAGAGTAAGCGCTTGTCGTGGTAACTTTTTAGGGTTTCACCCCAAGAAGGTGAAGAAGAATTGAGAGACATGGTCTTCCTTGAGGTGTATGGCTTGGTATAGATGATGAATGCGGAGAGGCATACTCTCCGCGTCATCATATTAGTCTAGAAGGGTTACTTTGGTGATTACAACGGTTTGCGATGGTACGTCTTGCATACGACCCGCGCGTGTTGTTGGAATTTGGCCAATTTTGATTATCGTATCAAAGCCTTCGGTTACGTGACCGAATACAGCGTAACCGTCAGAGCGACTGCTTGCATTAAGGAAGTCATTATCAGCGTAATTGATGAAAAACTGACGCGTTGCAGAGTGAGGGTTATTGGTACGTGCCATGGCAATAGTCGCTGTATCGTTTTTCAGACCGTTACTCGCTTCATTTTTAATTGGCTCGTAAGTGCCGATTTGCTTCATATCTTTATTGAAGCCACCACCTTGAGCCATAAAGCCAGGGATCACACGATGGAAGATCGTGCCCTCGTAGCTGCCATCTTCTACGTAACGTAGAAAGTTCTCAACAGTAATTGGGGCTTTCTCTTCATTGAGCTCAAGGGTAAAGCTACCTTGATTGGTTTCAAATTGAACCTTTGGGCCTGCAAACGCAAAGCTGCTGACAAGGGCAGCACATAAAAGCATGAGTTTTTTCATTAGAAGCGATCCTTCATGTAGTTTTGTAGCTCTTTATCTTTGGAAATCTCGACTAACACGAGGTCAGTAACATCATTAAGAACGGTTTGAACCTCTTCTTTAGAAGCGCTGAATGAGCCGGTTTTTTGTGCTGTGCCTGTGTACGTTTTAACCATTTTTCCAGTCGGTGTTTCAAGTGTAAGCACTAAAGTCACATGAGCGTTCATCTCATTGCTCATCATCGTTTGAGTAACGTTGACTAACGCCTCTTGAATATCAAGCTCAATAGAGCTGTCGCTGTTGACTGAGTTACGGAAACCTTGAGAGGCAAACTGGTCAGCAAGGGCATTTTCTAGTGTGATGCGTAAGTTTTGGCGAGCATGGATAGGCTCGATGTTAGAACGACCACTATCGAGTAGCGCAACATATTGCGCTGAGCGAGAATCACGACTTGTTAACGTATAGCTTTTGCCAGAAACGATATCGCTATTACTTAATACAGATTTTGGCATGAAATCTATCTGCTCTTGCTGCGGCGCAGCACATGCCGTAAGGAGTGCAACAGAGGCGGCGAGAATCAGTTTTTTCATGGTGAGTTCCTTTTACTTTGTAGCTTCTAAAATCACAAACTTGTTGTTACTGGCGACTATTCGCACTTGCTCTTTGGTGAACAGTCTCGATAACTTGTTATGGTAGCCGAGGTGACGGTTTCCAATGACTAATAATTTCCCTCCCTTATCAAGAACATGCTTTGCATCACAGAACATTTGCCAAGCAATATGATCCGTCACCGCTTGCTGTTGGTGAAAAGGGGGGTTACAGACGATTAAGTCAGCACTGTTGGCCGGAAAATTGTCTAAACAGTTATTTGCGATACCTTCGTATTTTGCGCGGATATTGTTGGCGGTTAAATTGCGCATCGCTGACTCTACCGCCATATAACTTTCATCAACACAAGTTAATGAAATATCGGGATTTAACTGCCCAAGTCGAACTGACAATACACCATTTCCACAGCCTAAATCTATCACTCTTGACTGGTGTAGATTGTCAGGTAAGTGTTGGAGAATAAAACGAGCGCCAAGATCGAGGCTTTCTCCTGAGTAAACATTGGCCAAATTGGTTAGGTGAATGTCATATTCATCCACCGTCCAATCATGACTCTCCACCACCTGCTCTGAAATAGAATGATCAACCGCAGAGAAAACGAGGCGATGCTTTTTCCATGCGAGTGAGGTTTTTGTCTCTCCCAGATAGCGTTCAAACATCTTGAGTGTGGAACTGTGGATATCTTTTGCTTTATTGACCGCAATCACAGGTGTTGCGTGCGGCAAAAGCGTGCGAAGTTGACTCAGTTGCCATGTCAGCATGCGATTGCTTTTTGGTAGTTGCATTAACACCAAATCGATATCTTCGGGCAGTACATCGGTACTTTTTAATACTACCGGAGGAGATATGTGATTCTTGTCTAAGTTCATCTTCATCGCACTCGTGGCGATAAAAGAATCTGTCATAGTAAAGACATGACATTTGTCACACAAAAAGCACGATAATGCCCCAAAAGAGTCATTTAAAATCAGCACCTTTTTGTGTTTAATGAGCTCGTTTTCAACCAAGTGATTGATCAAGTACTCATCCCCAGCATCCCACGCTTGTAGCGTCTCATTGGAGCGGATAGGGTATCTATGTAGTGTCAAGGTTTGATCGTGGAGTGAAAGCTCAGTTTTCATTATTGATAATTTTGCCATTTTTCGTTGTTTCTATTGTCTCAAATGTTGTTAGAGCAAGAAACCAAAACCTTTTGTACTAGACTTAAAGTTCACTGTTTAGTGGTAAATGGCTCAGTACACAAACAATCAAATATTGAAATACTGTTCACAGTATAGCAGCAGGGTAGCGTCGTTATGATTCAAGAAAAAATAGAGACAAAGCTTCACAGCGCGTTCGATCCCAGTCACCTACAAGTGATTGATGAGAGTTACATGCACAGTGTTCCTGTCGGTTCAGAAAGCCACTTTAAAGTCATTATTGTCACCAAACAATTCGAAGGGCAGCGTCTGATTGCGCGTCATAGAATGGTGAATCAGGTGTTATCTGAAGAACTAGCCAATGAGATTCACGCTTTGGCTATGCATACCTACACGGAAGAGGAGTGGCGACAAGAGCAAGGTTTTGCGCCAGACAGTCCGATGTGTATGGGAGGCAGCAAGAAGCAACCGACCGTTGAATGAACGCTTTTGAGACGTGAGTGACGGAATCGTTTTGACGACGTCGTGAACACGCATGAGTGTTTATTAAATGTTAATTTAAAATATTGCAAAATATTAACGCACATATCCCTCCCATTTAGCTTACCTAACAAAGTGTGTGCGTTCGCTCAAAAATATGAGTTTTGTTTTACATAGTTGCCTTATTTACTGACATTTTCTCTATCTTATAGGGGGTTTGGTCATGGCATATTTTCCACAAAAAATGCTACACTACCGGACCTGATAGGTCTCAGTGCAGTTATGTAGCGAGACTATTAATAGGATGTTGCGATTCTGGCTGCCGGAGTGAGCCAGAACCGGACACTGATGTCGTGTCTTAAATTACGCAATTAAAAGAATCTTTTTCCCGATAAAGTAGTGCAAGTGCGTATGATTACAATAAAGAAGGGACTGGATCTTCCGATCGCGGGAGCTCCATCTCAGGTGATTAGTGATGGCAAAGCCATCAACAAAGTCGCCTTGCTTGGCGAAGAGTACGTGGGTATGCGTCCAACAATGCATATTCGCGTAGGCGATGAAGTAAAGAAAGGTCAAATTCTTTTTGAAGATAAAAAGAATCCTGGCGTGAAATTTACTTCACCAGCAAGCGGTAAAGTGATCGAGGTTAACCGTGGCGCGAAGCGTGTACTTCAGTCAGTAGTGATTGAAGTGGCAGGCAACGAGCAGGTGACGTTCGATAAGTTTGAAGCAGGTCAATTGGCCGGTTTGGATCGTGAAGTGATCTCAAATCAGTTGGTTGAATCTGGTCTTTGGACCGCTTTACGTACTCGACCGTTCAGCAAGGTACCTGCCGTAGGCTCAACTACCCAAGCTATCTTCGTAACAGCAATGGATACCAATCCTCTTGCTGCAGAGCCTGAATTGATTATCAATGAGCAACCAGAAGCATTCGTTGCTGGTCTTGATATTCTTTGTGCTCTGACTGAAGGCAAGGTTTATGTGTGCAAAAAAGGCACAAGTTTACCGCGCTCAGGTCAATCTAATGTTGAAGAACATGTGTTCTCAGGTCCGCACCCAGCGGGTCTTGTAGGGACTCACATGCATTTCCTTTACCCTGTTAACGCTGAAAATATCGCGTGGAACATTGGTTATCAAGACGTGATTGCGTTTGGTAAGTTGTTCCTGACTGGTGAACTCTACACCGACCGCGTTATCTCAGTTGCAGGCCCAGTTGTGAACAATCCTCGTTTGATTCGTACAACTCTAGGAGCAAGCCTAGAAAATGTTACTGATAACGAGTTGATGCCAGGTGAAGTACGTGTGATTTCAGGTTCTGTACTAACAGGTACTCATGCAACAGGTCCTCACGCTTATCTTGGTCGTTATCACAACCAAATCTCTGTATTACGCGAAGGTCGTGATAAAGAGTTGTTTGGCTGGGCGATGCCAGGTAAGAACAAGTTCTCTGTAACTCGCTCTTTCCTTGGTCACCTATTCAAAGGTCAGTTGTTCAACATGACAACTACGACTAATGGTAGTGACCGTGCGATGGTTCCAATTGGTAACTACGAACGCGTAATGCCGTTAGATATGGAACCGACACTGCTGCTTCGTGATCTATGTGCAGGTGATATCGATAGTGCTCAGGCACTGGGTGCACTTGAACTAGATGAAGAAGATCTAGCGTTGTGTACCTTTGTTTGTCCAGGTAAATACGAGTACGGTCAACTGCTTCGTGAATGCCTAGACACGATTGAGAAGGAAGGGTAATCCTCATGGCTCTTAAGAAGTTTCTTGAAGACATCGAGCATCATTTTGAACCCGGCGGCAAACACGAAAAGTGGTTTGCTCTCTATGAAGCAGCGGCAACGCTGTTCTACACGCCTGGTCTTGTCACTAAAAAGAGCTCGCACGTACGTGATAGCGTTGACCTAAAACGCATCATGATCATGGTTTGGTTCGCTGTATTCCCGGCAATGTTCTGGGGTATGTACAACGCGGGTGGGCAGGCAATTACTGCGCTTAACCACCTTTATGTTGGCGACCAGCTTAACCAAGTAATTGCAGGTAACTGGCACTACTGGCTAACCGAGATGCTCGGCGGGACACTCACCGCAGAGGCCGGTTGGGCAAGTAAGATGCTGTTAGGTGCAACCTACTTCCTACCTATCTATGCAACGGTATTTATCGTTGGTGGTTTCTGGGAAGTACTGTTCTGTATGGTTCGTAAGCACGAAGTTAACGAAGGTTTCTTTGTGACTTCAATCTTGTTTGCTTTGATCGTTCCACCAACGCTACCTCTTTGGCAAGCGGCACTAGGTATTACCTTTGGTGTTGTTGTTGCAAAAGAGATCTTCGGTGGTACTGGCCGCAACTTCCTAAACCCGGCTTTAGCTGGTCGTGCATTCCTATTCTTTGCTTACCCAGCACAAATCTCGGGTGACGTAGTTTGGACTGCTGCTGACGGCTTCTCTGGTGCAACAGCACTAAGCCAGTGGGCACAGGGCGGTAACGGCGAGCTTATGAATGTAGTTACTGGCGCGCCTATCACTTGGATGGATGCGTTCATTGGTAACATTCCAGGCTCTATCGGTGAAGTATCGACGCTAGCGCTGATAATTGGTGCTGCAATGATAGTCTACATGCGAATCGCATCGTGGCGCATCATCGCAGGTGTTATGGTTGGTATGATTGCAGTTTCAACACTGTTCAACGTCATCGGTTCAGACACTAACCCAATGTTCAGCATGCCTTGGCACTGGCACCTAGTACTTGGTGGTTTTGCATTCGGTATGTTCTTCATGGCGACTGACCCAGTGTCGGCATCATTTACTAATACAGGTAAATGGTGGTACGGCATCTTGATTGGCGCAATGTGTGTAATGATTCGTGTGGTTAACCCAGCATACCCAGAAGGTATGATGCTGGCTATCCTATTCGCGAACCTGTTTGCACCTTTGTTCGACCACGTTGTAATCGAGAAGAACATCAAACGGAGACTAGCGCGCTATGGCAAGTAATAACGATAGCATTAAAAAGACGCTGGGCGTTGTTGTCGGACTTAGCTTAGTTTGTTCAATCATCGTATCAGCGGCAGCAGTGGGCCTTCGCAGCAAGCAACAAGCCAACGCTGTGCTTGATAAGCAGAGCAAGATTGTTGAAGTCGCAGGCATCTCAGCTGAGGGTTCAGTACCTGAGCTTTTTGCCGAGTACATCGAGCCTCGCTTGGTAAACTTTGATACCGGCGAATACGTTGAAGGCGATGCGCAAGCATACGACCAACGTAAGGCAGCGAAAGATCCTGCAACGTCAGTTCGCTTAGCTTCAGATGAAGATAACGCTAAAATCCTACGCCGTGCTAACACGGGTGTGGTTTACCTAGTGAAAGCAGAAGATGGTTTCTCAAAAGTCATCCTTCCTGTTCACGGTAACGGTCTTTGGTCAATGATGTACGCTTTTGTTGCTGTTGAAAGTGACGGTAACACAGTATCGGGCATCACTTACTACGAGCAAGGTGAAACACCTGGACTTGGTGGTGAAGTTGAGAACCCAGCATGGCGTGCACAGTTTGTGGGTAAAAAACTGTTTGATGAAAACCACAAACCAGCAATCCAAATCGTGAAAGGCGGCGCACCAGCCGGTTCTGAACACGGTGTTGACGGCCTATCTGGCGCAACACTGACCGGCAACGGTGTTCAGGGCACTTTCGACTTCTGGTTGGGTGACATGGGCTTTGGTCCATACCTTACCTCAGTTCGTGATGGAGGCTTGAACTAATGTCAGCGACTAAAGACATGAAACAAAACCTAGTCTCGCCAATCTTGGATAACAACCCGATTGCGCTTCAGGTTCTAGGTGTATGTTCTGCATTGGCAGTAACGACCAAGCTTGAAACAGCATTTGTAATGACACTCGCGGTAATCTTCGTTACGGCACTGTCTAACTTCTCTGTTTCTCTAATCCGTAACCACATTCCAAACAGTGTGCGTATCATCGTTCAGATGGCGATCATCGCTTCATTGGTAATCGTGGTAGACCAAGTGTTGAAGGCATACCTTTACGACATCTCTAAGCAGTTGTCGGTATTCGTAGGTCTTATCATCACTAACTGTATCGTTATGGGCCGTGCAGAGGCATATGCGATGAAGTCAGAGCCAATTCCTTCTTTGATTGATGGTATTGGTAACGGTCTAGGTTACGGTTTTGTACTCATCACAGTAGGCTTCTTCCGTGAACTGTTTGGTTCAGGCAAGCTATTTGGTATGGAAGTATTGCCGCTTGTGAGCAATGGTGGTTGGTATCAGCCAAACGGTATGATGCTACTCGCACCATCCGCTTTCTTCTTGATCGGTTTCCTAATTTGGGCAATCCGTGTGTTCAAGCCTGAACAAGTAGAAGCGAAGGAGTAAGGACGTTATGGAACATTACATTAGCTTATTAGTTAAATCGATTTTCATCGAAAACTTGGCTCTTTCTTTCTTCCTGGGTATGTGTACATTCCTAGCGGTTTCTAAGAAAGTAAAAACGTCATTTGGCCTAGGTGTCGCGGTTGTTGTTGTATTGACTATCGCAGTACCAGTGAACAACCTTCTTTACAACCTAGTGTTGAAAGAAAACGTGTTAGTTGAAGGTGTTGATCTTAGCTTCTTGAACTTCATTACGTTCATTGGTGTTATCGCTGCTTTGGTACAGATTCTAGAGATGGTGTTAGACCGTTTCTTCCCGCCGCTATATAACGCGCTGGGTATCTTCCTACCTCTTATCACGGTGAACTGTGCGATCTTCGGTGGTGTATCTTTCATGGTACAGCGCGACTACAACTTCGCAGAATCAGTCGTTTACGGCTTCGGTTCTGGTATCGGCTGGATGCTAGCAATCGTAGCGCTTGCAGGTATTCGTGAGAAGATGAAGTACTCTGATGTGCCTCCGGGTCTACGCGGCCTTGGTATCACGTTCATCACAGTAGGTCTTATGGCGTTAGGCTTTATGTCTTTCTCTGGTGTTCAACTGTAATTCGGGTAAACCGTAACAATTAAGGAATAATCAATGAATACTATTATTCTTGGTGTAGTGATGTTTACCCTAATCGTACTGGCTCTAGTATTAGTGATTCTATTCGCTAAATCTAAGCTCGTACCATCAGGTGACATTACGATCGCTGTGAACGATGACCCATCATTGGCGATCGTTACACAACCAGGCGGAAAGCTGTTGAGCGCTCTAGCGGGCGCTGGCGTATTCGTTTCTTCTGCTTGTGGTGGCGGTGGCTCATGTGGTCAGTGTCGCGTAAAAGTAAAATCAGGCGGTGGTGACATTCTGCCAACCGAGCTTGACCATATTACTAAAGGTGAAGCGCGCGAGGGTGAACGTCTAGCATGTCAGGTTGCAATGAAAACTGACATGGACATCGAGCTTCCAGAAGAAATTTTTGGTGTTAAAAAGTGGGAATGTACGGTTATCTCTAACGATAACAAAGCGACATTCATCAAAGAGCTTAAACTTCAAATCCCAGATGGTGAATCAGTACCTTTCCGTGCTGGTGGTTACATCCAGATTGAAGCGCCTGCTCACCACGTTAAATACGCTGACTTCGATGTACCTGAGGAATATCGTGAAGACTGGGATAAGTTCAACTTGTTCCGTTACGAGTCTAAGGTTAACGAAGAGACAATCCGTGCATACTCAATGGCTAACTACCCAGAAGAGCACGGCATTATTATGCTGAACGTGCGTATTGCAACTCCGCCACCAAACAACCCTGATGTGCCACCAGGCATCATGTCTTCATTTATCTGGTCTCTTAAAGAGGGTGATAAGTGTACGATTTCTGGTCCATTTGGTGAGTTCTTCGCGAAAGATACTGACGCAGAAATGGTCTTTGTCGGCGGCGGTGCGGGTATGGCACCAATGCGCTCACATATCTTCGATCAGCTAAAACGTCTGCACTCTAAGCGTAAGATGTCTTTCTGGTACGGTGCTCGCTCTAAACGTGAAATGTTCTACGTAGAAGACTTTGACGGCCTACAAGCTGAAAATGACAACTTCGTATGGCACTGTGCGCTGTCTGATCCAATGCCAGAAGATAACTGGGATGGTTACACAGGCTTCATTCACAACGTGCTTTACGAGAACTACCTGCGTGATCACGAAGCGCCAGAAGATTGTGAATACTACATGTGTGGTCCACCAATGATGAACGCAGCTGTTATCGGCATGCTAAAAGACCTTGGTGTTGAAGAAGAGAATATCCTTCTTGATGACTTCGGTGGCTAATCCCACAAGTACATAAGTTAGCAAGCATTTTGCTAACGTATTGATACTAATGGCTGACTCATAGAGTCAGCCATTGTTTTTGAAAGAGAGTGTTTATAGTAGAGAGTCGATTTAGCTCTGTACTATGAATATTTAAAAATTGGATTTAAGGAGTGAATGAGTGAAAGTTTGGCTTGTTGCATTAGCTTCCTTGTTGGCACTCGTAGGTTGTGAGCAACCTCGTCAGCAAGTGCATTTAAGTGGCCCAACTATGGGCACAAGTTACAATATTAAGTACATTAGCCAAGAAGGTCTTCCTACCTCAGAGGCAGTACAACAAGAAATCGATCGCTTGCTGGAAGAGGTGAACGATCAAATGTCTACCTATCGAGCGGATTCTGAGCTAAGCCGATTCAATCAGCATACAAGCAGTGAGCCTTTTGAGGTATCACCACAAACAGCCCTTGTGGTGAAAGAAGCGATTCGCTTGAACGGTCTAACTCAAGGCGCACTCGATGTGACGGTAGGGCCTCTGGTCAATCTCTGGGGGTTTGGCCCAGAAGCACGCCGAGATAAAGTGCCAAGTGATGAGAAGCTGGCTGAACGTAAAGCGATGACAGGTATCCACCACTTAAAGATTGACGGAAATGCGTTAACTAAAGATATTCCTGAACTTTATGTAGACCTTTCTACTATCGCAAAAGGCTGGGGAGTGGACGTATTAGCCGAGTATCTGAATGACCTAGGGATTAACGACTATATGGTCGAAGTCGGCGGTGAGATGCGTCTAAAAGGCGTGAACCGTGAAAGTATCCCTTGGCGTATCGCGATAGAAAAGCCGACAGCGGATGAGCGCTCGATTCAAGAGATTATTGAGCCTGGTGATATGGCCGTGGCCACCTCTGGCGACTACCGTAATTACTTTGAGCGAAATGGCGTAAGATATTCACACATCATTGACCCACACACAGGCAAGCCGATTAATAATTATGTGGTTTCCGTGACGGTGATTGATGCTTCTTCAATGACTGCTGATGGCTTAGCCACAGGTCTTATGGTGATGGGTGAAGAAGCGGGTATGGCCGTTGCCGAGCTGGAAAATATTCCAGCAATGATGATAATTAAGACAGAAGATGGGTTTGTAGAGCGCGTATCAAGCGCTTACAAGCAATATCAGAATTAGAGGTAAGCATGAGCACATTTTTAATTACATTTGGTGTTTTCTTAGCGGTCATTGCAGCAATGGCAGTAGGTTACATCTTCCAGAAAAAAGTGGTTAAAGGCAGCTGTGGCGGTCTAGGCGCAGTAGGCATTGATAAAGTGTGTAACTGCCCTGAGCCTTGTGATGCGCGTAAAAAACGTGAAGCGCGTGAAGCGGCTCGAGCAGAAAAGCTCGCGGCGTGGGATAAAGACCGCATCGCATAAATTGTTTTGGGCTGAACTCTCAGCCCAATTTTTCCCTTTCTTTATTGTTACCAACACTCAGAGGGCTCAGCTTGACCAGCTTGGTTGAGTGTTAGCTCTGAATAACGGCTCCCATTACACTTATCTTTGTTTTGCCCCCTTGTTGCCAGTGGCGTTGCGCTAATGCTGTATTGAGAGCCAGAAATAGTGATATCGATATCATAGCGCTGACTGTCTGTATCGCAGACTAAGCACAAGCCTCCCGATAGCACTTCATTAGTGCTATAGCCAGACGTATAACCTTTTTCTAAAAGTAACTGAATTTTCAACATATCCGCTTTGGCACTTTGTCGGTGCGACTGAGTAACATGTTGGGTATAGCTCGGATAAGCAATACTCGTAAGCACGGCAATGATCACAACGGCAATCAATATTTCGATCAATGTCATGCCCCGATGTCGCTTTACTCTGTTGTTACACATTTCTTTTTGAATCATTTCCATACACTGTTTTATTCAACTTAAACCAGTGTTCATTGCTGATAGCATTTGTTCAATAGTTATCCATTGAATATCAGTGTTTACAGGGAGTTTTTCGAGTTGAATCGCGGGTTTACCTTGTTGGAGTTGTTGATCACGCTAGTGGTTTTAGCCCTGTTGATCAGCTGGGCTGCTCCTAGTTATAAGGCTGTAACAGAAAGCAGCAAGATGAAACGGCTAGCGGCAGAACTGCATGGCATCGTGTTGTTAGGCAAGTCGCAAGCGGTGCTAAGGCGTGAGCGCCTATGGGCACATGTGATTATGTCTGGTGTGTCATCGGCCGATGGGCAATGGAAAATTGAACTAACGGATAATGAAACCCCAGGTTCCGGTGATGTGTTGCAAAAGCTCGATGGTAATGAGTTTCGAGGTCTGGTTGTTGAGGTTGGGTATGCTTCAAATCAAATCAGTTTTGATGATGTGCATGGTCGCCCGTCTTCCGGCAATATCAAGTTTCATCCAATAGCTAGCGCTGACCAATCACTTAAACTTATTTCACACACGCAGTCGGCTCGGGTGCGTGTGTGTAGCGACAGTGACAATAATGAGAACTTCTATGGTTTTGCATTGTGTAACTAGAAGGGAGTCTAGATGTCGATAAACAAGCAGATTGGAGCTGGGCTTATTGAGCTAATGATTGCATCGGTCATCGGCATTGTTGCTCTGATGGCCATTGGTTCTTTGTACATCAATGTGCACAAAGTGGCGGCAGAGCGCTATAAACAACTAACCTTGCTTCAAAATACGGCGAGTGTCGTTCAGATGCTCAGCAGTGATCTCCAGCGTGCCGGGTATGATGGAAATAATGGTTACTCTGTGCGGATATCGGGTGCAACAGATACGTTATATACCCTCAATGGTGTTAATCATGGGTTGGTAGCGTACGCCTATCAGGTAGGTACATCAGGCGCTTTGCCTTTGTATAAAAATGTTGTGTATCAACAGCGCAGTGGAGCAAGCAACTCGCTATTGGTGTGTGAAAAAAAACGTACCACACTCATGGATATCAATGAGGTGGTTAATCTGACCGGAACAGGAACTTGCTTTAATCTTTTTGATAGCAAAGTGATAGAGCTCAGCAACTTTGAGGTGAAAAGCGAAAGAGTAGAGGGCCTAAAAGCAAGAACGGCGCTAGTCAGCATCGAAGTTGTGACTCACATTACAGACCAACCAAGCATAGAGTCAAGGCAGGCACTAACCATCAAGCAGAGGAATTGGCAGTGAGACAAAAACAAACCGGAGCGGCAGTACTCTTTGTGGTCAGTGCTTTACTTTTGGTGGTGTTGATTATGGTTTTGGGCAGCTATAAGTCGCTCTATTTTCAAATTAAGAGAGCAAATAACCATATAGAGGCTCGGCAGGTGCATTGGTTGGCTGAGGGTGGGTTGGAGTGTGGCTGGGCTCAGTTTAAAGTTCAGAGAAGTGTACCTCTGAATATAACGGATTGTGATACAGGTTTTGGTGTGTTCCCCACATTTATAGCCAGCTCATACGGTTATCGTGTTTCATCCAGTGCAGGTTACAAAAGCTTGCATAAGGCGATCCTCCTGTCGGGAAGTTTAGATTTTGGAGCAATGCAGTCGAGCGCTGATATTTATTTTAATTCAAGCGCGACATTTTCTACCCCAGATCCAGGGTTGCTAGGAACGGATGGGTGGGAGTGCATCGCACTGCGTTATAAGAATAGGTTTTATTCAGCAGTTTCTGATAACAAAGGCATTATCCACGGTGAGCCTCCGTACACCAATTTTACTAACCCTACGAATCAAGATTGTGCAAATACAAGTGCTAATAACCATATGACATCGGTTTTAAGTGGTGTTGGAGGAGGCAAGGACTTTTTAAAGGATAGTGACGTAACACCATTTGAATCTTATTTTGGTGTCAAATCAGAGAAACATAATGAGGTTCGAGATAATGGTGTATTTAATATAATCTCTGCTGCAGGCGCGCAATGTGGAATAGCATTGATTGATGCAATTCAAGCAGGGCATCATCACCTTTGGGTGGAAGGGCATTGTGAAATTAAAATCACCGACTACAACAACTTAGTTGATGCTACTCAAAGTACAGATGGGGTGACAGTTCTTGTTCATGATGGCTTGTTTTCAATCATGGGAGCTCCAAGCTCTGGAGCGTCTGACAATAAATTTAAAGGTGTCCTGTTCCACTTCAACTATGACTATACTCCAACACCCGCCGACTGGTCAGGGTTTGATGCGAACAATCATTTGCATCACTCTTCAAGTGTCGTAGAAGCGTCTTATAGAACGATTGCCTCTTATTATCAGCATGGGTCATTTACTGTCTCAGGCGGTCAATATTTCGATAGTACAGATCAGGCAGCAGTTTTTTTTGATTCATTAGACTTTAGATACAATAAGGACATAATCGATAATTCTAGAAGCGCACTCATTACTCCTCGATGGCAAAGAGGCTCTTGGCATGATCTCTAAACAATATGGCTTTAGTCTTATCGAAGTGCTGATAGCTTTTCTATTGCTTGGGGTTGGGGCCATCAGCCTGATGAAGTTACAAGTACACATGGAGCAGCAGTCCAACTATGCAGTAAAAAGCCTTGAGGCCCTTCGTTTAGCAGAAAACCAACTCGAGTGGTTCCGCACTCGGGGGGCGTCAGATGCATTCTCTACGATTTCTACGGCTAGTTTTGCAGCAATAGAAACAGGAGCAATCTCTGCGGGGGATTATACCCTTGAATGGACAGTACCTGCTGCGACCGTATCGGGGGCATTAAAAACCGTCACCATCAAATCAAGTTGGCAGGATAGGCTCGGTGAAACCCAGTCGGTAGAGCTAAAAACCATGATCTCTAAATACAGTGAGTTTAGTGACAATTAGCTGCTATTTTTCTTGAATACTACCCCAAAGCTGAAAATCGGCAACTTCCGCCATACATCAATGAGTTTTCATAGTGGTAGGTAAATTGTTTTACAGTTGAGAGTGTTAGTGTGTATTTCCTGTTACACGCCCATGGCGTTTTTGCAAAATATCTCACTAATATTACATTTTGCTACAGTTATTTGTGCTTTCTTTATTCGAATTGACTACAATACCCGCCGAAAATAGACTCGATTCGAAGTCATTCAAAGCAACACAAAACATGTGGACTAATCATGAGTAACCAAGCAATTAATAAAGCACCAGAGCCGAAGCCGAGCGGCATGGATCGCTTTTTGAACTTTATTGAGCGAGCAGGTAACAAAATTCCTGATCCAGCAATCCTGTTCTTCTGGGCACTAGTTATCGTATGGGTAGCATCAGCTGCACTTTCAAACGTCTCTTTTGACCTGATCAACCCGCGTACTGGTGACGCTCTAGAAGTTACAAACCTTCTAACTGGTGAAGCTCTAGCGAGTTTCCTAGCAAATATGGTGACAACCTTTACTGGCTTCGCACCTCTAGGTATCGTTTTAGTAGCGATGCTAGGTGTTGGTGTTGCTGACTCTTCAGGCTTCATCACTACTGGCCTTAAGAAGATGCTGAACTTCACACCAGCGAAACTTCTAACACCAATGCTTATCTTGGTTGCTATCGTATCGCACACTGCTGCGGACGCAGGTTACGTTCTTGTTATTCCTCTAGGTGGTATCATCTTCCACGCAGCAGGTCGTCACCCTCTAGCTGGTATTGCAGCTGCGTTTGCTGGTGTATCGGGCGGTTTTGCTGCGAACTTTGTTCCATCTGGTATCGACCCACTACTAGCTGGCTTTACACAAACAGCTGCTAACGTACTGGATCCAGAGTACATCGTTAACCCACTATCAAATATCTTCTTTACTGGTCTATCTTCAATTCTGATTGTGACTATCGGTTGGATTGTGACAGAGAAGGTTATTGAACCTCGCCTTGCTAATACTGAGATTGATGAAGATGCTGAAGAGGCACCAGATCTTGGTACTTTCACTGAAACTGAATCAAAAGCTTTCCGCGCTGCGGGTTGGGCTATGGTTGCGGGTATCGCGCTGCTTGTAGCAGCTATCATCCCTGAGTCTTCAGCGTTGCGTTCTCCTGAAGGTGAAATCACAGCATTTTCTGCACCACTGATGCAGTCAATCGTACCGTTAATCTTCATCCTGTTTATCATTCCAGGCTATGTTTACGGTCGCGTTTCAGGCACATTTAAGAACAGCAACGATGTAATTAAAGCGATGGGCGACACAATGTCGACTATGGGCGCTTACATTGTAATGTCATTCTTCTGTGCTCAGTTCCTAGCGGCTTTCGCACAGTCAAACATCGGTACTATGCTAGCGCTTTATGGTGCTGAAGGTCTTAAAGCGATGAACCTTGCTGGTGAAGCAACCATCGTTGGTATGATTCTTCTAACGGCATTCGTTAACCTATTGGTTGGTTCTGCTTCTGCGAAGTGGGCATTGATTGGTCCTATCCTTGTACCAATGCTAATGGCAGTAGGTATCTCTCCAGAGCTATCTCAAGCAGCGTACCGTGTTGGTGATTCTGTATCGAACATTATCTCTCCACTGATGGTATTCTTCCCACTAGTTGTGGTTTACTGTCAGCGTTATGTTAAGTCGACAGGTATCGGTACACTAGCTTCTCTAATGATGCCTTACTCTATTGCGATGCTAATTGGTTGGACTATCTTCCTACTGGCATACTGGGCTCTAGGTATCCCTCTAGGTATTCAAGCACCTTACACTTACACAATGTAAACCGCTTATACTCCAGATATTCAAAGCCCGTCTTCATGACGGGCTTTGTGTTTTTATGGGGTTGGATAGGTTCGTGTTGTGTTACTCATCGTCAGTGTTTGGGAACAGGTGTGTGGCGTGAAAGTCGAGGTGCTCTTCAATAAAGCTCTGAATAAAGAAATAGCTATGGTCATAACCCGCCTGCATTCTTAGCTCAATAACGTGACCAGTTTGCTCGGCTGCAGCCATTAGTTTCTCCGGTTGCAGTTGCTCCGTTAAAAAGCTGTCGCTATCACCCTGATCAATAAGGATCGGTGGAATACTGCTTTGTGTTTTTAGCAGTTCGACACTGTCGTATTGAGCCCAAGTTGTTCGATCATCACCAAGGTAGTGATGGAAGGCTTTTTGCCCCCAAGGGCAGTTCATCGGGTTTACAATCGGGCTAAAAGCAGAAATAGAACAGAAAGACTCTGGGTGTTTTAGGCCAATAGTTAGTGCACCATGCCCCCCCATACTGTGGCCAGAAATCGCCCGTTGCTGCGTTACTGGAAAATGCGCTTCAATCAGATTTGGTAGCTCATCAACAATGTAGCTGTACATTTGATAGTGCCCAGACCATGGGGGTTGACTGGCATTGAGGTAAAAACCTGCGCCTAAGCCAAAATCGTATGCACCGTTGGGATCATCTGGAACCTTGTCTCCGCGAGGGCTGGTATCTGGGGCGACAATAGCTATACCTAACTCTGCTGCTTTGCGAAAGGCTCCTGCTTTTTGCATGAAGTTCTCGTCGGTACATGTCAGGCCTGATAGCCAGTACATAACTGGAACAGGTGTCTCTTTCGTGGCATTAGGCGGCAAAAATATCGCGAAACGCATGTCGCAATCGAGAGCGGTTGAAGTGTGTGTGTACTGCTTATGCCAACCGCCAAACACCTTGGCTTGGCTGATGTTTTCTAAGTTCATTGTTGAGTGATCCTAAAAGACGCTAGAGATCCGCTAGCGTCTTGGTTAGTTGGGGGAATTAGTAATGAATAACGGAACGAATACTCTCACCTTTGTGCATTAACTCAAACGCTTCGTTAATCTCTTCAAGAGGCATGGTATGAGTAATGAACTCTTGCAGACCAAACTCACCAGCCATGTAACGATTGACGATCTCTGGCAGTTCGCTGCGGCCTTTGACACCACCAAAGGCACTACCGCGCCACACGCGACCGGTCACCAACTGGAATGGACGTGTAGAGATCTCTTGGCCTGCGCCAGCTACCCCAATGATCACTGACTCACCCCAACCTTTGTGGCAGCACTCTAGGGCTTGGCGCATGACATTGACATTACCGATACACTCAAACGAGTAGTCCACGCCACCATCTGTCATCTCAACGATCACTTCTTGAATCGGTTTATCGAACTTCTGTGGGTTAATAACATCGGTTGCACCGAGCTGTTGCGCAAGCTCAAACTTGCTCTCGTTGATGTCAACACCAATGATGCGACTGGCTCCAGCCATGCGAGCGCCTATGATCGCAGATAGACCAATTCCGCCTAAGCCGAAGATCGCTACAGTGTCGCCTTTCTCAACCTTCGCTGTATTGAGTACCGCGCCCATGCCCGTAGTCACACCACAACCAAGTAGGCAGACCTCTTCTAGCGGTGCTTCTTTATTCACTTTAGCCAGTGATATTTCCGGTAATACGGTGTATTCAGAGAAGGTTGAGCACCCCATGTAATGATAAATAGGCTCACCGTCTTTGTAGAATCGAGTTGTACCATCTGGCATCAGACCTTTACCTTGAGTCTCACGCACGGCTTGGCACAAGTTAGTTTTACCCGATTTACAGAACTTACATTCACCACACTCTGCCGTGTAGAGAGGAATCACGTGGTCACCCACTTCAACACTGGTGACGCCTTCACCTATCATTTCCACAATACCGCCACCTTCATGGCCTAAAATACTTGGGAATATACCTTCAGGATCATCACCAGAGAGTGTAAATGCATCGGTATGACAAACTCCCGTTGCGACAATGCGTACCAAGACCTCACCGGCTTTTGGCAGCATCACGTCAACTTCTTCCATTTTAAGCGGTTGATTTGGTCCCCAAGCGACAGCAGCACGTGATTTAATAAATTGTTCAGTCATGAGAGTTACCTTCTGATCCTGTGTGAGAAGTGCCAGTTAAGAATAGTAGAAGCTGGCTTGTTTGCGTTGTTGGGTCCAGTATATATATTCTCAATAAAGTGATAATCCGGCATTTTTGAAATACACTATTACGCAGTTGTAATAATTGGGGGCTGTTACGTTATGAGTCAATGGGAAGGGGTCATTGAGTATGTTGCTGTTGTAGAGGAGCAGAGCTTTACTAAAGCGGCCACACGGATGAGGACCTCTGTCGCCAATGTGAGTCGCAGAGTTAACAGCTTAGAAGAGCGGCTCGGGGTAAAACTGCTCTCACGCACAACCAGAAAGGTAACAGTAACTGAAGTGGGTGCAACTTATTATCAACACTGCAAACCGTTGGTTGAGGGGCTGAATAATGCGGAGTTAGCGGTGAACCAACTGCAATTGACGCCGAAAGGTAGCATTAAAATGACCGCGCCTGTGACATATGGTGAGCAGGTGATAGCGCCACTCATGCACGATTTTTTGATGGAGCACCCAAGCCTTGAGCTTGAACTGGTGTTGTCAAACCAAAAGCAAGATTTGGTAGCAGAAGGGTTTGATCTTGCCGTGCGCTTAGGGCGACTGGATGATTCCACGATGATGGCCAAGAAGCTGCGCGATAGACACATGTTTGTCTGTGCAAGTCCAGAGTATTTAAAGCAATATGGTGAGCCACACTCTTTATCAGAGCTCAAATATCACAATTGTTTGCAGGGTAGTACCCAGTATTGGCGCTTTGATGATCGCAAAGTAGAGCGGCTTGTACAGGTTCGAGGGCGAATGCAGTGTAATAGTGGCTATGCTTTACTCAACGCGGCACTAAAAGGGTTGGGCATTGTGCAACTTCCCGATTATTATGTGCAGCCCTATTTAGCCTCTGGTGAGCTGATTGAGCTTTTGACGGATTACCGAGGTAACAAAGAGGGCATCTGGGCACTCTATCCGCAAAACAGAATGCTGACGTCTAAAGTGCGTACACTAATCGATTACTTATCTGCAAAACTGAGTCACGACAATCATGAACATCAATCAAGCTAACCCTCTATTCGATTCACAAGATGAAGCCTTTATGCGCCGCGCCATTGAACTTGCTGCGAAGGCAGAAGCTTTGGGCGAAGTGCCGGTAGGGGCGCTCTTGGTAAAAGATGGAGAGATCGTGGCTCAAGGGTATAACCGCTCCATTATTGATAATGATGCAACGGCTCATGCTGAGATCCAAACGCTACGTCAAGCAGGTAAGCTTTTAGACAACTATCGTTTGTTAGATACCACTTTATATGTGACGTTAGAACCGTGCCCGATGTGTGCTGGTGCGCTACTGCACAGCCGAGTCAAGCGAGTGGTATTTGGTGCAAGTGACCTTAAAGCTGGCGCTGCTGGCACAGTGTTAAACCTATTCGATAGCAAAGCGGCCTTCCACTATGCTGACGTTGAAGGTGGATTGCTTGAGCGAGAGTGCCGAGAGCAGTTGCAGGCTTTTTTCAAACGCCGTCGAAAAGAGATTAAAGCGGAGAAACAAGCCAAGCGTTTGCTGGAAGCAAAAAGTAATGAATAAGCGTGGGATCAAAAGAAGGGAGGGGATGTTGCCCGAGTATCTATTATTCCCGAGCAACGGCTTTGCTATCTAGCTCAACTCAACTAGCCAGTAGTTGAACGTAAGTATTGTTACGTCGAATCAGTTTCTTTTTGTTATTTGCTAGTACTCGCTTGCGGCGATTAGCGGAAACTGTCTTGTTGAGGCGTTGAGATAGTCTTCTGCGTCTGAGCATACAAACCTCCATACTCAACTGCCATTTCTTTATGGCAAACGCCTATATTATGGAAATAGTGCAATAACTCAAGATAATTTGCACTTCAACGGACTCTTTTCAGTGTCGCAGTTTCAAATTTGTCCGTTGATGGTGGCTAACGTTGTGCTTCACTATCTTGGCTTTCCTCGGTTTCAGCCGCAGCGCTAAGAGTAGGTTTGGCTTCTGATATAGAACCTTGCGCGCTAGAGATGCTGCCTTGCGCCGCTGATATGACCGGTTCAATTACCGTAAACTCTTTGCTTTCGTCGTTTTCAAGCTCTGGGTGTTTCTCAACGTGACCAATGATGCTTTGATAATAGCGGCGAATATTCTCGACATATTTCTGAGCTTCGTCGCCACGCGCATAACCATAGCGAGTTTGGCTGTAATATTTCTTTTGACGCAGCAGCGGCAAGCGCTCTTTCACATCAGCCCACGCATCAGGGTTGCCACCCTGTGCTCGTGTCAGGCGGCGAGCATCCATCATATGACCATAGCCCACGTTATATGACGCTAAAGCAAACCAAATCTTTTCGTGCTCAGTCACACTGTCAGGAATACGCGCAACCATGCGGCGAAGATATTCAGCGCCACCGCGAATAGATTGTTCAGGATCGAGTCGATTAGACACGCCGACACTTTTTGCGGTTGGTAGAGTGAGCATCATCATACCGCGCACACCCGTCGGGGATTTCGCATGCGGTTTCCAGTGTGACTCTTGATAGGCAAGAGCCGCAATCAGGCGCCAATCAAACTCGCCCGAGTATTTCTGGAATAGCGGCGCCCATTTCGGCAGCGTGTTATCAAGTGCTCGAATGAAGGCACGAGTGTCAACATAATCAAAGCTACCAATATGGCCGATGTATTTCTCTTCTAGCTTGTCTAGATAACCACTCTGTTTACGCTTACCAAAGAACTCAATCGTCAGAGCATACAAACTTTCATCGTCTGAACGTCTCAGCAACCAAGAGACAGGTTGGTCTTCGGTCAACTCGAAAGCAATCGCAAGTTCAGGGTAGATACGTTGAGACAGTGATAGCTCAACCGAGTCCGCCACAGTAAATTGGATTTCACCGGTCGATACAGATTGCAGAAGCTGGTTTACATCTGAGTCGAGGTCGACCCAAAACTGAAAGCTGGGGTTGAGTTGCTTAATGCTACTCAATGTGCGATTAAATTCAGCATTGTCTGCAATCGTTAATGTGCTTTCAACGTCACTTTCAGCAACCAGTTGTGGTAAACGATCCACTAGTTGACCAAGGTTTCTTGGTCGCCAGCTGCCTGTTTTGTAGACGACTTGTTGGCTCACGTAATAGTAAGCAGGGCCAGCACGGAATGGGGTCTCTTTGGCGCTTGCCTGAGTGAGACCGCCAGCAATAATGTCAATTTCACCGTTCTGCAGTGCAGGGTAGAGGTTGGATATGCGATAAGCTGGTCGCATCTCTAGGCGTACGCCGAGCTCATCGGCAAATTCGCGAGCAAGCTCATAATCTAAGCCAGCTGGGCCATCAGGACCAATATAGTAGGACAGTTGATTGTTGATGGTACCGACGCGCAGTACTCCGCGATCTTTGATCTCTTGCAATTCGCTGTCTGGGGTAGAGTCATACTGACACCCCATGAGCAGCGTTAAGCTGGAAAGGGCAATAACAAGAAAAGCTCGAGATTTTATCAACATGCAGCCAACGTCAAGGTAGTAATTTATCGTTTAGACCTTCTTTATAACAGCTCTTATAGCTTGAGCAAAGCCCTTGCCCAATGGACAAATCATTCCTGTCGCTAAATTTAAGCATCATGAAATGAAAAAAAATGACGCAAACGGTTGCGTTTGGTGTTACATCACAAAACCAATTGCTATATAATGCGCTCGCAACAGGGAGATGAAATTGACATAAGTTCAATACTTTTGATTTAAGTATCTGAATTTAGGCTAATTTTATCTTAATTCATTGCATAAGAGACCTAAGCACATGAGAATTTTGCGTGGTTCCCCAGCTCTTTCAGAGTTTCGTGTAAACAAACTATTGGAACTTTGTCGTGAACAAGGCCTACCTGTAACAGGTATTTACGCCGAGTTTATGCACTTTGCAGACCTAACATCAGACCTAGATACTCAAGAAATTGAGAAGCTAGAGAAACTGCTGACTTACGGTCCGACAATCGAAGAGCATGCGCCAGAAGGTCTTCTACTTCTAGTGACTCCTCGTCCAGGTACGATCTCTCCTTGGTCATCAAAATCAACAGATATCGCAAACAACTGTGGTCTAGGCAAAGTGAACCGTCTAGAGCGCGGTACTGCTTACTACCTTGAGTCATCTGCAGACCTTTCTGAAGAGCAAGTTCAGGCTGTTAAAGCACTGATCCATGACCGCATGATGGAAGCGGTTTTCACTGAAATGGAACAAGCTGCCGCGCTATTCACTGTGGCTGAGCCTGCACCTGTTGCTCACGTTGATATTCTTGCTGGCGGTCGCGCAGCACTAGAAGAGGCAAACGTCTCTCTAGGTCTTGCTCTTGCGGAAGATGAAATTGACTACCTGGTAGAAAACTTCACTAAGCTGGGTCGCAACCCGAACGACATCGAACTCATGATGTTTGCTCAAGCAAACTCAGAGCACTGTCGTCACAAAATCTTTAACGCAGACTGGACGATCGACGGCGTTGATCAAGAGAAGTCTCTGTTCAAGATGATCAAGAACACATTTGAAACGACACCAGACCACGTTCTGTCTGCATATAAAGATAACGCAGCGGTAATGACAGGTTCTAAAGTGGGTCGTTTCTTCCCAGATCCTGAAACTCGTCAATACAACTATCACAATGAAGATGCGCACATCCTGATGAAGGTTGAGACGCACAACCACCCAACAGCAATCTCTCCGTGGCCAGGTGCTTCGACAGGTTCTGGTGGTGAGATTCGTGACGAAGGCGCAACAGGTATCGGCGGTAAGCCAAAAGCAGGTCTGGTTGGTTTTACCACTTCTAATCTTCGTATTCCTGGTTTTGAACAGCCATGGGAAACGGACTTTGGTAAGCCAGGTCGCATTGTAAATGCTCTAGATATCATGCTAGAAGGTCCACTAGGTGGCGCGGCGTTCAACAACGAATTTGGTCGTCCTAACCTACTAGGCTACTTCCGTACTTACGAAGAAAAAGTGACGTCTCACGCGGGTGAAGAGATCCGTGGTTACCACAAGCCAATCATGATTGCTGGTGGTATGGGTAATATCCGTGATGAGCACGTTCAGAAGAAAGAGATCCCTGTAGGCGCGAAGCTAATCGTGCTAGGTGGTCCTGCAATGAACATCGGTCTTGGTGGCGGCGCTGCTTCATCAATGGCTTCTGGTCAATCTGCTGAAGACCTTGATTTTGCTTCTGTACAGCGTGAAAACCCAGAAATGGAGCGTCGTTGTCAAGAAGTGATCGACCGTTGTTGGCAGCTTGGTGAGAGCAACCCAATTGCGTTTATCCACGATGTGGGCGCGGGCGGTATCTCGAATGCACTTCCAGAGCTTTGTGACGATGGTGAGCGTGGCGGTTTATTCCAGCTACGTGATGTACCAAACGACGAACTCAGCATGAGCCCACTTGAGATCTGGTGTAACGAATCTCAAGAGCGTTACGTAATGGCAGTTGCGCCAGAGAATATGGAAGTATTCGATGCAATCTGTAAGCGTGAACGTGCGCCTTATGCGGTTGTGGGTGTTGCAACTGAAGAGCGTCACCTAACGTTAGAAGATTCTCACTTCGACAACACACCAATCGATATGCCAATGGATATCTTGCTTGGTAAAACGCCGAAGATGCACCGTGATGCGAAAACGCTAAAGGTTGATAGCCCAGCGATTACTCGTGATGGTATCGAAATCAACGAAGCGGTTGACCGTGTTCTACGTCTACCAACAGTGGCAGAGAAAACATTCCTAATCACTATCGGTGACCGCACGGTAACGGGTCTTGTTGCACGTGACCAAATGGTTGGTCCTTGGCAGGTGCCGGTTGCAAACTGCGCAGTAACCGCAGCGAGCTACGACTCTTACCACGGCGAAGCGATGTCTATGGGAGAGCGTACGCCAGTCGCACTTCTAGACTTTGGTGCTTCAGCACGTCTAGCGGTAGGTGAGTCTCTAACGAACATTGCAGCGACAGATATCGGCGACATCAAGCATATCAAACTGTCTGCTAACTGGATGTCTCCAGCGGGTCACCCAGGTGAAGACGCAGGTCTTTACGAAGCGGTGAAAGCGGTCGGTGAAGAGCTATGTCCAGCGCTTGGCCTTACTATCCCAGTAGGTAAAGACTCAATGTCGATGAAGACTAAGTGGGAAGATAACGGTGAAAGCAAAGAGGTGACATCACCACTTTCATTGGTTATCACTGCATTTGGTCGTGTAGAAGATGTTCGTAAGACGGTAACTCCTCAGCTTCGCACTGATAAAGGTGATAGCTCACTGGTTCTTGTTGACCTAGGTAACGGTAAGAACCGTCTAGGCGCAACAGCATTGGCACAGGTTTACAAGCAGCTTGGTGATAAACCGGCTGACGTTGATAACGCAGAGCAGCTAAAAGGCTTCTTTGATGCAATGCAAACACTGGTTCGTGATGACAAGCTGGTGGCTTACCACGATAAAGGTGATGGCGGTCTATTCGTAACGCTAGCTGAGATGGCATTTGCTGGTCACTGTGGTGTGAAAGCAGATATCGCGAACTTAGATGATGATGTTCTAGCAACGTTATTTAACGAAGAGCTAGGTGCGGTTGTTCAGGTTAAGAACGATGACCTAGATGCGGTAAAAGCAGTGCTAGCCGCAAATGGCCTAGAAGCGTGTTCACACGTGATTGGTTCAGTGGAAGCAACAGACAACTTTGTTATCACGTCTGGTGATGCGGTTATCGTTGAGCGCTCGCGTACAGAGCTTCGTACTATCTGGGCTGAAACAACGCATAAGATGCAAGGCCTACGTGACAACCCAGCTTGTGCTGACCAAGAATTTGAAGCGAAGAAAGACAACTCTGACCCAGGTCTGAACGTAAACCTAAGCTTTGACATCAACGAAGATGTTGCAGCGCCATACATCGCAAAAGGTGCTAAACCTAAGATGGCGATTCTACGCGAGCAAGGTGTGAACTCTCACGTTGAAATGGCAGCGGCATTTGACCGTGCAGGCTTTGAAGCTACTGACATTCACATGAGCGATATCCTAACGGGTCAAGCGGTTCTAGATGAATACCAAGGCCTTGTTGCTTGTGGTGGCTTCTCATACGGTGACGTTCTAGGTGCTGGTGAAGGTTGGGCTAAGTCTATCCTGTTCAACTCGGCCGCTCGTGACCAGTTCCAAGGTTTCTTCAACCGAGACAACACTTTCTCGCTAGGTGTATGTAACGGCTGTCAGATGCTATCGAACTTGAAAGAGCTGATTCCAGGTGCAGACCTATGGCCTCGTTTCGTTCGTAACGAATCTGAGCGCTTTGAAGCTCGCTTTAGCTTGGTTGAAGTTCAGAAGTCTGATTCAGTATTCTTCGATGGTATGGCGGGATCTCGTATGCCTATCGCTGTGTCTCACGGTGAAGGTCGCGTAGAAGTTCGTGATGCTGACCACCTAGCAGCGATTGAAGCGTCAGGTACGGTAGCTGTGCGTTACGTTGACAACAACGGCAACCCAACACAGCAATACCCGAACAACCCGAACGGTTCACCAAACGCAATCACAGGCCTTACGACTCAAGATGGTCGCGTGACTATCATGATGCCTCACCCAGAGCGTGTTTTCCGTACGGTAGCAAACTCTTGGGCTCCAGATTCATGGGGTGAGAACGGCGCTTGGATGCGTATGTTCCAGAACGCACGTAAGAACATCGGCTAATTTCCGATAATTCTTACAACCCAAATAGAACGCCAGTCACTTGACTGGCGTTTTTGTTATCTGGAGCACGCAAATCTGACAATTTCCTAACAGAGATTTTTAGTGGCTTAAGTACTATGCGCGCCAATTTCTACATAGCAGTGAGTAATACAAAAAAATGAATAATAAAATCATCAAACTGAGCGCGGTTGCGGGCGTCGTATTAGCCCTTTCAGGTTGTGTTGGTAGCAATGCAGTGACAGGCAAGTTGATGGAGTTCAACGTAAAAGCCGTTGATAACCGTTATGCGCGTGGTGGCCTAAACATGTTGTTGGCGCCTGTTTACGGTATTACGGTTGCAGCAGACTACATTGTGTTTAACTCACTAGAGTTCTGGACAGGTAAAAACCCAATCAATGGTAATCCACACATCTTTGATACAAAGACAGGGACATACATTGAGATCAATCATCAGCTTGATCCATCACTGACCGAAGCACCAGTGCCGCCAATCAGTGAAGTGCGTGCGATTGAAAAGGGCCAGATGCAGCAAATTGATGAAAACACACTGCAAATGGACATCACTTACAATACGGGTGAGCAGGCAACGTTAATTGGAGTGAAGCAAGAAGACAATGTGACTTTCTACCTAGACGGTGAAGTGATTGCTCAAACAACGATTCAAGAGCTTGAAGCGTACAACAACACGCGAGCTTAATTGCGCTCAAACGCGATAAATGATTACCAGAAGGCAGGTATCTATGCTCTAATAGCGCCCTTACCAAGGGATGGTGTGTTACCAATGTTGGTATAGGCTCTTAATATTAAGCTGATTACCCAAAAAGTTCGCTTTTTAGATATGGATAACTCTAACCGAAGTAAGCGATGCCCAATCCTTTAGGAATATGAAAATGTCGACTAGTAAAAAATTTGCCGTTCGCGTTGTTGAAAAACGTGAAGGCTGGTGCGCAGAGATCACTCGTCAAGTGACTTCACGTAAAACAACTGTTTCAAAGCGCGAAATGGGCTTTAAAACAGAAGCGGAAGCTCAAGCTTGGGGCGAGAAAGAGCTCGCTGGTTTCATCAAGAACCAAACAGAGCGTAACCAGCGCAAATCTGCTCAGCGTAAAGCACGTGCAGAGAGTGAATCTTAATCGATAAGCTCAATTATGAATGAATAGAAAAACCTGCTTCGGCAGGTTTTTTTGTACTTATAGACATGGTTGCAGGCATGTGTCATGGTGCGATGGTGAGTTCTGGAAGAACCGAAATATGAATCGTATCTTGATAGTCTCCTGCTGGTTTTTCCTCAGTATTTCCTATCCGCATGGAAAGCGAAATTAACTCGCCTAGCTGGTTGGTCATTTGCGCTGCTTGCCACTTTTGTTTGCCATTCGATAGCTCTAAAGTGTCTTTATTTGCCATCAATTGATAGTCAATGAACCATTGAGGGTTACCCGTAGCGTGTGTGAGCTTGCCTAATCCATCAGAAGAAAAACTGACAATATAGGGGCTAGTACTGATGACACGCAGAGTCGGTAGGTGTGAAATGACTTTGTTACTCGAAAGCGCCCCTAAGTCAACGAAGGTATGGTGCTCATTCAAGCCAGAGAAATAGACCGCTGCGCTGGCGGTCACTTGGGTGGTGAGCTCAAACTCTTGCTCACTGATAACTTGTTGTGTTGCTTTATTGATGAGTTGGGCTTTTAAGGTATTTGAAAGCGTGCCTGCTGCGGCATATTGGCCTGATAGATAGCGAAGTGAAAAGCTGTGGGAGGTATCGCCTTGCAATGGTGCAAAGGCAATTTGATGGTTTTTTGAATCCCCACTCGCCGAGTAAAAACCGAACTGAAGCTGTTGACCGAAGCCAGTGACGGTGTTTGACTGATCGAGTGTTGATATGACCAGTTGTGTTTCACATGAGGTTGACGTTTCCAGCGTAAAGTGCTGCTGTAGCGCGTAAGTTCCTGTGTTAAACACATCATAGTGATTGTTGGTGTTGTTCTGTGCTATTGGGGTGATTTGGCCATCACAAGCCAAAGCATTGAACGTGGCAAGTAAAGTGCTTATAAGCACAGAGTAGCGCCAAAAGCTGAGATGTTTAGCCGTCAGTGTATTCAATATAACGTTATTCAACATAAAGAGTCCCTTTTTGGTCTAGCATGGTTTCGTTCTCAACCATGTTGATAACAGTGCGCTTGATGGGGTTGGTTTGAAGCTCGATCACCCACTCTCCCGCCGACATTCCCATCACTGCAAAGCGACCTTTTCGATTAGTAAAAAACTCAATGCTCTGTTCAGGGGTATCTGGTTTGTAAGCTTTACCAGCGACCAAGGGTATGGGGACAAGCGTTTGTTTGTCTGCAAGAGTTCCTATCAATGTCAGAACCGCATCTGAGCCAATCTGAAGGTGATAGGCTTGCCCCAGTGTAGGGTTAACAGAGAATAGGCCTGCGCCTAAGTCGTAACCGGGAGGTAGGTCTTCAACATCGTAGGTAATAAGTTGCGGCGCATAGGCGATCAAATCTGGCAGTAGAACGTTAGTTCCATGGTTGATCTCTGCGCGCGCGCTACCTTGACTGCTCGGTGAAAGTAGAACTTTGTTAGAGCTCAAGTTGTTATGAGTGCTGACAACGGCATAGCTCTCACCAACTGGGCGGCCAATGGCGACATTGCTACCAGAGAATGCTATCGCCGTGCCTAACTCTAGCCTAGTGGTGTCGACACGATTTAGGTCGCTATCGAGTTCGCTAAAGCGTGAGTCGTGGTCAAAGCTGATATTGAAGCGGTTCGCGGTGTAATCTATTCCACCATCAAACTCCAAATCGTCACTATCATCATGACTGACAGTTGCATTAACAGAAGTACCACCAACACTGCCTGTGTTGTTGCGATAACTGTAGTCGAGCTGATAGAGGTTGTTATTAGTTTGATAGCGTCCCACGAAGCGGTGTTTTCGACCAAGTGGATAGCTCAGTGTTGCAGAGACATCAAACTCGTCTTTACTAGATGGGCTAGCAGTGTAGTTGAGATTAAGGCCAAAGGTGGCGCGAGTATTGACTATTGGGCCCGAGAAGCTTGAGCCGATAGACCAATAGCCTTCATCTTGTTCATATCGCTCGCGGTAGTTAACATTTAACCCTGCACGATAGTAATGGAAAAGCGGCATAGAGAGGGATACTTGCCCATAGTGTTGGTTGAGACTGGACGTATCGACTTCATCTATCATGACTTGGGTAAAGGTTGGCGAGTAGTACTCATAACGAACATCTAACCGGATACCAAACTCCTCATAAAGTTCGCTGGGTGAGGAATAGCCCAGCCGTAAGGCTTCACCACTGCCAGAAATACCGTGTTGGCTGTGGCTCGCAACGACTTCTGTTGTACCAAAACGCCATGCATTAAGAAGCTTGGTGCCTATTTGATAATTGCTGTCATAGTATTGCCCGTTGAGCCCGAGCGTCCAAGATGGGGTTACGCCAATTTCTACCAGTCCGTTAACGAGCAACTGCTCGCCATCATAGTCACGTTTGCCATTGGAGTAACTGGCAGGAGCACCGACGCTCATCACATATTCAAATTCTCCCTGTTTGATCAGGTCGCTATCGACAGCGATTGAGAAAGAGATGGTTTCTTCATTACCGGCTTGATCTTTAATGACAAGGTTGATGTCATTACTGCCTTGAGCAAGGGGGATGTCACTGAGGTTATAGCGCCCAGCCGGCAGTGTTAGCCTTTGCACCACAACCCCATCAATCACCACATCGACATCAGAAGTGCGCGCCAAGGTAAACTGTTGTGTCGCGGTTGGGCGAACGTTGCGGGTGGGAATCTCGTTAAAGTCTCGGCTTATTGATATCCCGAGCATATCAGCACCATCTTGAAAAGAGGCGGTTTCAGGGTTGGTATCACCAAGGGTTAGGCGGGTGCCTTGGCTTGGAAAGTCATAAGTCAGTTTTGTCGACGCGCGGTTGTATTGCGCTTCACTGGTGTCTGAATCGAGATATTCAGCCTCATAAGTGAGGTTGGCAGCATGGTAGTTAAGACCAGATTGAAGACGATGGCTTTGTGAGTAAGTGTCATCGCCACTAGAGCCTTCGCTGATCACATCGTTTCGAGAGCCGCTGAGGAACAAGTTAGCATAGCCGCTGAAAGGGCTAGCTTCGGTATATTCTCTTTTTCCCTCTGAGGTTGCCATTGAGAGGGGGTAAATCCTATTTGCTTGCAGAGGAATGGCGATGAGCAGTTCGAATGTTGCTGGGTCTAGTTGGATTGGGAAGCCTAGCTGTTCAAGCGTTTGTCCGGTCAATTGGTTATCGATAGATTGGATCTGGAAAGAATCAATCACACTGTCCGGCAGCACTTTTGCTAGCAAGATAGAAGTACTATCCGTTGGTAAGGTTAGACTCCCGTCTGCACCGATTTCGACTTCAACTTGCCCAAGGATTCGTTGTTCAGTGCGCAGCACACTGGTAATGGTGATGGCGCGCCCAAAAGGGTTGATGGAGGCGAAAACTGAGCAGCCCCAAAATAATACAAGCAAGTAGAAGCCATTTCTGCGCCACATAGACTCATCCTTGCATTAATCTTTGATGGGGGAGGTGCGTTTCAAGGTTAAAGGAGCAGAGAAGTTAAAGCTCGAATCAAGTTCTACCAGCGGTATCCGCAGATGGCTCGTGCTCATGGGCGGGAAGAACACATTTCCCACTGAATCGGCTAATTGAGCAATGACAGGCTTGCTACTGGTATCAGTCAGCGTGTAATTGACCAGTGAGTCGTAACCACTCCCTTGGTTCTCTACCTTAACGACTAAAGATTGCGACTCGACATATTGATCGGCTATTGCAATGATGGGTCGGTGCTGCTTGTCCGCAATATGAATCAATGCGTTATAGTCTATTTGCACGTCAACGCGACTCGTGCTGGGCTCGGTGACAACATTGATCTTTGGTGTGGTGAAACGGATATAGAAACTACGTGAACGATCCATCGTCCCAGCGACTTGCCATATCAAGCGGATACTCTGTTTCGCACCTGGTTGAAGTAAAACTGCTGGTGGATAAACCAAAAGAGCATCATCTGCCTCAAGCAGTGCCACCGCCTGAGCAAAGTCGATTTCTAATACTTGTGTATCGACGGCTAATGGTTGGGCAGTTGGATTAGAGATGATGATTTGTCCCTGCTGCTGGCGGTTCATCTCTAATACCAAAGGCTCTATAACTAATGCCTTGCATGTTATAGGAATGATCAGCATTAACCATAGAAAGCCACGAGTCATTACTTGCTTTCCTTGATCTGAACGGCCATGGCTTGAGGTTCAATACCGTCAAAAGGGATGAACTCAAATGAGCGTGTTTGCTGAGGAAGCAGTAAGTTGCCGCTGATGTGTGATCGAATATCATTCGCTGTAATGGCGAGTAAACTGCCTGGCGAACCAACCTTCCATTCCATTCTTGATAGGCGAGCGTAGCTGGTACCATTATTTGTTAGTTCCAAAAACCATTTCCCGTTTTCTGTGTAGGTGCGTTCATGTTTAATGTCTGGGCTTGAGTTTGCGGGCTTTACATTGAGAAGTGTTAAAAATTGATACTTCATCTTAATGCTTGATTCCCCTTTATTTGAGTTGTTTTGTACCTCTGCTTGGTCGAACACGACACGATAGCTTTTTGATGTAAGGATTGATGGATCGCCAATGTAGCGCACTAAGATGGATTGAAACTGTCCTGGCTGCACAGTGACTGTGGGGGGAATGACGAGAATATCATCGTAAGCTTCGACTAACTCTTCTGTCTGGTTTTCATTAAATTGCAGGTGGTAGGGGTCGATTTGTAACTCTAACGGTTCTGTGCTGGTGTTCTCAACCTTCATCATTAATTGAGAATTTGACCCACTTGGTGATATTTCGCTTACCATGGGTTGTACGCTGTAAGCAAAAGAGAGCGTTGAACATGTGAAAAGAGAGAGTATGAGTAACAGTCTTGTCATAACCAACTTCCGATTTATTGAAGGTATGAGGCCTGAACCTCATACCTTTATCTATAACGATGGCTTAGTTGGCCGCGATCTGAATAGTTAGAGTATCTAAGTACTCACCCGCATAGGTTGCACTCTCTTTTAGCGTCACCAAGACATTACCTGACTGGCCAGCGCCGGCCAGTGTTGCTGATGCAGGCACTTCTAAAGTAGCAGACTCATTTTCGCCTTCAGTGGTTACAAGGGTGCTTGAAGCTGTTCCGACAGTCAGTTTTGCCTCGTATTTGACTTTTTCAGATAGCAAGTCAATGTTTGTTAGGCCGCCCTGAGCAGAGGTCATTGTGAGGGTGGCACCATCAGGGTCATTACACTTAAACGTAATATCGCCGTCTAGAGAGTCATCGACAGAAGGTGTACCGAAGTTCATTGTGTCATTGAGTAATGTGCTGCTGAAAAATGATACGTAACATGTACTCTCTACTTCTGCTTCCAATTCAAAGTCAATTGGTTCACCAGAGAAGTCTGGATCCGCATAAACCTGACCTGCCATTAGTACGCTGACTGCTGCTGTTAGTGCTAATTTTTTCATGAGTAAAACTCCGTCTTTACGATAGTTAGTTTTGGGTTCCATGCTCATGGCATAGAGTTTTTTGCCTTATGGCAAAACCTTTAAGGACTCAGAATTAACCTTGGTGCCAAACTGACGGTTACCGTATCTCGGTAAATACCGGCAACAATGAGAGGTTCTTGCAGCTCGAAGGTCAGTTGACCAATCGCTGAATAAGGGATTGTTTGGCCTGAGTCGAAATAGTGTATCTGTTGCAAATCAGGGCTTTTTATCTCGCTGTTGATCAGGGCTTTAGGGACGCTGACCTTGACAGAGTAGGGACTGAGTAAATTGGAGCTATCATGCTTTATGCCCCCGTTGCGAGATTGAATGCCTAGTGACATGGGTTGATTACAATAGAGATCTAAGTCAACACGAGAGAGAGTGTTATTGCGCAATGTGACAGCAGCTTCCTGCTCTAGCGTTAGATAGCACATAGACTCGATATGCCCCGAAACGGTCATAGAAAGATCATCAGAGGCACACACTTGAACTGAGAGGGCACTGGCGCACAAAAACGCTGCACATAGCCTGCGTGGTACTTTGGTATATCGAATGTCCATTTCAGTTTCTCCGATCGAGTAGAGAGCCTCTTACTCGAAAAATAACCCGTCCTGTTGGTGAAAAAATATAATCTGAGATAGAAAATCGGTCAGTACGATAGAGGTTGTATCACTGAAAAAAGTAGTATTTTTTTCTCATACTTTTTATGAGGTTAATTCTGGTTTTGTATTTACATCAATGATTTGTGTCGATAAAAGTATTTTTTGCACTGATGTATAGTGGCGCAAAAATTAACATTTTGGATTGAATGTCACATTAAAGTGGCTAGGATAGGATTGTACTTAGAGTAAAGGACCAACAGGCATGAATAAGAATAATATGTCGGTACTGCTACTAGGGAACGCAAATATAACAACTAAGTTGGTAGAACAGCAGCTAAACCATTTAGCGCAGTTCGAAGTGATTTCTTGTTCAATCGATAGGCTTAATCAGAACTCGAAATTTGTAAACGTTTGTTTGATATTAATGGACTTTCAGGATGCTAGAAAACTGTCGATATCAGAGCTGTTATGGACAGAGATCATCAGTCATGATCTAATCATCTATAACGTCCCCCAGCGTTTTCCTCAAGAGGAGATCATACAGTGGCATGGCTTAAAGGGTATGTTGTTAAGTGATGCACCTGCCGATCACCTCACACGAGCAGTTGAAGAGATAATGAGCGGTGGTACATGGTTGCCGCGCAACGTTATGGGTAAAATGCTTGAGCGATACAGGCAAGCAAATGTCGGGTATGAGACAAGTCTTACCCACTTAACTCGGCGCGAAAAGCAGATACTTGAACGGCTTGTTCAAGGGCAGTCGAATATAGAGATTGCGGATGATCTATTTGTTGCAGAGAGTACGGTGAAAACCCATATCTATAAGCTGTATAAAAAGCTGGGAGTGCGGCGGCGCAGCGAAGCGGTCTCTTTTGTGTCTCAACTTCATCATATACCGCAACCAGTCGATATGATGGGCTAAGAGTACTCTTGTGCCAATAGCGGGAAGTATTGGCACAAGAGTTCTAGTTCTAGAGTTGTTCTAATTTACCTAAACTGACCTGCGTCAGGCAGATAATCAAACCCAGCAGCAGCGAGCTTTGCTTCTAGCGCTGCTCGATCTATCTCGAAAAACACCGCGAGTTTGTCGAGATCCCCTGAAAAGTCATCACGCAACTTCATGTTAACGATACTCATCAACATGACTGGATCCATGTTTTCAAAGTTTGAAAGGTTCATTACTTATCCTCAAAATCAGAGATCAGTAAGTTTGCCGCAGCAAAGGCTGCTTTTTCACGCGCCTCTTTTGGTAATGACTCATCCGCAGCGATCTCATTGAGTGCCTTGACTGCACAACTGATCGCTTGTGGGATATACGCTTGATCGCCACTGCCAATTTGAGCGTATAGCTCGCGAACTAATTCACAACAACCGTAAACTTGCATGAGGTTTCCTTATTCTTTGGTCTTTGACCCTATTCTAACTGCCAGACAATATACACACTGCAAAACGCAAATACAAAAAAGGGCTGAGACTAGTGCTCAACCCTTTGATTTAAAGCAATTGCGCTGGTGAGTGATTAGCTCAGCTGTGCTTTCACGTGCTCGACGATATCTGCCATAGCGATGGCTGTTTTATCACCTGTACGGCGGTTCTTGTACTCGAAGTTGCCTTCTTTCATGCTGCGATCACCAATCACGATAGTGTGTGGGATACCAACAAGTTCCATATCTGAGAACATGACGCCAGGGCGCTCTTTACGATCATCGAACAGCACTTCAATACCCATTGCAGTCAGTTCAGCGTAGAGCTTTTCAGCCGCTTCTTTCACTTCTTCTGACTTGTGCATGTTCATCGGTACGATAGCGACTTGGAAAGGAGCTAATGCGTCAGGCCAGATGATGCCGTATTTGTCGTGATTCTGCTCAATTGCAGAAGCAACGACACGAGAAACACCGATACCGTAACAACCCATCTCTAGGATAGTGTTCTTACCGTCAGGACCAAGTACACCTGCGTTCATTTTCTCAGAGTAGTTAGTACCTAGTTGGAAGATGTGACCTACTTCGATACCACGCTTAAGCTGGATAACACCTTGGCCACATGGGCTTGGGTCACCTTCGACAACGTTACGCAGATCTTCTACTTGGCCAAGCTCAACATCACGACCCCAGTTGATACCGAAGTAGTGCTTGTCATCCACGTTTGCGCCAGCACCAAAGTCACTCATAACAGCAACTGAACGGTCAACGATGAATGGCAGCTCAAGGCCGACAGGACCTAGAGAGCCAGGGCCTGCACCGATGAGTGCACGAATCTCTTCTTCTGTCGCCATCTCAAGAGGAGAAGCCACTTCAGCAAGGTTTTCTGCTTTGATTTCGTTTAGCTCGTGATCGCCACGGATGATCAGCGCGATGATGTCTGCGTCAATTTCATCAGAGGCTTTAACGAAGAGTGTCTTAACGGTTTTCTCGATAGGGAGATCAAATTGCTCAACAAGCTCAGCGATGGTTTTCGCATTTGGCGTATCAACCAGCGTCATCTCTTGAGTTGGCGCGGCCAATTCTGTTGCTGGAGCTAATGCTTCCGCTTTTTCGATGTTGGCAGCGTAGTCAGACTCAGAAGAGAAGGCGATAAGGTCTTCGCCGCTTTCTGCGAGTACGTGGAATTCGTGTGAGCCATTACCACCGATAGCACCGGTGTCAGCCAACACTGGGCGGTAATCAAGACCCATGCGGTCAAACGCTTTACAGTATGCGCTATGCATCGCTTCGTATGACTTCTCTAGACCTTCTTTGTCTAAGTCGAAGCTGTATGCGTCCATCATTGAGAATTCACGTGCACGCATCACGCCGAAACGTGGGCGGCGCTCGTCACGGAATTTAGTTTGAATTTGGTATAGGTTTAACGGCAACTGTTTGTAAGAGTTCACTTCATTGCGCACTAGACTAGTGACCACTTCTTCAGCCGTTGGGCTAAGAACAAACGGACGCTCATGACGGTCGGTAAAGCGCAGAAGCTCTGCACCCATCTTTTCGCTACGACCAGTCTCTTCCCAAAGCTCAAACGGCTGCACTACGGGCATTAAAGTCTCAACTGCACCTGCATTATCGATCTCTTGGCGAACGATGTTTTCGACTTTACGCAGTACACGCAGACCGGTAGGTAGCCAAGTATATAGACCTGAAGCTAGCTTACGGATCATACCTGCACGTAGCATCAGCTGGTGGCTGATAACTTCTGCGTCGTTTGGAGTCTCTTTCAGAGTAGAAAGAAGATAGTTACTGGTACGCATTCTATGGTATCCGTTTCATCATATTTAAAGGACCCTGAACCAAGTTGTTATTGGCAGAGGGAATCAAATCAAGCCGTGTATAATATCAGCCAATTGGCTTTGTCAAAAGCCTTCTATTGCAGTAACTGTTACTAACTTGTCGCTTACTTGGAATTTTACGTTCATATCGTACAAATTCACCGCATATTCTTTAGTGTCAGGCTTGTTTTTCTTATAGGCCGGGCGAGGGTCTTGAGCCAACACTTGGTGGATCACCTGTTTTTCACTCTCACCTTCCAAGCGTTGGTCTAAGTATAGGTTGGCTTGCTCACTAAAAGTAACCGGTAGGGTATTGGGTTGCTCCTCTGCGTAACTCCCTTGCGCCTCGGGTATAGAGTCGGAGTAGGGGATATAGGGTTTAATATCCACGAGCGGGGTGCCGTCAACCAAATCGACACTGCCAAGTTCGATATAAACTTGGTCTCCCTCAATATGAATGCCGTTAATTTCCACCGCAGACATGCCAATACCATTTGGACGAAAAGTAGAACGCGATGCAAATACGCCGATACGTTCATTGCCACCTAGGCGAGGAGGGCGAACGGTTGGTTTCCAACCCGCCTCAAGGTTTTGGTCGAATAGGAATAACAGCCAAACATGAGAGAAATTATCCAAGCCACGTACCGCTTCCGGGCAGTTGGCTGTCCCGATGAGTTTTATGCGTGCAGTTGCGTTCTTGGTAAGGCGTGGCTGACGAGGAACGGCAAACTTTTCTTTGAAGGGGCTCTCAATAACCCCAATTGGTGTAATGTTAAACATTGATCAACTTCACAAAAATGGATGCAATAGGCTTATTATATCGAATAACATCGAGTCGCAGTAAATTAGAACTCTCGAAAACCGACTTATTGAGAGAATTATAAGTGACAACGGGGCGTTATAGATGAATCGGGTTGGTTTTTATGGTGTTGTTAAAATGTTGTGTTTTTATTCTTTTTTAGGTTTTTTATGTAATTTATACAGAAAGTATGGGTTTTTATGATGCGTTGATGACTTTTTGCCCTTCAAATTTTTGTCATGTTGCAGTAACCTGCGCGAGCTTTGTGTTTCGTTCGCACAAGGCTACAAAACAAAATAAGGAGGGAACAGGTGAGTTCATCTGCTTCAATTAAAGATACAAACACACAGAAGAAATCGCTGTTTACGCGTTTTCTTGATGCAGTAGAATATTTAGGGAATCTACTGCCACACCCAATCACACTATTTGCTATCTTCTGTTTAGCGATTCTCGTGAGTTCTGGCATTGCAGGCTATTTTGATGTCTCTGTTATGGACCCACGCCCAGAAGGCGCACCGGGTCGTGCTGCTGACGGTATGATTCATGTAGTGAGTCTGCTTAATGCTGAAGGTCTTCAGCGTATTGTTACTAATCTGGTCTCAAACTTTGTTGGTTTTGCTCCTTTAGGTACTGTATTAGTTGCAATGCTGGGTGTTGCGATTGCTGAGCATTCAGGTCTTCTTTCTGCGGCAATGCGTGGCCTAGTGATGGGCGCATCTCAGCGCATGGTAACCGTAACGGTTGTCTTCGCGGGTATTATCTCAAACACAGCCTCTGAGCTTGGTTATGTGGTTCTTATTCCACTAGCAGCAATGCTATTTCACTCTATGGGTCGTCACCCACTTGCAGGCCTAGCAGCCGCTTTTGCTGGTGTATCGGGTGGTTACTCTGCAAACCTTCTTATCGGTACGGTTGATCCACTGTTGTCTGGTATTACAGAAACAGCGGCGGTTATGATTGACCCAACTTACCGAGTAGGCCCAGAGGTGAACTGGTACTTCATGTTCGTTTCAACCTTCTTCATCTCATTTGCTGGTGCATTTGTAACGGAGAAGCTGGTTGAGCCTAAGCTCGGCAAATACAACGAAGAAGAAGCGGCAGAAGATCTTTCTGGCGATACCATGGGTAAGCTGACAGACATCGAGAAGAAAGGCCTGAAAATGGCGGGTATCGCTGTTTTGGTTGTCAGTGCTCTAATTGCTTGGACTGTCGTTCCTGCTGACGGTGTACTACGTACTGCTGACGGTCAGATCTCTGGCTCGCCTTTCTTAAGAAGTATCGTAGCATTTATCTTTGTTTTCTTTGCGATTCCTGGCTTTGTCTACGGTAAAGTAACTGGCGTGATGAACACTGACCGTGATGTGATTGACGCGATGTCTAAGTCAATGTCATCAATGGGTATGTACATTGTTCTGGTATTCTTCGCTGCTCAGTTCGTTGCTTTCTTTAGCTGGACAAATTTTGGCCAAGTTATCGCGGTAACCGGTGCAGAGTTCCTACAGAACATCGGTCTAACTGGCCCTGCACTGTTCTTTGCATTCATCCTAATGTGTGGCTTTATCAACCTAATGATTGGTTCAGCTTCTGCACAGTGGGCGGTAACAGCACCTATCTTTGTTCCGATGCTGATGCTAGTTGGCTACGCACCTGAAACTATTCAGGCGGCTTACCGTATCGGTGACTCAACGACAAACATCATTACGCCAATGATGAGCTACTTCGGCCTTATCCTTGCGGTAGCAACTCGTTACATGAAGAATCTAGGTATCGGTACGCTGATTGCGACGATGCTTCCTTACTCACTTGTCTTCATCGTGGGTTGGTCACTACTGTTCTACATCTGGGTATTTGTCCTAGGCTTGCCAGTAGGTCCTGGTGCGGCAACGTACTACACGCCTTAAGGCGAATTGATAGAAACAAAAAAACCTGCTTCGGCAGGTTTTTTTGTTTCTATAGATAAGTAACCGTTAGGCTTAACGCTTTTGTTTGGCCAGCCAGCGGTCGAGTTGATTGGCAAACTCACGACGTTCGGTTTGACTGAGCGCAGCAGGGCCACCCGTTTGAATACCACTTGAGCGCATCGTATCCATAAAATCACGGATATTGAGGCGTGCTTTGATGGTCTCTTTGGTGTAAAGCTCGCCACGGGAACTCAGTGCCAGCGCACCTTTTGCGATCACTTCATCCGCAAGTGGAATATCAGAAGTAATGATCAAATCGCCATTTTGGCAGCGTTGTACTATCTCGTTGTCGGCAATGTCAAAGCCCGCTGAGACTTGCAATGAACGAATATTGTTGCGCTTTGGCAATGGAATGGCGTGGTTTGCAACAAACACACACTCAACACCAGTGCGTTCTGCAGCGCGAACCAGTGTTTCTCTGATAACCTTCGGACAGGCATCGGCATCAACCCAAATCGTCATGCTTTCTCACCGACTTTCTCACTAATTAGCGCTTCTAGTTGCTCTATCCTAGCCGTCAGTGTTGCTACTTTGTTCTCTAGTTCTGTCAGGCGATCGCTTGGCTCTTGCTGGGCAGCAACCTCTACTTTGGGTATACGCTTTGCATTTTTCCAGCTTCTGATCGCGGTGATCAAGGCTGGCATAGGTACACCGGTGGAAATGCGGCTTTTTACTAAAGCTACGGTTGGCTCTTTGCCAAGAGCGTGAATCTGCTCAATCGCCGCCTCAATTTCTTGAGTGACATCTTTGGTTAGCATAAGCGCTCCTATCAAAATTCGGCTAATTGCTTGGTAGTGATCATGATAACGATTCTTTGTCTGGAACGGGAGTCTTTTTACCGAAGGGATAAATGGGCAACTGAGTGTGAGAGATCTCTTACACCCTATGTGAGTATTTAGCATTTTGTGAGGTGGATTATGACCTGAATTCTATTTAAGTTGTTGTTATTTATTGTTTTAGTGGTTGCTTTGTGTTTTTTCGGAGAATTTCTATTTTCTAGCTGTATTGAGAGAGTCACTCGTTAGAGGTAGATTATAGGTGTCGGCAGGGAGTCGACTTAAGGATAAAAATCGAGCTTTAGGAATAGAAGCCGATACAAACAAGGTTGTTATTGCAGGAAGCCCAAGGACAGAGACTTACAGGAAGTAAGACTAGGGACGAATAGGATGCACTTCAGGATGAAGTAGGATGCGCATTTAGGATGAATGCAATGGACACCACTCACGGATAGGGTGATGAGTACTTTTCGAGGATGAAAAGTATTATGGAAGTAAAGGACACCGCTAGGTAAGGCGATGAATGGAAAGCTGAAGGATTCAGCACTATTACGGATGATGCATGGAGCATAATTTGTAGCCGGATCGCTGCGAGTAAGACTTTAGCCCCGATACGAGAGTATCGGGGCTTGTCTTTTCTGGCTCTATGCCACTTGAAAGTAAGTGGTTATTTATCGGTATACGACTCTCAATAAAGAATGCTCGCTTAACAGTAAAGAGCACAACAATAATTTCGTCAGTTCGCACTTTTACTATCTATCTTTGATAACCGTCTATTTTGGCAACTATCCAAGATAACTATCCCGTTTACGAACCTCTGTCGTTGAGCCTTAGGCACACTGGCAGCGATATGATTTTGTGAGAGTATGTTGTGACATTAGTGACGCGAAGAACACTGTTACTGCCTTACAGTAATGAATTCAGAAATGAATTCATTATGTTGAACTGTTGCCCTAAGAATCGCGCGCAAATGAACGGTCCACATACTGTTGCCAGTGCGAAGCAGCTATTTGATTCGATGATGAGCGATGAGTCTAACTACTCAGTAGCCGTCGTCCAAAGCAGCACCAATGAGTATATTGGCCACCTGTTTATTTCTGATCTAGATACGACCCCCGAGCTTGGCTTTATTTTTGACAAATCAGTATGGGGACAGGGTTTAGCGACGGAGTCATTGCTGGCATTCTTCCCTAAAGTAGTGAAGCACCTTGAGCTGACTCAAGTTAAGGCGTCGGTCAACATTGATAACCTCGCTTCTTTAAAGCTACTTGCTAAGCTGGGGTTTAAAATACAAGGCCAAACCCGTGATGAGTTTAGCCCCTATTATGAGTTGATGTTTAGCGTGAACGCAGACACTACATACGATGCGGTGGAAGAGAGAAGTTCATTGGCCTAAACCCTATCATGACTAACTCTCCCACATAACAATCATCGCCAAGAGCGGAGAACTCAAATTGATAAACTGTATGCCAACGCCAGCGACCTGCTGGCGTTTTTATTCTATGCGCCCCTAATGCAATGCTCACCAATTGAAGATCAAGTTGATCACACTTTCTTGAGATTGCCGCTTTAGCGAGCTCCGCTTGACGACGCTGTTGCCAAAAAAGGAAGCAAGCGAAGCTCAGTCCTAGAATCGCTAACAAGTCGCCTATCATTGGCCTGCCTTTGCGTGGTCTTGTAGCTTAATTAGCGCTTGAGCAAGTTGAGGTGAAGGGTTGCTGTGCAGGAGTGGAAGCATCACGACACGCAGCTCTGGCAACATAACTAAGTCAGCAAACAACTGATTAAACAGCGCTTGGTTTCCGGTCTCTGCAAGGCGGAGTAAAAACAGCTCTGCGGTTTTTGGGTCAGTAAGCCAATGCCAACTGCGCCCAGCGATACCGATGAGTACTTCTTGATGGCTCAATCGAGAGGAGTTCAGGATGGCTTGGTAAATATCAGCAACACTCTGAGTTTGCGCACCAGAAAGCGCTCTTACAAGGGCAGATAGAAGGAAAAGGTCTGGCTCATTGCTTTCGATTTGTGCTTTGGCTTGGTCACATAAACGCTGTGCCAACTTCTCAGGAAGCGGAGTATGCTCAAGCGCACCTAATAATGCGTACAGCGGTTCATTCGGCAGGCTTGCTAGGGCTTTGCGAACCGCGACATGATTCTGCTGCGATGATAGGCGTGCCGCGATGTCGGTAATACCTTGCAAGCCCACAGTTTGCCAATTGTTCCAACCCAAATCGCCAGTAAAATAGTGCTGTGCATGCTCGTAGTATTGGCTTGTTTCTAAGTTGAGCTTTGCGCGGATGTGACTATGGAATACCGCCATTTTGTCTTCATTTGGCTTAAAGGTATAAGGGTTATTAGCAAGCTTTTGCTGCTGCTCATCTGTCATCTCACTGCTAAGTCGAGAGCCCATCGCTTCTAAGACAAACTTTATGAATTGACCGACATCGGCTTGTTTTAGCAGGCCTCTTTCATCCAGATTAAACTTGAGGAACCAAATCCAAGGTTGCTGAGATTCATTCCAGTAAGCGATGGCAAGCTGGGCCTGACGCTGCACTGGGTAAGGGTAGGCTTGTAACCCCTTTTCGACTTTTTCAAAAAGTGTATTTTCAATGGGTTGAATTCGGCGACCAAGATCGTAAATTTGGTATTCACAACCGCTATTTTGAAGAAGTTCAGTCAGGGTATGCAGCGTTTCCATAAGCACTCAGCAATAAAAGAGAATAATACCCTGTTAAATGGTATCCTTAGCGCCATTTTCAAGGTCTAGATGCAATTTACTTGGTGAACAATGTCACGTAGTCATGTACTTCTTCCGCTACTGAATCAGCTTGAGCAAGCTTTAAAAGCCCTTAATATTTGGCAAGACACGCCGCCAGTGCAAGAGAAACTCATGAGCAGTGAGCCTTTTGCGATCGATACCTTGACGCCAAGTGAGTGGCTTCAATGGATCTTTATGCCCAAAATGCAGTGGCTGATTGAGCAAAAGCAACCGTTACCGAGCGGATTTTCCATTACCCCATATTTTGAAGAAGCTTGGAAAGAGCAACCAGAGATGCATGATCTCGTGGCGTTACTAAAACAAATTGATGAGGCCTGCGCATAATGCTTGAGATTATTTATCAAGATGAGTATCTGGTTGCCGTCAACAAGCCAGCAGGCATGCTTGTGCATCGTTCATGGCTGGATAAACACGAAACTCAGTTCGTGATGCAAACACTACGTGACCAAATAGGTCAGCATGTCTTCCCATTACATCGCTTAGACCGCCCGACATCAGGGGTGTTGGTTTTTGCTTTATCGAGTGAAGTGGCATCCCAAGTGATGCCAATGTTTGCCAATCATGAGATGGTCAAAACCTACCATGCTATCGTGCGTGGTTGGATTGAAGAGGGTGACACGCTGGACTACGCCCTAAAAGTTGAACTCGACAAAATTGCCGACAAATTTGCTGACCAAGAGAAAGAAGCACAAGAGGCGATCACGCAGTATGAGCCACTGGCTAAGGTCGAAGTACCTTATTCAACCGGACGTTTTCCTACTAGCCGTTATTGCTTGGTTGAGATGAAACCCAAAACCGGCCGCAAACATCAATTGAGACGCCATATGGCTCACCTTCGCCACCCTATTGTCGGCGACACGTCTCATGGTGACGGTAAACACAATAGACTGTTTCGCGAGCACTATGATTCTCACAGGTTGTTGCTACATGCTTCTCGATTGGAGCTAACCCACCCGATTACTGGTGATGAATTGATCTTGGAAGCGAGCTTTGATGAAACATGGCTAGGGTTGTTTGAGCAATTTGACTGGCAAAAGCCAGAGTAATTTTTTTGGGCAGCAAGACACAAAAAAGCAGACTTCAACCAGTCTGCTTTTTGTCTATTAAGAGGAAAGTAATCTGCTTACTTTGCCAAATAACGCTCAATTGACTGGCGAATCCCTTCGGCATCAAGCCCAAGCTCCTGATAGAGCTCTTGTTGTGAGCCTTGAGCGACAAACTTATCAGGAAGGCCGAGTGTTAGCACTGGTTTCATCAGTTTCTCTTGCATCAAGAACTCGATAACACTAGAGCCAGCGCCGCCTGCTATGGCGTTTTCTTCTAAGGTGACCAATACATCGTGAGATTGTGCTAACTCAGTGATCAGCGCCTCATCAAGCGGTTTGACAAAGCGCATATCGGCAACCGTTGCATTAAGGGCATCTGCGGCTTCCAGAGCGTCAGGTAGGAAAGTACCAAAGCTCAGGATGGCGACTTTTTCACCGCGGCGAATCATTCGCCCTTTGCCGATCTCTAGAGCAGTAAATTGTGATTCAATCTCAGCACCACAGCCACTACCGCGAGGGTAACGGACTGCACTTGGACCTTGGTGTTGATGGCCGGTGTAGAGCATCTGGCGACACTCATTCTCATCGCTTGGCGCCATGATCACCATGTTTGGAATACAGCGCATAAAGCTTAGATCAAACGCTCCTTGGTGAGTTTGGCCATCGGCACCCACTAATCCCGCGCGGTCAATTGCGAACATAACAGGTAAGTTCATGATGGCCACGTCGTGGATAAGCTGGTCATAGCCGCGCTGCAAGAAGGTCGAGTAGATGGCGACGATAGGTTTGTTGCCACCAATCGCTAGACCCGTTGCCAGTGTTACGGCATGCTGCTCTGCGATCGCGACATCAAAATATTGCTCTGGGAACTCTTTAGAGAAGCGCACCATACCAGAGCCTTCTCGCATGGCTGGGGTGATCGCCATCAACTTAGGATCTTGCGCCGCCATGTCACATAAGAAGTCTCCAAAAATGTTGGAGAAGGTCGGCTTACCGCCTGAACTTTTTGGTAGCTTACTTTTCGCGGGGTCGAACTTAGGAACGCCGTGATAGCCAATTGGGTCGCGCTCGGCAGGCTCATAGCCTTTGCCTTTTTTAGTCATGATATGCAAGAACTGCGGTCCTTTGAGGTCTCGCATATTCTTCAGAGTCTTAACCAAATCAAGCACATCATGGCCATCAATGGGGCCAATGTAGTTAAAGCCGAGCTCTTCAAATAGCGTGCCCGGAACTACCATGCCTTTGAGGTGTTCCTCGGTGCGGCGTACCAGCTCTTTGATGGGTGGGACACCAGACAGCACTTTCTTACCACCCTCGCGGATAGAAGTATAAAAATTGCCAGATAACAGCTGTGCCAGATGATTATTGAGTGCGCCAACATTCTCTGAGATAGACATTTCGTTGTCGTTGAGAACAACCAGCATATCTGGGTGCACATCACCCGCGTGGTTCATCGCTTCAAATGCCATACCTGCGGTAATTGCACCGTCACCAATCACACTGACTACTTTGCGATTTTTGCCTTCTTTGGCGGCGGAGATTGCCATGCCAAGACCGGCACTGATCGATGTTGAAGAGTGCCCTACCGAAAGCGTGTCATATTCGCTCTCTTCACGCCAAGGGAAGGGGTGAAGTCCATCTTTTTGACGAATGGTCGGCATCTGGTCACGACGACCTGTTAGGATCTTATGTGGATAAGCTTGATGACCTACGTCCCAGACGAGTTGGTCAAACGGTGTGTGATAGACGTAATGAATCGCAACGGTAAGCTCGACGGTACCGAGGCCAGACGCAAGGTGACCACTGGACTGGCTGACAGAGTTCAGTAGATAGGTGCGTAGTTCTTCACACAGCTTTGGTAGCATCTCTTTTGGCAGACTGCGAAGCTCTTCTGGCGTATTTGCTAAAGCTAGCGTTGGATATTTTGAAATATCTAGTGTCATTCTAATTCGCGCACTTATTGTTTAGCTCTCTCGCTCGATCACGTATCGAGCAAAAGATTGTAATAATGTCGTATCGTAAGGCACTTCGTCTAAAGCGCGGAGTGCTTCTTCGAGCAGTAAGCTCGCTTTTTGCTGCGCACCTTCAAGCCCAAGTAGAGCAGGGTAAGTGCTTTTGTGCAGCGCTAGATCAGAACCTTGAGGCTTGCCTAGCGTTTTTGTGTCTCCTACCACATCCAAAATGTCATCTTGGACTTGGAAGGCTAACCCGACCGCTTTCGCGTAGCGATCAAGGGCCGGTAACACGTCAACGCCTTTTTCACCTGCTGCCAGTGCGCCCAAACGCACAGCGCATGAGATAAGTGCGCCGGTTTTGTTGCGATGAATCTCCTCTAGCTGAGACAAAGAAACCGCTTTGTTCTCGGCCTGAAGGTCAAGGCTTTGCCCTACGCACATCCCTTGCGCGCCAGAGGCTTTGGCTAACTCTGATACCATTTTGATACGCAGAGATTCAGCATTGGGTGCAAGAGATCCATCCGCCAAAATCGTAAACGCGAGAGTTTGCAGTGCATCACCGGTCAAGATAGCGGTGGCTTCGTCAAACTTAATGTGACAAGTTGGCTGGCCGCGGCGCAACTCATCGTCATCCATCGCAGGTAAATCATCGTGAATGAGAGAGTAGGCATGTACACACTCAATGGCCGATGCTGGCGTGTCCAAATCTTGCAGAGATTGTCCAAGCATTGTGCCTACAGCATAGACCAAAAATGGCCGTGCTCGCTTACCGCCAAGCAGTAGGCCATATTTCATTGCTTGGATTAGCGCGTTATCTTGATGTGGTAGTTGGGATAACCAGACATCCAATTGTTGATTATTGCGCGATTGATATTCGCTTAAAGCCGCAATCATAGAGTTATCTATTATTTAGTCTTGTTCTGTATGAAATTCGCTAAGTTCGGCGTCTTGTCCTTGCTCTAGCAGGATGCTCACACGCTGTTCAGCTTGCTCAAGCTTGGTTTGGCTTGCACGAGCTAATGCGATACCACGCTCGAATTTTTTCAGAGCGTCTTCTAGGGCTAAATCACCGTTTTCAAGCTGTTCAACCAAGCCATCAAGCTCTTCAATGCTGGCTTCAAAGCTCATGTTTTCGGGTTTCTTGCTGGCCATGAAATGTCTCTTATTTAATAGATGCTCGCAAGTTACATCAGGGCAGGGTATTGGTCAAACTTATCAGTGGTTTTTGTCGGAAAAGTCGCGCGATTAGACGCAATTATCTTGGTGGTAACTTGTTGAAGTTATGCTTGTTTGGCTACATTTTGTGGCCTTACTGGAAAAAAACGCGCATTTTCATTAAAAGTTACCTTCCAGGTGCCGATAATTCTTTTAAAGCAGTTTACTCTGCGTAAGATATGCGCGAGTGCGTACTCAGTTATTTGGCTGCGTAGGCCATGGCGATTGAAGAGATAGACGCGCAAGAAAAGAGAAGCGAGGAGTATCGAGTGGATTTAGCAACCCTGATAGGGCTAATTGGTGGTTTCGCCTTCGTTATTATGGCGATGGTATTAGGCGGCAGCATTACTATGTTTGTCGACGTCACCTCGATCTTAATCGTTGTGGGTGGTTCTACCTTCGTGGTGTTGATGAAATTCACTATGGGGCAGTTTTTCGGTGCGGCAAAAATTGCTGCGAAAGCATTTATGTTTAAAACCGATGAGCCTGAAGACTTGATTGCTAAAATTGTCGAGATGGCTGATGCCGCTCGTAAAGGCGGTTTCTTAGCGCTTGAGGAGATGGAGATCACCAACAGCTTTATGCAAAAGGGCATTGATCTTCTCGTTGATGGACATGATGCGGATGTGGTGCGTACGGCGTTGCAAAAAGATATCGGCCTGACGGATAACCGTCATGATAGTGGTGGCGCGGTTTTTCGAGCGTTTGGTGATGTTGCCCCAGCGATGGGGATGATTGGTACCTTGGTCGGCTTGGTGGCGATGCTTTCTAACATGGATGATCCAAAGTCTATCGGTCCTGCGATGGCTGTTGCACTTCTTACCACCCTGTACGGCGCGATTTTGTCTAACATGGTGTTTTTCCCGATTGCGGACAAATTGGCTCTGCGCCGTGAGCAAGAGACCCTCAATCGTCGTTTGATTATGGACGGTGTGTTGGCTATTCAAGATGGTCAGAACCCACGAGTGATAGACAGTTACTTGAAGAACTACCTCAACGAAGGTAAACGCTCACTTGGCGTAGACGCTGAGTAAGGACATAAAGATGGAAGATGATCAAAATTGTAAGTGTCCACCTCCGGGGCTTCCCCAATGGATGGGCACGTTTGCCGACTTGATGTCGTTATTGATGTGTTTCTTCGTTCTTTTGTTGTCGTTTTCTGAGATGGATGTCCTCAAGTTCAAGCAAATTGCAGGTTCGATGAAGTTCGCTTTTGGTGTACAAAACCGATTGGAAGTCAAAGACATTCCAAAAGGCACCAGCATCATCGCACAAGAATTTCGCCCTGGCAGACCAGAGCCGACCCCCATTGATGTCATAATGCAGCAAACCATGGACATCACTCAGCAAACGCTGGAGTTCCACGAAGGAGAGTCTGACAGAGCGGGTGGCGCGCAACGCGACGCTGGCCAGTTAGACGGCGGTCAATCTCCGGAAACGTCAACGCAGAATAACCAGAACGTTGAATCGGAGATGAACCAGCAGCAATCTGAGGCCATGGCGCAAGAGATGGAGACGCTTGAAGAAGCGATCAAAAAAGCGCTGGATAGAGAAATTGATAGCGGCGCGATAGAGGTAGAAAACCTTGGGCAGCAGATTGTGATTCGTATCCGAGAGAAAGGCGCATTCCCCGAAGGTTCTGCTTTCTTGCAGCCTAAGTTCCGTCCTTTGGTGCGACAGATTGCCGACTTGGTGAAAGACGTTCCGGGGATGATAAGCGTCTCGGGCCACACAGACAATCAGCGTTTAGATTCGGAGCTGTATCGTTCCAATTGGGACCTCTCATCACAGCGCGCTGTATCCGTAGCGCAAGAGATGGAAAAAGTACGTGGTTTCCCATATCAACGCATGCGGGTACAAGGTTTAGCCGATACTAAGCCGCTCGTGCCGAATGAGAACGAAGCGATGCGTTCACGAAATCGCCGTGTAGAGATCAGTATCATGCAAGGCGAACCGCTCTACAGTGATGAAGTCAACGTGAGCGAATAACAAGCAACAAAAGGTGAGCAAAAAAGCTCACCTTTTTTGTGCCTGTCGGTTTGTTGTTTGAGTTGTGAGCGTCATGTATACTCACCGACCTTTAAAAGACCAATCCAGACAGGGACTTGTTCGATAGGCTTGGTTTTAGACCAAATTGATAATACAGCCTAGCAAGTGTTGCTATGCTTATAGAGCCTAAGCAGGTCTACCACTCAGTGCTCTTATGTATTCGATTACGAACAAAACGGCGAAATAGTTATGAAATTTATTGTAAAGCCCCATCCAGAAATTTTTGTTAAAAGTGAGTCTGTCCGCAAGCGCTTCACTAAAATTCTAGAGTGCAACATTCGTAACATCATTCAGCGTCGCACTGAGTCGGTAGCGGTATTCAACCGCCGTGATCACATTGAAGTGACATCAGAAAGCGATCAGTACTTCAATGAAGTGATTGAGATTTTAACCAGCACACCGGGTATTCACCACGTACTAGAGGTGAAACAGTCTGAGTTTACCGATATGCATGACATCTTTGAGCAGGTGTTAGAGCTTAATCGTCCAAACATCGAAAACAAAACGTTTGTTGTGCGCGCAAAACGTCGTGGTAAGCATGACTTTACCTCTATTGAACTAGAACGTTACGTTGGTGGTGGCTTGAACCAAGCGGTTGAGTCAGCAAGCGTTAAACTGCACAAACCTGATGTTACGGTTAAGATTGAGATTGCTGGTGACAAGCTCAATCAGGTGATTGCACGCCACAAAGGCCTGGGCGGCTTCCCTCTGGGAACTCAAGAAGATGTACTTAGCCTGATTTCTGGCGGCTTCGACTCTGGTGTTTCCAGCTACCTGCATATTAAACGTGGTTCAAAAACCCATTACTGCTTCTTTAACCTAGGTGGCCCAGCGCACGAAATCGGTGTTAAGCAGGTTGCTCACTACCTATGGAACAAGTTCGGCTCATCGGCAAAAGTGAAGTTTATCGCGGTAGACTTTGAGCCGGTTGTGGCTGAAATCCTAGAGAAAGTCGACGATGGCCAAATGGGCGTTGTGCTCAAGCGTATGTTTATGCGCGCAGGTGGCATGATTGCTGAGAAATTTGGTATTCAAGCGCTAGTGACAGGTGAAGCGTTAGGTCAGGTATCAAGCCAGACATTGACTAACTTGCGCCACATTGACGTTGTGACCGATACCTTGATTCTACGCCCTCTGATTAACTGGGATAAAGAAGACATCATCGACCTTTCGCGCATCATCGGTACAGAAGACTTTGCGAAGACAATGCCAGAATATTGTGGTGTTATCTCACGCAAACCAACCGTGAAAGCCGTGAAAGCGAAGCTAGAAGCGGAAGAAGAGAAGTTCGACTACTCAGTGCTTGAGAAAGTGGTGATGGAAGCTCGAGTGATGGATATTCGTGATATCGAAAAAGAGAGCCAAGAAGCAGCCCCAGAGGTTGAACAGGTTCAAGATGTTGTAGATAACGCGATTGTTCTGGATATTCGTAGCCCAGAAGAAGAAGACGAGAGCCCACTAGAGATCGATGGTGTCGATGTGAAGCACCTACCGTTCTACAAACTAGGGACTCAGTTTGGTGACCTTGACCAGCAGAAGACCTACTTGCTTTATTGTGACCGCGGCGTGATGAGCCGTCTACAAGCGTTGTATTTGCAAGAGCAAGGCTTTAACAATGTGAAGGTTTACCGCCCTTAGAGTGCGTCTCAACCCCTGATAATAGATAAAACGCAAATCGTTAGACGGTTTGCGTTTTTTTATGCCTGGATTTGAGTGATGTGTGCTGTGAATTGTCTTCCTGAACTCGTTTCAGGACCTACTCTCCACGAAAGAGAGGCTGATGTGTCAGGTTTGGTTAGATACTGAAATGAATTCAGTATGACGGACTATTTATCATATCAGGCTATTTGGTTTGACGAAGTGTTTTGGTAACGATGTTTTGGTGACGATGTTTGGGGGGCGTATTGGTGTGGGTTAGAAATAGGGAAAGAGTCTAGTTTTTAAATTGCACACATAAAAAAACACCGCCTTAGGGAGGCGGTGCTAAATATCTTTTTGACAGACAGGTCAAAATGAATACAGGAAGTATGGTTTAGCCGTCAAGGAGGTGACCACTAAACGAATGGTAGAATTCTACCCAAACTCGAAATCCGAGTTTTGCAAACACAACATCGCAGCAACAAGCCAATCAATTCTAGAGAGAACTGAGCCGTTCAGGCTCCTTGCTACGGGGTGAAATATAGAATTTCTCTAGCCGCTGAGCAACGGACAATTTATAATGTTTCAGATTAAAAAAACTAATGGAAAGTTATCCGCCTATGTCTCGTCGATTACCTCCGCTCAACTCGTTGAAAGTGTTTGAAGCTGCGGCTCGTCACTTAAGCTTCACTCGTGCAGCTGAAGAGCTGTTTGTCACCCAAGCAGCAGTCAGTCATCAGATCAAAGCACTAGAAGAATTCTTGGGTCTAAAGCTCTTTCGTCGTCGCAATCGTTCACTGCTTCTTACCGAAGAAGGACAGAGCTATTTTACTGACATTAAAGACATTTTTTCTTCTATTGCCGAAGCCACTGATAAGGTGCTTGAGCGCAGTGAAAAAGGGGCATTGACGATTGCGATGCCTCCGAGCTTTGCCATTCAGTGGTTGGTACCAAGACTGGCTGACTTTAACCAACAAGAGCCAGACATTGATGTACGCATTAAAGCAGTTGATATGGATGAAGGCTCGCTTACTGATGATGTTGATGTGGCAATCTATTACGGGCGCGGAAACTGGGGTGGGCTGCGCGCAGATAAACTCTATCAAGAGTTTTTAATGCCGCTCTGTTCACCGACATTGTTGCTTGGACAAAAACCATTAGAAACATTAGCTGACCTATCTCAACATACTCTGTTACACAATACGTCTAGAAAAGGTTGGAAGCAGTTTGTGAAAGAGAATCACCTTTCTGAGGTCAATGTAAACCAAGGACCAATCTTCAGCCACACAACCATGGTTTTGCAAGCGGCAGCCCACGGACAAGGTATTGCGCTGGGTAATAACGTTCTAGCACAGCCAGAATTGGATGCGGGGCGTTTGATTGCTCCTTTTGATGAGATTCTTCTCACTCCGAACGCGTTCTATGTGGTTTGTCATGACAAACAAGCGGACATGGGGCGTATCGCCACCTTCCGTGATTGGATGATCGCGAAGGCGAAAAGTGAACAACAGGATATTTTAAATGGATAATCGTCTCTACGATGGCAATGAAGGCCACCCGATCTTTATATTTGCTCATGGCGCGGGTGCAGGTATGGATCACGACTTCATGAATGAGGTGGCTAAACAAGTTGCGGAGCACGATCTGCGTGTTGTTCGTTTTAACTTTCCTTATATGGTGAAAAGAGCAGAGGATGGCAAAAGGCGTCCGCCAGACCGAGCGCCAAAGCTACTTGAAGTCTTTAGCGAGGTTATTGAGTCTTTAGCGCCAAGCAAAGTGGTGATTGGTGGGAAGTCGATGGGGGGGCGTATGGCCAGCCTACTAGCAGAGCACCCGAATGTGGTGGCTGTGACTTGTTTGGGCTTTCCATTCCACCCACCTGGTAAACCAGAAAAATTCAAAGGCGAGCATTTGGCGACATTTCAGAAGCCTTGTTTAATCTTGCAGGGTGAGAGAGATGCCTTTGGTTCGCGTGATGAGTTTGAGCATTTTGAATTATCGGACTCGATTCAAACAAGCTTCATCCCTGATGGCGATCATAGTTTCAAACCAAGAAAGCGCTCAGGTCACACCGAAGCTGGCAATTTGAGCTTAGCCGCTGGGAAGGTTGCGCAGTTTGTTAAGGAGCAGCTCAATGCCGAGTAGTTCAATATTATTAGCAATAGGGGGCGTCCTAAGTGGTATTGGAGTGATGCTTGGCGCGTTTGCAGCCCATAGTCTTAAATCTCTACTTGCCCCTTATCTTCTGGAAGTTTTTCAAACCGGAGTCATGTATCAATTTATTCACGCGCTTGGGGTTTTGGTGTGCGCAATCGCGATGAAACTGCCATCGATTAGGGATAAAGGTAAAAAGTATTTTTTCCGAGCGGCAATTTGCTTTATTATCGGCACCCTTTGTTTCAGTGGTAGCCTATACGCGCTTGCCCTGACAGGCATTAAATGGTTTGGTCCAATTACACCATTTGGTGGTCTATTGTTTATTATTGGCTGGGGAATCTTTGTATTCGCAGCGCTGCAATCTCAACTCACACAAACTAACGAGGAAAACTTGTGAAACACTTAATGCTTTACTGCCGCTCAGGCTTTGAAAAAGAGTGTGCTGGTGAAATCCAGGACAAAGCTACTCAGCTAGAGGTGTTCGGTTTTCCTCGCGTAAAAAATAACTCTGGTTTTGTGGTATTTGAGTGTTATCAAGCCGGTGACGCAGAGCGCCTAGTCAAAGAGCTTGATTTTAAATCTCTGATCTTTGCACGTCAGATTTTTGCAGTTGCTGCTGAGCTGAAAGAACTACCAACCAGTGATCGTATCTCACCGATTCTACAAGAGCTTGCTGAAGTGGAAGGCTTTCCTCGCTGTGGCGACTTACGTATTGAAACGCCAGATACGAATGAGGCAAAAGAGCTATTGAAGTTCTGCCGTAAATTTACTGTGCCAATGCGTCAAGCGCTTCGCGGTAAAGGCCTCTTGCTGGCGAAAGACAACCCGAAAAAGCCAGTATTACACATCTGCTTTGTCGCACCAGGTCATTGTTATATCGGCTACTCATTGGTGACGAATAACTCTCAGTTCTTTATGGGGATCCCACGTCTTAAGTTCCCATCAGATGCGCCAAGTCGCTCAACCTTGAAGCTAGAAGAAGCGTTTCATGTCTTCATTCCTCGTGAAGAGTGGGACGAGCGTTTGGCTTCTGGCATGTGGGGTGTAGATTTAGGTGCTTGTCCTGGTGGCTGGACTTACCAACTCGTCAAGCGCTCAATGTTCGTTCACTCGGTAGACAACGGCATGATGGCAGACAGCTTGATGGAAACCGGTCAGGTGAAGCACCATCAAGAAGATGGCTTTAAATTTGAGCCAGCTCGTAAGAACGTCACGTGGTTGGTGTGTGACATGATAGAAAAGCCATCGCGCGTAGCACAGCTGATGGGTGAGTGGATCATTCGCGGCTGGGCGAAAGAAGCGATTTTCAACCTCAAGCTACCAATGAAAGGTCGCTATGACGAAGTTTTAGAAGATATTGAAAACCTCAAGTACTTCATGATTGAAAATGGCGTTAAGTTCAAGATGCAAGCCAAGCACTTATACCACGATCGAGAAGAGATCACAGTACACGTTCAGTGTCTATCGAACATCTCTCCGCACTAAAATAGATAAAGGGCTCGATATTGATCGAGCCCTTTGCTTTCTACTGAGTCACCTGCATCATCTTTTCCATTATCTGCATGCTTTCTGCAAAATAGGGGTTGTAGGTCAGGCGCGCGTGGACTTTGTCTGGTTCGGTGTAGCCCCAAGCCGAATACCACACCTCTTCGCCAGCCAGGCAACGAGCTTCAAGATCATCTCCTTGTCCATTATTGCAAATGCGAATCGTACCCTGCGTTCCGTATTCGGAGTTCAAAGGGGAAAATAGCATGCCCAGGTAGGAGTATGGTGCGAACAAGATAGCCTTGTGAGGCCAAGTGGCGACCAATATCTTTAAAAGAGAATGGGCTATCCCCCAAACCATGCACAAGTAGCACCGCTTCACCATTGGGTGTCGTAGGGGTGAACTCTTGGGGCATGATTAGCGAGAGTTCTCGTTCTTTATCTTTAGTCATAAAGACACGGTGTTCTAATAGCCAGTCTCGCGTTTCTTGTTGATAGTAGGAAAAACGGCTTTGGTTATAGTCAGGTAGAGCTTCAGAGGCTTGGTAGACAGGCTGATCGGTTTCTTTATTGCACCCCGATAGTATAAGGGCGGTGCAAACCACGAAGGCAAATTGGTGCAATCTTGTCACAGAGTCAATGACCTCAATATTTATCAAACACTCAATAATATTAGGTCATCAAACGTGAAAAATCTGTCGTGTTGGGTCAATCTTGCGTAAAGCGAATATCTTGTAGGTTAAAGCCAAGCTCAATATCGGTTTTTAACGCCGATACCTGTTTAGAAACCCGTGCTGACTCGATATGTTCGTCGAACTTCTTACGATACTTGTTGGCAAGATCTTCGGCGGCATAGGCGGTTTCAATATCGGGGTAGAGATCCAGGATTTCTTTGGCGGCCTTTGGCCCGATCCCCGGAATGCCGGGCACTTGGCTAGAGCTAACGCCAGTCAGTCCCCAGTAATCGGCAAGTTGACTTGGCTTTACCCCAAACTCTTTTTCAATAAACGGTTCATCTAGCCAGCGATGTTGGAAGTAATCTCGAATTTGTAATGTCGGAGAGAGCAGTTGGCAATACCCTTTATCCGTCGAGATAATGGTGACCTTTTCGCCGTGACTGGCCACTTTAACGGCCAAGGTTGCCACAAGATCATCCGCTTCATCTCCGTCGGAGAGCAGTGAATCGATACCCAATTCCCACCAAGCTTGCTGAATACTGTCTAGCCCTTGCAGTAGAGGCTCTGGCATTGGCTTTCGATTGGCTTTGTAACCCGGTAGGATTTCAGCGCGCCAGCCTCTGTCTTGCAGGTGATGATCAAACACCGCAATGATGTGAGTTGGATGACTCTCATTGAGGATACGCTGCAGTGTTCGCCCTGTGGTGGTGATGGTTCTTGCGATATCGGTAGGGTCTGGCTGAGCGGAATGCACTCGGCGAATAAGATTTAAAGCATCGATGATCACAAGATGAAGGGACATAATATTCCAAAAAATAAGGGCTTAACTCAGCCCTTATTTTAATCAATGCCATCAATATTGCTAGGTAAGATTAAGTCACTTAAGTGGTGATTTTATAACATGGCACATAGGCTGTACCGCCGGGGAGCTTCATGCGACCCTGCTCGACAAAATCTTGTAGCAATTTATCCATCTTTTTCATCAGCTCTTTGTCGCCGTTGAGTTCAAACGGGCCGTGGCGCTCAATCTCTTTGATGCCTTCCGCTTTGACATTACCAGCAACAATACCAGAGAACGCCTGACGTAGGGCGGCTGCGAGATTTTCTGGACGTTGATTGAGGTGCAAGTCGAGAGCCGCCATGCTTTCGTGGGTAGGATCAAACGGGAGTTGAAACTCTGGAGCAATTTTCAGTGACCAGTTGAAGCTGTACGCATCGCCATTGTCTTTACGATGATCGCGAACTTGGGGCATTGCTCGTTTCATTATGCGCGCGGCCTCTGCTGGGTTATCGATCACTATCGTGTAGCGCTTTTGCGCTTCTTCACCTAATGTATCACCAATAAATCGGTCGATAGAACGGAAGTACTCTTCACTCTCTTTTGAGCCAGTGAGAACAATCGGCAGAGGCTGGTCGGCATTATCAGGGTGCATCATGATCCCTAAGATATACAGCAACTCTTCGGCTGTTCCGGGGCCACCAGGGAAAATGATAATACCGTGGGCCATGCGCACGAAGGCTTCGAGACGTTTTTCGATATCGGGCATGATCACCAATTCATTCACGATAGGGTTTGGTGGCTCTGCTGCAATAATCGAAGGCTCTGTGAGGCCAAGATAGCGCTGCTCGGTGTAGCGCTGCTTGGCGTGACCGATAGCAGCTCCCTTCATTGGCCCTTCCATTGCCCCCGGACCACAACCAGTACAAATATTCAGCTCACGCAGGCCGAGTTCATTACCCACTTCACGCGTATATTGATATTCCGTTGGGTTGATTGAGTGACCGCCCCAACAAACAATTAGGTTCGGGTCGATGCCCGGAGTTAACGCCCCCGCATTGCGCAAAATCCCAAACACTAGATTGGTAATGTGCACGGCATTGGTTAGGTTTAGGCGTTGGTTATCAGCAAGGTGCATATTGACGTAAACAATATCACGCAGCACCGAAAACAGGTGCTCTTGGATACCTTTGATGATTTCACCATCAACAAAGGCATGCTCTGGCGGGTTGGTTAGCTCAAGCTTGATGCCTCGCTCACGTCGCACTACGTTGACATCGAACGATTTGTGTTTATCGAGCAGCTCTTTTGAGTTGTCTGTATGGCTACCCGAGTTGAGTACCGCTAACGTACAATTACGATAGAGCTGGTATATCTCACTGGATGCGGTTTTTTTAAGGCGCTCGACTTCAAGCTGAGAAAGCAGATCCATACTGCCCGCAGGGCTAATGATAGTATTCATAGAACCTCCTTTGAGGTATTCCCCATTGAATTGTTTGTTGTTTTTTATTCTTTGTTTTTATAACGGTGTAGTGTCACACCTCTATAACAACCTATATCACACTGGTATAAGTTGCAAAGATGTGAACACACTAATTCGGTGCGGGATGTGAGGTTTAGCAGGATTTTTTCGCTTGATTGGCGATTATTTCCACACGACTTGTTGTGGGCCGAGTCTTTTTGCTTCAGCAAGATGGCGCAGCAGGCGCTCCATCACTTCTTCTGGTGAATCAGAGTCTTTAAACGCGGTGCTGGAAACGGACACGGTAATAGAGATTTGCTGATCTTTAAATTTGAAAGGCAGTTTAGAGATTGCCGCTTGAATACGTTTGATCAGTTCATGGCAATCGTTGTCAGAGCGGTTTGGAAGCAGAAGGGCAAACTCTTCACCACCAAAGCGCCCCAGGATGTCGGTGTCGGCAAGCTCGGTAGAAATAGTACGCGCGATAATTTTCAGTGCTTTGTCACCAGCAGTGTAGCCAAAGCTGTCATTGAGCGCTTTAAAGCCGTCTATATCGAGCAACGCAACACGCAGAGGCTCTTGGGAGCGGACCCAGCGACGGTATTCAAGCTCAAGGTGATCATTATACGCGCTGCGGTTATACACTTTGGTCAATGGGTCAAGCAATAGACGCTTTGATTGGTCATCTAATCGGCGGCGATGGTCTTGTGTCTGTTCAAAGAGCGATTGAACCTGACCTTTGCTGTAGTTCATCTGCTCAATCAAGCTTTGTTCACGCTGCTCGGCCAGTTTTAGGCGCTCAGAGAGTGAGTTCAACTGTGAGACCATGCTAGTCATGTTCCCTTTCAGTTGTTCAAACGAGCCAGCGTTCTCTATGCAATGCTGAGACTTACTCGCCAGAAGATCCAGCTCGCGGTTCATCTCTTTGCGTTGCTCTAAATAACTGTGCTGCGTTTCAATACTCTGTGTACTGCTTTTGAGTGAAGAGGCCAGTGTTGTATTGACCTGTTCTAAAAATTGCTCCGAAGATTTACGCTCAAAATGGGTACCATCAATGACCAGTTTAAGAACTTGGAGAGTGAGTTCAAGTAAGCTCTCAGTACTCACACCAATCAATAGCTTAGCGCGAATATCAAACAGCAGCTCACCAGACTCCCCTTCAAAGTCGAGCTCAGTGATTAAATGTTGCAGCTCACTAGAGAGGCGCATCAGTAGCTCTCTGTCAGCGGCATTTTCTAAATCTTGAATCGCGACATCAGGGTTAGACGTTAGGATTTTTATCGAGCGTTGGTAGAGTTCTAGCAGCGAGCCCGCCAGTTCGAGCTTAATACTGAAAGGAGAGGCAACTTGACCAAGAAGTTCTCGCAAGTCTCGCTTGAGCTTCATTGGCAGGCCGGGAACTCGCAGGAGAGTTTCACCACAACGGATAAACTCACTCGAAGCATGCTCTTCGCGTTTGTTGGTGTCGGTAATTTGCTGGCGTAGCTGACGTTCGATGACCGCAAGTTGAGGCACCAGTTTACTGATGTCCTGCTTTTGCTCCATCGCATAGCGCAGCTCCCCTAAAGCCCGACGTAAAGAATCAGAATCGGTGTGGCATGCTTCCGTTAGGGTAATGATGGCGCGTCTTAATACAGTGAGTTCACGAGTCGTTTTGAAGCTACTTTCACGCTGAGAGAGGCGAGCCTCTTCCAGTTGATGCTTCAACTTGTGAATTTCTGCTTGAATGTCGTGTTCTAAAACGCCCATTTATATAACTACTGCTTAGCCTAATTATTTACTGCCCTGAACGCTGTTGAACGGACGTTGATGAGAGCCCAACTCAAAGGTATCGGAATATCAGAATGTTACAATAAGTTGTTAGCAATGCTAAAAACTCGAAAATTCATAATACATCAGTTATTTAGTAATCTATCGATAATAACATTTCTGCATATTGAGTCACTGACTCTTTTTATATATCGGCAGATTATTAATTAGCTTTAAGTAATTTTTTGATGTTGTCCTCATTCTTGCAAGAAGAATGGACTTTAATCAGCCCTTGGTTTATCGCCATTTTACACGCGGCACGCACATTACCACGGCCCATACTCGCCGCGGGCGCATTATCGATGGCTTTAAAATAGACCCATTGACTGGATTGCTCTTTCATACTGATATTTCGCGCAAAGCTCGCCGACATCAACAATATATCGAGGAGCTCTTTATCATCTACTGCCGTATAAGCTCGCGGTAGGAATGGGTAGTCTGCGATACCTACTCGTACTGTGCGGTTAAGAGTTTTATCGACCTCAAACTCGTTAATCCACGTTTGTACTTTGTTGAACAGGTCTTCAGGTGTCAGCTCTTGCTCTGATTTAGGTTCAATGTAAAGCAAATTGGCATCAGAGTAGTGATATATGCGGGCTGGTGCTTCGACCCTATTATTCATATAGGCGCCGAACGCTTGCTCTAATTCAAGGCCTGCTTTATAGCCATGCTGCAAATAGAGGTTACGCAAGAAAGGGACATCAATTAATACAAAGTGCAGCCGATCGCTAAGGGGCTCATTAATCAGCTCCCCGACATTCCATTCCATGAGCCCTTTTTGGTTCATCGGTAGGTTTTTATTCAGCATTCGCAGGTTGCTCAAGCCAGAACGGGTATGACTAAACAGCTCTTTGTTGACGATGGTCAATTGCTGTTTTTGACGTTGCAGCACCACGCCACGGCGTGAGAACCAGATCAGAAGCAGCATAAAGGTGACGATTAATCCCATAGTCACACGGCGATAGGTCACGAGCTCATGGTTGATTTCCACCAACTCTTGCTGCTGCCCCTCGAGGTGGAGGGTTTTTTCTACGAACTCTTTCTGCTGACGAAATGCTTCTTCGTTAATCAGGTTCAATGACTCTTGCAGAATATTGTTGATGCGGTTGTAGTGCTTGAGGTGCAACAGCGCAAAGTCAAAGTTCTTTTGGCGCTCGAAGCCCATTTGTAGCAGTAGATGTGCATTCGCTTCTAGCTCAAGGTCTTCCGTTTGTACTGCAATGTCGAGTGCTTGCTCTGCGTATTCAACCACTTGGTCATTTTCAGCCTGATGATAAGCGAGCCCGGCCTGAAGGAGCAGAGATCGACCTTTCATCGCGGGTATATCTGTGTAGCGCAGCAACTCTTGCGCACGCTTTAAGTATTGTTCACTGAGTGAGTAGTTGTAGAGTTGAAGATATGTTGCTGCCAGTGATAGGCGAATATCAATCACGTTCTCTACATTGCTGCCATTGCGCTCTTGGTCAAGGACATTGAAATAGTGCACTAATGCCAGGTTATAACGACCCTGTTGGAAATAGACATCACCCATCATTTTTAACAGCTTGATAAGCTTTGGCGAGGCTTGATAGCTCCCGTAAAAATCAGCGGCTTGCGAAAGGTGGTCGAGCGCTTTATCAAGCACCTTACGCTCATAGAACAGGTTGGCGAGGTAAGTGTTCACTATCGCTAACTGCGCACTGGAGTTTTCTTCTATCGCTTTCCAATAAGCCATCAATAGCGAAGACAGTGAGCGGTTATACAAACGGTGCTCTAGATAGTGCTTACCCACAGTTGTATGAAACTCGATAAAGATACGCGGGTTGTTTGAGCGATCAATGTACGGCTTTATTGCATCATACAGGGCTTGAGCACGCTCAAGGTTGTTCTCGGCTGACGCAATCGCCGCCTCGAACATAGTCAGTTTATAGTTGATGCCTTTGGCAAATTGCTCGGAGTTGCGAATGGCTAAATAGTCTTGTCTCAGGCCTTCAAGCGTGTTTTTGGCTTTTTGCGTGTCGCTATCGGCTTGCCATGTTAGGTGCGTCTGTAAAATGCGCACATCGATGTTGAGAAAGGGCAGTGTGTATTGTTGGGTAAGTTCAATCGCCTCATTGAGGTATTGATTGGAAGCATGGTAATTACCCAGGTTAAACTCCGCCTGCGCAAGAATTTTCAGCGCCTCAACTGAACTGTTTGGCGAACGAGTATCGGCACTGCCGTCACGATTGACCATATTCATGTTGGTTTCAGACGTAAGCCTGCGCTGACTAAGGAAGTTCTTAGTCAAATCTTTGGACTGCTGCGGAATGATATCCACCAGCCCTTCGGCTTCGCGTAGCAGAGGCGATGAGTAAATCTCAGCTTTCGCACTGTGACAAACAAGCACAAGCAGCAGAGTGAAAACACTCCATAGAGAGGTGAAAAGACGCCCTTGTCTTACCATGCTTAAAGTTCCTACTGACGTGCCATGCGTGCGTTGTTGAGTGGTTGTGCTGTGACGTTTGAACGGAATGGGTTGATGTCTAACCCACCACGACGTGTATAACGCGCATAGACAGTCAGTTCAGTCGGCTGGCAGTATTTCATGATGTCAGTGAAGATACGCTCGACACACTGTTCGTGAAACTCATTGTGTTCACGGAAAGACACCAAGTAACGAAGTAAGGCTTCACGGTTAATTTTTTTGCCGGAATATTGAATTTCAACACTACCCCAATCAGGTTGGTTAGTGATCAGACAGTTCGATTTAAGTAGGTGGCTGTGCAGTTGTTCAGAGACTACCTCGCTGCCAGTTGCGTTTTCTATCAGTGTCGCATCAAAGTCATAGCTATCGATTTCAATGTCTTGGTCATCAATGCATTCGCCGAGCATGGTCACAACCGGGGTTTGAGTGAAAGACTGAACAGGTAAAATGTCGACACTGACTTCTCCACCAGCACAGGCAGAGAGATCTTTGCTCAGCTGTGCTTGAACATCATCCCAACAAGCAAAGCGGGTCTGATTGTAGCTGTTTAGGTAAAGCTTGAATGATTTAGACTCGATAAGGTTTGGGCTGGTGGCAGGAATAGAGACATTGCCAATCGCAACTTGTGGCAAGCCTTTGCTATTGAGCCAAGAGAGTTCGTAAAGTGTCCATACATCACAGCCTTGAAATGGCAGTGAATCACCCAGTTCGAGGTCATCACGGTTTAAGCTGCGAGGAACAGGTTGAAGAAGGCTTGCATCATACTGGTTAGCGTATTCGGTTTTTTGACCTAGGGTCAGACTGGCAAGTTCTTTAGCGTCAGAATATTTGCTCATACTTTACGTCAATTTCAATTAGAATAGCGGGATTTTACGAGATACCAGAGGCGCTGTCATCTTATGATCGCCCTAGGTATGACACGATCAGCAAATATCCGGAGTAGGGAATGGCACAAACCGTCTTGGGTGCTTTACAGGCATTAAATGTACGCTATCAGCAAGCGTATCAACAGAAACATCAGTCGTTGCCAAAAAATGAAGAGCTCGCTGATTTAGTCTCTCCTTGTGTGGTTGGGAAATCCGGTGATAGCGTGATTTGGCAAGCGGTGACACGTGATGTGCCGGCCGATTTTTCTAATGTTGAAAATGCCATAGAGTTGACCTTAGAGGACGATGTTAAGGCATTCTTTGGCAGCCAATACAGTGCTGATATCGAAGCGACATATCAGGGCAATGAGCTGACGCTTATCCAGGTTTGGAGTGATGAAGACTTTACTCGCTTGCAGGAAAATATCTTGGGCCACCTTGTTATGCAGCGCCGTTTAAAGCTCAAACCTACGCTGTTTATCGCTGCAACAGACGATGAAATGAAAATCATCTCTATCTGTAACCTGACAGGGGAAGTTATCTTGGAGCGTATCGGTACAGATAAACGTACTGTGCTGGCAGATAATGTGGTGGAGTTTCTCAATCAACTAGAGCCGAAGGTATAAACTGTGTTTGTTGTTGAACTGCAATTTGAGTGTTTTGATAACACAACGGTATCGGCCGTCGATAAAGCGATTAATGGTTTGATGGATGCGCTGCGCTATAACGGTCAGGTGTTGGGGCGTGAGTTTCCTATCACCATGGGTGAGGGCGAGTTTTATGTACGCGTTGTGTGTCCAGAAGAAGATAGCCTGCACCCAAGTAATCACTCTGACTTTGTAAAGGTTTGTTTGCAGCGCTTGTCTGAGGCGTGTTTATTATCACCGAAAATGCGCTTGCTTGGTCGCGACTTGAACTCAGAGCAGAGTGCTGAGCCGGAGCAACCAAGCTGGCAAGTGCTTTATACAACATATGTCCACACATGCTCTCCGCTCAGAAGCGGGGAAGACCTGCTACCTATCCCTCTATATCGCAACCCGCCAACCCTAAATGGTGACCACAAAGCGGTCATCAAGTGGCAAACTGAGTGGCAAGCGTGTGATGAAATTCAGATGGCGGGAGGCTGCCGAGCAGAGCACGCCGCGCTGCATGAAATTTGTGATACTGACAGTGTTCTATTTCGTCGCGGCTGGGATCTGCGTGGCCGTATCGAGTTCATCACCAAAGTCCCGACCTATTACTATCAATACCGAGTCGGTGGCAAGTCTCTGGCAGAAGAGAAAGCACGCAAGTGCCCTAAGTGTGGCGGTGAGTGGCTACTAGAAGAGCCGCTTCACGATATTTTCTACTTTAAGTGCGACGACTGCCGAATTGTCTCCAATATCTCTTGGGATCACTTAAAGTAATTTCATCGCCAGCCCGTCATCTGAGAACCACAGTCACCTGACAACAGTCTGTATTGGATGGTGACCTTCATCCTGATGAATATCAGGATCTACTCCTCACAACCACCCTACAAAAAAGGGGCTGATGCATTCACATCAGCCCCTTTCCAGTAATCAGAAATTACCAACCTTTAACCGCACCACCTTGGAAGATCTCAGAAGCTGCCGTGTACACTTCTTCTGTTTGGTACGCTTTTACAAAGTTTTGTACGTTTTCAGCATCAACATTGTCTTCACGTGCCACGATTAGGTTGACGTATGGAGACTCTTTGCCTTCAACAAAAACACCATCACGCTCTGGAGTTAGGTTGATTGAGCTTGCGTAAGTGGTATTGATGATAGAAAGCGCCACGTCGTCAAGAGAGCGAGGAAGCTGAGCTGCGTCTAATTCAAGAATAGTTAGGTTTTTCGGGTTCTCGGTAATATCACGAACGGTTGCAAGTAGGCCAACACCTTCGCGAAGAGTCAGCAGGCCTTGCTGCTCAAGAAGTATTAGTGAACGGCCAAGGTTTGTTGGATCGTTTGGCACGGCAATACGTGCACCGTCTGCAATCTCGTCAACCGATGTCACTTGCTTAGAGTAACCTGCAATCGGGTAAACAAATGAGTTGCCCGCGATAGTCAGCTTGTAACCACGGTCAGCCACTTGCTGATCTAGGTATGGTTTGTGCTGGAATGCGTTTAGGTCAATAGAACCATCATCCAGTGCTGCGTTTGGCGTTACATAATCAGTAAACGTCACCAGTTGTACGTCTAGGTCGTATTTTTCTTTTGCAACTTTCGCCGCAACTTCCGCAACTTGTGCTTCTGCACCAGCCATCACACCCACTTTGATTTTGCTTGTGTCGACTTCTTTGTCACCACAACCAGTAAGAACGATTGCAGACGCAGCTGCTGCAATTGCTAGAAGGCTTTTTACATTGAATTTCATGACTCTCTCCTTGTAAATGTAATTTGTTTTAAGCTTTGAATTAACGGTGGTCAACGCGGCGAACAAGCGCGTCACCAATAGATTGAATGATTTGAACCAGCACAATAAGCATCACAACTGTCACTGCCATGATCACCACATCATAACGGTGGAAACCGTAACGAATTGCCACATCGCCTAGGCCACCGCCACCGACGGTTCCAGCCATTGCCGAGTAGCTCACGAGTGTCACTAGCGTGATCGTGACTGAGTTGAGGATGGTCGGCAGTGCTTCAGGGAGCAATACCTTAGTGATAATTTGTGTTGGCGTTGCGCCCATTGATTGAGCGGCCTCTACCAGTCCAGTCGGGACTTCCAATAACGCACTTTCGATAAGACGAGCTACAAATGGGATTGCGCCAATGGTCAGTGGGACGATAGCCGCCGTTGTGCCAATGAAAGTACCTACCAACAATTTCGTGACTGGGATGATCGCCACCATCAAAACAAGAAACGGTACCGAGCGACCGATATTGACGATAGCCCCAAGGATGGCATTGAACTTAACGTTCTCAAGCAAGCCACCTTTTTTGGTCGTGTGTAAGATAACGCCTAATGGGATGCCAACAGCAAAGCCAACAATGCCAGCAACAGCCACCATGTAGATGGTTTCCCAAGTGGCACCAAGCAGTAGGTCGCTATTTAGGCTGAGCCATTCTGATACGCTATTAAAGGACATAACCAAGTACCTCGACTTTCACTTTGTGTTGCTTTAGATATTCGATAGCTGCATTGTCATCCGCTTCGCTACCAAAGAGCTCAGCGACCATCATGCCGAACTTCACGCCGCCAGCGTAGTCAAGGTCTGAGCTTAAGATGCTGACATCGATATTAAATTTACGTGCGATTTGGCTCATTACAGGGGCATCGACCGTTTCACCAGTAAACTCAAGACGCACTAGAGGGTAGCTGCCTTCTACGCGGCTCTCTTGTAGGCGTACTTGATAATCTTCTGGGATCGTCAGATCGAGTGTTGAGCGAATAAATTCATGGGCAAGCTCTGTCTTAGGGTGGGCAAAAATGTCGCCGACAGTGCCTTTCTCGACTAATTCACCACCACCAATAATCGCTACCTCATGACAAATGCTTTTGACCACATCCATTTCGTGAGTAATCAATAGGATAGTGATGTTCAACTTACGGTTGATTTCCCGTAGCAGTTCTAAAATCGATTGTGTGGTTGCTGGGTCAAGTGCGCTTGTTGCTTCATCGCACAGTAGCACTTTCGGATCAGATGCGAGTGCACGAGCAATCGCCACACGTTGCTTTTGGCCACCACTTAGGTTTGCTGGATAGGTTTCATGTTTATCTGCCAAACCGACTAAAGCTAAAAGCTCAGTCACCTTGCTGCTGATGTCTTGCTTACTGGTTCCTGCAAGCTCAAGAGGCAGAGCAACGTTGTCAAATACGGTACGTGAAGAGAGTAGGTTAAAGTGTTGGAAGATCATGCCGATATTTCGGCGCGCTTCACCAAGCTGGCTTTTGGTCAACTGGGTCAGATCGACACCATCAACAATGATTGAGCCGCTGGTTGGTGCCTCAAGCATGTTCACGCATCGGATTAAGGTACTTTTTCCCGCACCTGAAGAGCCGATCACACCAAAGATATTGCCTTGTGGGATCTGGAGATTAATGTCTTTAAGGGCATGGATCTCTTTCGCACCCTGGTAGAAAACTTTATTAACTTGATTAATTTCAATCATCGATAAACCTGTATACCGGTGTTGATAGTGAGTTATTTTGATCTACATCGCATTGAGTAGATGATGCTATTGGTTTCATGTTTTTAAGTCAATAGATATTTTTACGTCTAGACGTCCAAACGGTTAAATGTCCGGCTTTCAGACAATTTAGCCGTGCTCAAATCCGTAAAGCGTGCGATAATTAGCGCAATTCCTGAGTGAAATGAGAAACCTATTTTGGCGAAACCAGCAGTATTTTTAGACCGTGATGGTGTTATTAATGTAGACCATGGCTATGTTCATGATGAGCACGATTTTGAGTATGTAGATGGTGTCTTTGAAGCAGCAAAGAAATTCAAAGAGATGGGCTATATGCTTGTGCTGGTAACCAACCAATCAGGTATTGCGCGTGGTAAGTTTTCAGAAGACCGTTTTCTTTCACTGACGCAATGGATGGACTGGAATTTCTCAGATAATGGTGTCGAATTTGATGGCATTTATTACTGCCCTCACCACCCAGAGCATGGCCAAGGCGACTACTTACAAGACTGTGATTGCCGTAAGCCGAAACCAGGTATGTTTAACTCCGCCAAAGATTTCCTAAAAATCGACATGGCAAACTCGGTCATGGTGGGTGATAAAGCTGAAGACATGATGGCAGCTCAAGCGGCAGGTGTTGGCACAAAAATCCTTGTGCGTACAGGCAAGCCAATGACTGAAAAAGGCGAAGCTATTGCTGATGCCGTGCTAGACAGCATCGCCGACGTGCCAAGCTATCTTGCAAGCTAGATAAACACAAGACACTCAAACCGTTTCGATACGCTGTTCAAACGAGACGGTTTGGGGTGATTTCATCAGTCTACCAACTTCTATACCCACAGGTGTCGATATGAAATCGTACACCAGAATAGAGCCCCAGCCCCATACTATGCTCTCTGCCAACTTTATTGTATATCCTCATTAAAGCGCGATGTAACTCTGTGCGAGTTATCTCTTTTGCTGGGACAAGATCAAGCGCGCAAAACTCCATATGTTTACTTCTTGGTGCGCCCCCTGCCGATTGATTATATAAGGTGCTGCGTTTACCTGACACTGGGATTAGTGGCCCTAGCTCTGGCTCAACGTATTGTTGAATAAACTTTACGGTTCTAATCATATTTGGCACATTTTTCTCGGTCGGTAGAGTAAACAGCGAAGTACCATTTAAAACCCAATCAGTCCCTTGCAATAAAACCAGATGCAGAGGCATGGTTTTCCCATGTTTTTCATAAATGCCGGCATCAATAAATTGCTGATGTATCTCGTTTACCTGTTCAGTAATACCATTCATGATCACCCACCCGAGAAAAGCTGTTCGTGTAGGGAGTTTGAAACCACGCACTTCAACAATAAGATCGGCATACTCTAAATTGTGGTTATCTTCGTAGAGGGAAGCGTAGTCTTCGGCGAAGAGCTTTGCTGGCAGGCAAAGGCTAAAGATAAGCAAAGAGCGTGAAAGAAGAGTAAACAATAGATGCATAGACACTACCTTATGATCCGCTCGATGGGTGAGCTTAATTGATATAAGTGTAGATAGTGATTGTTCAGATAGCGAAAACGAAAAAAGCCAGCTCAATGAGCTGGCTTTCAAAGATGGTGGGGGGGGACGGATTCGAACCATCGAAGGCAGTGCCGGCAGATTTACAGTCTGCTCCCTTTGGCCACTCGGGAACCCCCCCAGGGGTTTTATAGTTTCATAAAGTTTAACTTTAAGAACTAAACTCTCGCAAGTTTTCCCAACGCTTTGCTTGAGTGCGGGGCGCATCATAGCAAACTCGTCTGGGCTGTAAAGCGTTTTCTTATGATTTTGAATCAAACGCTGTCTTTTTATTCAAAGTGGCGCAGTTTTTAGCGTAAACATGCAGTTATTCACCACTTTCCATCACTTTACACTGTAAGATCGAACCGCAATTAAGCACGTAATAGCTATTGTGGGCGCTATTTTTCATACATTTACATTCCTTGACGTTAATCGTCATGGAAAACCGTTACACTACTGAGAGATGTTCAATGATGGAACCTAGAAAAATAATGAACAAACCACTATTTATCGGACTCCTCTCCCTTTCACTAATGGCAACAACGCCAGTAGTTCAGGCGAGAGGGCCGGGTGCCTCTTCTATTACGGTTGTCACACAAGAAGTCGATGCGCACCAAGTCTCTCAATCTCTTACTTTGGTCGGTAAGCTTCAAGCGGAACAGTCTGTTGATCTTGCTTCAGAGGTAACGGGACGCGTAGACAAAATTCTCGTAAAGGCCAATAACTCGGTAAATCAAGGACAAGTGCTGATTGCACTTAATGATGATCGAGCACAAGCTACCTTGGCGGAAGCACAAGCGTATCTAAAAGATGAGCAGCGTAAGCTCGCAGAGTTTGAGCGCTTGGTGAAGCGCAATGCGATTACGCAAACTGAAATTGATGCGCAAAAAGCCAGTGTGTCGATTGCTCAAGCAAGACTTGATGTTGCTCAAGCTGATATGAATGATCACTATATCCGAGCGCCTTTTGCTGGCACAGTCGGCTTTATTGATTTCAGCCGTGGTCAACTCGTCAATCCGGGTGATGAGCTGATTTCTCTTGATGATTTGTCAGTAATGGAGCTCGACCTTCAAGTGCCAGAGCGTTACTTATCTCAAATTGACAAAGGCTTGGAAGTTATCGCAACCACGGCCGCGTGGGGCAACACTAAGTTCGAAGGTGAGGTGGTTGCTATTGACTCTCGCATTAACCAAGAAACCCTGAACTTACGCGTACGTATTCATTTCGTGAATTCGGATAATCAGCTTAAACCGGGTATGTTGGTCTCTTCCTTTATAGCATTCCCACCGATTTCTGCGCCGATTATTCCGGTACAAGCCCTGGAGTATTCAGGTACCAAACGCTACGTCTATGTCATCGATGACAGCAATAAAGCTAGTCGCCGTGAAGTTATCCTCGGCGCTCGTATCGAAAACGAGGTGGTGATCGAGGAAGGCCTCGATATTGGTGAGCAAATTGTCGTGCAAGGTATCGTTAACATGCGCGATGGTGCGCAAGTGACCATTTTAGGTCAGGAGCCAAGCGAACCTCGCTCTAAAGGTGGTAAACCAGAAAAGGCGGATAAATAACGATGTGGTTATCTGATGTTTCCGTTAAACGGCCAGTTGCCGCTGTCGTACTGAGCTTACTGCTGTGTGTGTTCGGCTTTGTATCGTTTACCAAGCTTGCGGTTCGCGAAATGCCGGATATTGAAAATCCTGTGGTGACCATTTCATCTCGATATGAAGGTGCGTCTGCAACGATTATTGAATCGCAAATTACTTCGGTATTAGAAGACCAGCTTTCCGGTATTAGTGGTATCGATGAAATTTCTTCAACCACACGTAACGGTATATCACGTATCACGATTACCTTTGATCTTGGTTATGACTTAAATACTGGGGTCAGTGATGTTCGTGATGCGGTTGCTCGCGCGCAGCGCTCACTTCCTGAAGAAGCCGATGATCCGATTGTTTTTAAAAACAATGGCTCGGGTGAAGCATCGATCTATATCAACCTAAGCTCATCAGAGATGGATCGTACTCAACTAACGGACTACATCGATCGTGTGTTGATGGACCGATTCAGCCTGATTTCAGGTGTGTCATCGGTGGATGTTTCCGGTGGCCTGTACAAGGTGATGTATGTAAAACTCAAGCCTGAACTGATGGCTGGGCGAGGGGTCACGACTACCGATATTACGCAGTCGCTGCGAAGTGAAAACCTTGAAAGCCCGGGCGGCGAAGTGCGCAATGATGCGATTACGATGTCGGTGCGAACCGCTCGCGCGTATAACACGCCGGAAGATTTTGATTATCTGGTGGTAAAGCGAGCTAGTGACAATACGCCAATTTACCTTAAAGATGTCGCAGATGTTTACGTCGGTGCAGAAAACGAAAACTCCACCTTCAAAAGTGACGGTGTGGTGAACGTCAGTATGGGGATTGTGCCTCAATCAGACGCTAACCCACTCGAAGTTGCACAACTTGTGCGTAAAGAAGTCGAAGATATTCAAAAGTTCTTACCTGACAGTACGCGCTTAGCGATTGATTACGACTCTACTATCTTCATCGAGCGCTCAATTGCAGAAGTGTACAGCACGCTGTTCATTACAGGTGGTCTGGTCATTCTGGTGTTGTATATCTTTATTGGCCAAGCGCGCGCGACACTGATCCCAGCAGTCACAGTTCCAGTATCACTGATTTCTTCGTTCATCGCCGCCTATTACTTTGGTTTTTCTATCAACTTAATCACCTTGATGGCGCTGATTCTGTCTATCGGTTTGGTGGTTGATGATGCGATTGTGGTGGTTGAGAACATTTACCATCACATAGAGCGCGGTGAAAAACCGCTACTTGCGGCTTATAAAGGGGCTCGTGAAGTCGGCTTTGCTGTTGTCGCAACAACACTCGTTCTGGTAATGGTGTTCCTGCCGATTTCCTTTATGGAAGGCATGGTGGGTTTGCTGTTTACAGAATTCTCGGTCTTGCTTTCAATGGCTGTGATCTTCTCTTCGTTGATCGCACTGACTCTGACGCCCGTTCTCGGTAGTAAGATCCTGCAAGCGAATGTGAAGCCAAATCGCTTTAATCGTTTTGTGGATCGCGTATTTAAACGCTTTGAAAATGGTTATCGCTGGGTATTAGTTCGAGCGCTGAAGTTTAAGTGGGCGGCACCTTTGGTCATTTTGGCCTGTATTGGTGGTAGCTACGGTGTGATGCAGCAAGTACCAGCGCAGCTTACACCTTCAGAAGACCGTGGTGTTGTGTTTGCTTTTGTTCGTGGCGCCGATGCGACCAGTTATAACCGCATGGCAGCCAATATGGACTTGGTAGAATCACGACTTATGCCATTGCTAGGTGACGGTTTTTTAAAGTCATTTAGTATTCAATCGCCAGCGTTTGGCGGCAATGCTGGCGACCAAACAGGCTTTGTGATCATGATTCTAGATGACTGGGATGAGCGAGACCTGACTGCTCAACAATCATTAGGAGAAATCCGCAAGGCACTTGCTGGTATTCCTGATGTGCGTGTATTCCCATTCATGCCAGGCTTCAGAGGTGGATCGAGTGAACCAGTCCAATTTGTCTTGGGAGGCTCTGACTATGCTGAGTTGAAAGACTGGGCTGAGTTATTGAAGCAACAAGCGGAAGAGTCGCCACTCATGGAAGGGGCTGAAATAGACTACTCAGAGAAAACGCCGGAGCTGGTTGTCTCGGTGGATCGCCAACGCGCTGCTGAATTGGGCATTGCAGTATCAGAGATCTCAAGCACTCTGGAAATCATGCTAGGTGGTAAGAAAGAGACCACCTATGTTGACCGAGGCGAAGAGTATGATGTTTATTTACGTGGTGATGAAAATAGCTTCAATAACGCTGCAGATTTGTCACAAATCTACATGCGCTCCGCTTCAGGTGAGTTAGTTACCCTGGATGCTCTCACACATATAGAAGAGGTCGCCTCAGCGACACGTTTATCTCACTACAATAAGCAGAAATCGGTCACGGTGAAAGCGAATCTGTCTGATGGGGCAACGTTGGGTGCTGCGCTTGATTTCTTAGATCAAAAGGCTATCGAGCAGCTGCCAAGTGACATCTCAATTAGCTATTCAGGAGAGTCAAAAGACTTTAAAGAAAACCAATCGAGTGTTGCCATGGTATTCGCATTAGCACTGCTGGTGGCTTATCTTGTACTTGCTGCGCAGTTCGAGAGTTTTATTAACCCATTAGTGGTGATGTTTACTGTCCCAATGGGGGTATTTGGTGGCTTCCTTGGCTTGTTCGTTATGTCGCAGGGTATGAACATCTATAGTCAGATCGGTATGATCATGCTTATCGGTATGGTAACCAAAAACGGTATCTTGATTGTCGAGTTTACTAACCAATTGCGGGATAAAGGAGTTGAGTTTGAACAGGCTATCATTGACGCCTCGGCTCGCCGTTTGCGTCCGATCATGATGACGGCGTTTACGACACTTGCTGGTGCGATTCCATTGATTCTCTCGACAGGGGCAGGCTATGAAAGCCGTGTCGCGGTCGGTACGGTGATCTTCTTTGGTATGGGTTTTGCCACACTAGTGACCCTGTTCGTGATTCCTGCAATGTACCGACTGATTTCCGTGAACACCCGTTCGCCGGGTCATGTTGAGGCAGAGCTTAATCTTGAAATCGATCACGATACCAAGGGACGTACTGCTCACTAACATACTCTCCGAGATTTGATAATGAAAACCGCTGCTAGCAAACATGTTAGCAGCGGTTTTTTATTGTTTGTACTACATCGGCATGCTGTTAATTAATTGATTGATTTGGCGGTTATCTAGACGGTTTTTTGTGGCAGACGCCTCATTTTAATAAAAGTGTCACCTTACATAAATATTATCAATGCCAGACGGACTGAGTCGTACTGTCTGCGTAAGCTATTACTTAAATCTATAATGCAAACAACTGTTTGCAGCCCATTCTGGCTCTTATGCATTTCGGCTTTGGTTTAGTTTTTCTAATTTCACGCGAAACCGCGTGCTGGTTTTGTCTATTCAAAATGGAAATGTCATGGCGCCTTCAAAAAGAAACAAAGAGAAACGCTCTATATCTTTGATTGGTTCGTTGAGTGTGATCTTTGGTCTAGTCATCGCTTTTTTTGTTGCACTGAGCTTACTAAGTGCCAACGGTCTTAATCAGGTCAAGCAGCAGTTTGACACCTTATCAGAGCGAGCGATGCCGCTGGCGATGAATAACGCCGCGCTCACTCAAGATGTTCTGGAGCAGTTAAAACTCCTTAATTATGGTACGCAGTTAGACTCTTCTCTTGAGCTAGAAAACACACGACAACGCATCAATGTGCTGAACGAGCGCAGTGATTTTCGCGTGCAAAACCTTTTTGAGATAGCAGAGCAACAAGAGGGTATTTTAAATACGCAGCAGCGCACTCTACTCGCCGAAAAAATTGTTGAGCTTCAGGCTCTAACGCAGAAAATTCTTGCCACACAATCTCAAGCTATTTTCATGAAAGCTCAGATTGATAAAGAGGTGACAGGGTTCCATTATGGCCTATCGTCGATTGGGCCGGAGATGAACCGTATTAGCTTATCGCTTGGCGGTGACAACCCGATGGTGGCTGATGCGGCAAGTCGATTCATTGCCAATGCAAGTTCAATGGAAAGCACATTCTTAACCTTGATGATGCAAGACGAGCTCGAGCGCGCGCAGAGTGAATATCGTGAAATGCGCAACCGAATTGCAGGTATTTCACTGGCCTATGATGACTTTGCTCAGTGGCTCCCAGAAATCAAAGAGTTCGCTAGTATGACGACTTCATATGACATGGTGATGCAAGGTTTTGAAGACAGCGGTGTTTTAGGCAAAATTTTAGACCGACTGGAGTTGATGGAAACCCAGGATGATGATTTAGCAAAGGCGGCAGTGTTGGCCGATGAAACGACATTGCTTCTGAGTGAGATCTCCGATACAGCGGCAAGTCTAATCGACTCAGGTCAGCAAGTAGTCAATGAGACCATTCAGCGCAATATCATCATGTTGATGTCGGCGACGGTTGGCTTGATTGTGATGGTCAGTACGCTGTTTTTTGTTCTGCGCCGTTGGATCAATCAGTCTCTCAAGAGTATTTTTAACCAGTTGATTAAGCTGACGGAGCACGATTTGCGTGGCCAGGCGGTTGTTGATGGGCCAACAGAGATTCGTGATATCGCGAGTAAGCTCAATCAGGTTGTCGACTCAACTCACTCTTCGATTGAAATCGTGACGCGTAACTGTGAAACCCTATATCAAACAGCCGAGATCAGTCACAGTGCTGCGGAAGAGACGCGCAATAGTTTGTCAGCCCAAAGCAGTTCGTTAGAGAGCATGGTGACGACCGTCACTGAGCTAGAAGCATCAATTAAAGAAATTGCTAACATGACCACCGAGTCATTCAATAACTCTCAAGAAGCAGAGGAGTTTGCGACGGTTGGCTTGGCTGCGATGGAAGATAATCGTGAGCGTCTGCAGCAGCTAGAAAACACGTTAAGCCGCAATGAACACTCGATGAATGAACTGGATGCGAAAGTCGGTCAAATCAGTGAAATGGTGGATTTGATTAGCGGCATCGCAGACAACACCAACCTATTGGCGCTGAATGCTGCGATTGAAGCGGCGCGTGCTGGGGATATGGGACGTGGTTTTGCCGTTGTTGCGGATGAAGTACGTAAGCTCGCGAGTGACACAACCGCGCAAACCAGCAATATTCGCCAAATGATGGAAGAGCTGATGGTTGCGGCACAAAGCTCACGCCAGTCAGTGACAGAATCACGTGAAGAGATGACGTTTGCTTTGGAGTCCAGCGAACGTGTTAAGAGCTCATTTGAGGATATCGAATCATCAATTAGCCAAATTCGTTTGCGTGTAGAGCACGTCTCCGCTGCAACAGAAGAGCAGCAGCGTGCGACTGCAGATGTGAGTCGCTCTATTGTTCACGTCAATGATCAGAGTGACAACTCGAACTTACAGTTGGCTTCATTGGTGGAAAGTGCCGAACAAGTGGCAGACATCGCTGGTCATCAGCAAGCGATGTTACATAAGTATGAGCTGAACTAAGTCAATGATATATCGTTAAATAGTAAAGGGAGAGAACGAATAAGTTCTCTCCCTTTTCGTTTTGGATACCGCAGTTCTGGATACCTCAGTTCAGGGTTTGCCTAAATCTTCAGAGCACTCTTCATCGATGCAGCACTCGTCTTGCAAAAATCCGATCACTGTATTGAGCTTTTGATACTCTGCCACACAGTAGAGGGTGCGTCCCTCACGACGTTGAGACAAGAGCCCAGCTGATGTCAGAGTCGAAATATGGTGAGAGAGGGTAGAGCCGGGGATCCCGAGCTTTTCTTGTAATCCACCTACCGCTATCCCTTGGTGCCCAGCTCTTACGACACTTTTATAAATACTCAATCGAGTTGGATGACCGAGCTCTTTGAGGGCTTTGGCTACCGCTTCTAACTCCATCTTATCCCCTACGTACAAATTCGATGTTTCTAGAATTATAGCTAAATTCATCCGAAACAGTCGCTTAAAATTTTATTTCGATATTTGTCGAAATAACTCTTGTGCACAAGGTTTATATTTCTATAATTATCGAAATATAAGGTGAGATTCTAGACAGTTTGGAGAAAATGATGAATCAACAATGGCTACACATGGCTCAAGAGGCGGCGGGGATGCTTGTTTTTCTCGCAGTGGAGTTGACCATACTCTTTTTGGCGATCAGTTACGTGGTCGGTGTATTACAGAGCTACTTAACACCAGAGAAAATTCAATCAGTGTTAAGCTCGCAAAATGGCAAAGGCTACTTGGTCGCGGCGCTGATGGGTTCGATCACACCATTCTGCTCATGCTCGACAATCCCTTTCTTGAAAGGGCTGTTGAGAGCGAGAGCAGGTTTCGGGCCTATGATGGTTTTCCTGTTTGCAAGTCCTCTATTGAACCCAATCATTATTGGCTTGTTTGTGGTGACCTTCTCATGGCAAGTGGCGCTGTTCTACTTCCTGGTGGCGATGTTGGTCTCTGTGGTTGCTGGCTATGTTTTAGAGAAGCTAGGCTTTGAACGCTATATTAAGCCAGAAGCTTATGAAAGTGAGTCTAAACCAAGTTGCTCCTCTTCAAGCAATTCATCGTGTGGTGATGAGCCAAAACCCGCAACGTCTTGCTGCTCTGGTAGTAAAAGTAACATCCCCGTTTCAACTTGGAGAACAAACCGCTGGGGCAAAATCTGGCTGGCAACATGGAAAGATTTTAAACAAGTCTTGCCTTATCTGATGCTAGGTATCGCCATTGGTTCATTCATCTATGGTTTTATTCCAACGGACTTTATCGCTCAATACTCAGGCTCAAATGCTTGGTATGCCATTCCCGTAGCAGCCGTGATTGGTATTCCTCTTTATATCCGTGCAGAGGCTGTGATTCCACTGAGTGCTGCACTGGTCAAAAAGGGCATGGCATTGGGTTCTGTGATGGCGTTGATTATTGGTAGCGCAGGTGCGAGTTTGACTGAGCTGATTCTATTGAAATCGATCTTTAAGAATCAAATGCTGGTGGCTTTTGTTGGAGTTATCTTGACCATGGCGGTAGGGGCTGGTTTGCTTTATAACGTGATGTTTGTGTGAGATTGAGAAGGGAAGATTAACTATCTTCCCTTCATTTTTACGCTATGAATAGCTGACGGTGTAGCGAGTCGGCTTATGATTCATACCCAACACCAAGTTCAATATCACTGCCCCCAGTACCGACAATCCAATCACCCAAGGCGTGACAAACAAACTCGATGCAATCAAAATCGCCGCATCAATCGCCATCTGGGTTTTACCCACTGAAATACCAAACTTATCTTGAACAAACAGACATAGCACATTAAAGCCGCCGAGGCTTGAGCGATGACGGAACAGAATCAGCATTCCTAAGCCCATCAGTAGCCCACCCGCAATGGCACAATAAATAGAGTTGATATGATCGACAGTGATCAGCAAATGTAGATGATCGGCAAAGATAGAGACCAGCCCGCCAGAAATTGCACTATTGATGGCAAAACGACGACCAAAGCGCTGCCACGCCATTAAGTAGAAGGGAATGTTGCATGCAAAGTAAAGCACACCGAATGTTAGAGGTATGATTTGCGATAGCAACAGTGCTAGCCCTGTTGTACCGCCCGTAAGAAGCTGCGCGTTTTGTAAAAAGAACACCCCCTGAGCTACCAAAAATGTTCCCGTGATTATCGCAATCCAATCTTCTTTATTTGTGTGCTTTTCCATGACGAATCCAGCTGAGCAATCTTGTTTGTTGTTTATGAAATTTTGAGCGCGAATAGTATGAGAAAGGAATAACGAAAAATAGGTCTGCAAATAAATTATCATGTCGATATGTCAGTGGATTTATACACACTGTAAACCGTAAAAGTTGACGATAACGTTGGACAAGAACTTAACGATGCTCGTTACGTACAAACTTGTCAGATGTCTATAAGAAATTACGAATTCTACGTCGCAATTAATCGGTCAAAAACGTACTATGGAGTCAGACTAAATGCGTACTTATTGCCAACATGAACAAAATCGAGGTTGAGTATGAGAAAACTGCATAATAAATTGTGCAGATACCTCTTTATGATCTAGATCAAGTTATGTAGAATGTGCGCCAAATCGATGACGAAAACGTTTGCGTCACGTCATTGAGCTGTTTTTTTGCAACTTTCAGTATAAATCTGAGTCAGGAGATACAGATGTTAAAGCGTGATATGAATATCGCAGATTACGATGCGGAACTATTCGCAGCAATCCAGGAAGAAACTCTACGTCAAGAAGAGCACATTGAGCTTATTGCTTCTGAGAACTACACAAGCCCACGTGTAATGGAAGCACAAGGTTCTCAGCTAACCAACAAGTATGCTGAAGGCTATCCTGGCAAGCGTTACTACGGTGGTTGTGAGTACGTAGATAAAGCGGAAGCTTTAGCGATTGATCGTGCTTGTGAACTGTTCGGTTGTGAGTACGCAAACGTTCAGCCTCACTCTGGCTCTCAAGCAAACAGCGCAGTATATATGGCGCTACTGAACCCAGGTGATACAGTCTTAGGTATGAGCCTAGCGCACGGTGGTCACCTGACTCACGGCTCTCCAGTAAACTTCTCAGGTAAACACTACAACGTTATCCCTTACGGTATCGATGAAGCAGGTCAGATCAACTACGACGAGATGGAGCAGCTTGCTGTAGAGCATAAGCCTAAGGTGATCATCGGCGGTTTCTCTGCTTACTCTCAAATCGTAGACTGGGCTCGCATGCGCGAAATCGCAGACAAAGTGGATGCGTACCTATTTGTTGATATGGCTCACGTAGCGGGTCTAATCGCAGCAGGCGTATACCCAACACCAGTACCACATGCTCATGTTGTGACAACAACAACGCACAAAACGCTAGCAGGCCCACGTGGTGGCCTTATCCTATCTAACGCTGGCGAAGACATGTACAAGAAGCTGAACTCGGCAGTTTTCCCTGGTGGTCAGGGCGGTCCTCTAATGCACGTGATCGCGGGTAAAGCGGTAGCGTTCAAAGAAGCGATGGAGCCAGAATTCAAAGAATACCAAGCGCGCGTTGTTAAAAACGCTAAAGCGATGGTCGCTCAATTCCAAGAGCGTGGTTACAAAATCGTATCAAACGGTACTGAAAACCACCTGTTCCTTGTTGACCTAATTGACAAAGACATTACAGGTAAAGAAGCGGATGCAGCACTAGGTGCAGCGAACATCACGGTGAACAAAAACTCAGTGCCAAACGACCCGCGTAGCCCGTTTGTGACTTCTGGTATCCGTGTTGGTTCTCCAGCGATCACTCGTCGTGGTTTCTCTGAAGCTGATGCGACAGAGCTTGCAAACTGGATGTGTGATGTTCTAGACAACATCGGCAACGAAGAAGTAATTGAAGCGACAAAAGCAAAAGTTCTAGAGATCTGTAAACGCCTTCCTGTTTACGCATAATCCCTAGCGAAATTGAATCAAAGCCCCAGCATTGGGGCTTTTTTTGTTCTAGCGGTTCTGTTTTACAAACTCAATAAACGTTCTATGTGCAATAGAGAGATAGCCATTCTTGCGCCAAGCAAGGGCTAGATTAAGCTCAACACTTTCATCAAATGGGATAGCGACAACGTCTTTTTCATAGTCCGTCACCATATCGAGTAGGGCGGTAATGGCAAACTCATTTTTGACGATGCTCAGAATGAGTGGTAACAGGTTAGTTTCAAATGAGAAATGCATAGGCATACCATACTCTTGCGCCTTCTTCTCGATAAAGTCTCGATGAAAATACCCAGCTTCAAACAACACTAGCTCATGTTGAAAGAACTCTTTTAAGCTGATAGTCGAGTGTTGTGCCAGTGGGTGCTGTTTTCCAACCGCTGCCACCATATTTGATGTGAGGAGATGGTCAGTTTCGAGAGTCTCTGCTTCGGTATAGTGGTTGATTACCCCGATATCGAGTGTTCCATCGAGCAGCATTTGACGAATAGAACGTGTGCCCGCATTGATCACCGTAAGTTTTAAGTTAGGGTATCGACTCTTGAAGGCCATTAAGATTTCCGGGAAATAGTAGGATCCCATCATACTCGGAACGCCTAACCGAACTTCTCCCTTGTCTAAGCCTCTGAGCTCTTCCATCGCTGTTTTCGTGTCTTCAAGCGACTGTTGAACCTGTTTCGCATGTTTGTAGAGCACTTCACCCTCTAATGTTAGAGAGACCTGTCTTCCTTTACGAAGGAATAGCGTCAACCCAAGATCTTGCTCTAGTTTTTTTATTGATATGCTCAAGGGAGGCTGTGCGATATTCAGGGTATGGGCGGCTTGGGTGAAGCTGCCATGTTCGGCGACAGCAACAAAGTGCTTGAGATAGTTAGCGTTCATGGATATCAAAATTATATACAAGAGATAGTTTTAATATATTTAATTAATTTCATTTTGGTTGCTAGATTGGTCACATGTTCTGCAATAACAGGTGTGAGTTTCTCATGGTTGAATATCAGTCTAAGCCTTACTATCGCATCACCTTCAGCCTCGCCCTTGGGGCGTTTCTTATCTTTTGTAACTTGTACTTGTTTCAACCGATGCTGCCTCAGCTCGCGCTCGAGTTCTCTGCGACTGCATTTCAAATCAATTGGGTGTTTGCCATCACCTCTCTGGTTCTCTCAGTGAGCTTGATTCCTTGGGCGGTCTATTCTGAGAGGCAAGGACGGCGACAAGTGATGCTAATGAGCTTGTTTTCGTTGCCTGTCGTGAGTGCGTTGATGCTCCTGTCTGACAGCTTGGTTTTGCTGATACTTGCGCGAGCGATTTTAGGGCTGTGTCTTGCGGGTTACCTAGCGGTTGGTGTGGCGTATTTAGTCGAAGAGTTAAGTGATAAAGCCTTTACTCATGCTATCGCTATCTATGTAGCGGCGAACTCAGTTGGTGGAATTTGTGGTCGTTTATTTGGAGGGCTTTTGCTTGAAGTAGGGCGCTGGCAAGTGGCGGTAGGTGTGATGGCTCTCTTTACCCTTCTGGGCGCTATTTTTGTGATGTATTGTTTGCCTAAACAACAGTATTTCAAACCGAAAGCGGGGCTTCTAAGGCATCATAACCGTGCTGTATTAAGGCATTTTCACAACAAGCCACTGTGGATAGCGATGCTCATTGGCGGCATTAACTTTGCCTTGTTTGTTAACTTATACACTGTAATGGGCTTTCGTCTTGTGGCTGAACCACATAACTTGCCTGTGGGGATCGCGAGTATGATTTTCTTGTGTTACCTGGCAGGCACGTTCAGTTCGAGCTTGTCGTCAAAATGGCGAGGGAGTACTAGCATGGGGATAGGGCTAGGGACTTTGTTGATGCTAGTGGGCATTGTTATCGCTTATATAGAGTCTATTTCTGCGATGGTATTGGGACTGTTGCTGATCAGCTTTGGCGCATTTTTTACCCATACTCTAGCGTACGCTTGGACCAGCAAGAAGGCTTCAACTGGCAAAGCGACAGCAGTTGCACTTTACTTAGTTCATTATTATGTAGGGGGAAGTTTAGGCGGTTTTTGGCTGATCTATTGCTGGCAGCAGGGGGCATGGTTTGGTGTCTTGCTTGGGTCGCTTCCGTTGATAGCTCTGCTGTTTGTTCTGTGTTTTAGCTTGGTGAAGCAACCTGCTCAGTCAGAGCTCTCCCACTCATAAAAAAGGTTGACATTGAAAGCCAACCTTTTCAGGAGAGTGTGATGCTATTTCACTTCAATACCTTGCGCTTGCATATCGGCATGGTATGACGAGCGAACAAATGGTCCACATGCAGCGTGAGTAAAGCCTAGCTCGAGTGCAATCTCTTTGAGCTCATCAAACTCTTCAGGCGGCACGTAGCGTTCAACTGGCAAGTGGTGACGGCTTGGGGCAAGGTATTGACCTAAGGTCAACATAGTCACGCCATGTGCACGAAGATCTTTGAGTACTTCAACGATTTCTTCTTTTGTTTCACCAAGGCCCATCATCAGTCCAGATTTGGTCGGCACCGTTGGGTGCTGCTGTTTGAATTTCTGAAGCAGTTGTAAAGACCACTTGTAGTTTGCGCCCGGACGAGCTTTACGGTAAAGACGCGGGGCTGTCTCAAGGTTGTGGTTGAACACATCTGGCGGGTTATCTTTCAGCAGCTCAAGTGCGACATCCATACGGCCACGGAAATCAGGCACAAGTGTTTCAATCTTGATGCTCGGGTTGAGTGCGCGGATCTCACGATTACAATCTGCGAAATGCTTCGCACCACCATCACGAAGATCGTCACGGTCAACTGATGTCACTACGACGTATTTCAGCTTCATATCTGCGATTGTTTTCGCGAGCTTTTGTGGTTCATCCGTTTCTGGTGCAACCGGGCGGCCATGAGCTACGTCACAGAAAGGGCAACGACGAGTACAGATGGCACCAAGAATCATAAAGGTCGCCGTACCGTGGTTAAAACACTCTGCTAGGTTAGGGCAAGAGGCCTCTTCACATACCGAGTGAAGGTTGTTCTTGCGCATCGCCGACTTAATATCTTGAATACGCTGGCTGTCTGATGGCAACTTGATTTTCATCCAGTCAGGCTTACGTAGCACTTCTTTTTGCTCTGTAGGCATATTCTTAACTGGAATAAGCGCCATTTTATCTGCGTCACGATATTTGACGCCTTTTTCCATTTGGATTGGTTTACTCATGTTCTACCGCTTCCGTAACAAACTCGATGTCTTGGTAATCTAACAATGCAACGAGTTCTTCGATTAAAGGTGACTGGACTTGTTTTAATTGTGTTGTTGAGGTGAGGTCATTCAGCTGAACCATTTCCATGCCAGCATAACCACAAGGATTGATGCGTAGGAAGGGGGTAAGGTCCATATTGATGTTGAGAGCGAGCCCATGGAAAGAGCAGCCGCGACGAATGCGCAGACCGAGTGAGCAGATCTTGCGATTGTCGACATAGACACCTGGAGCATCAGGGCGTGCTGCGGACTCGACATCAAAGCGTTTGAGTGTATTGATCACCGTGTTCTCGATATGGGTGACTAAATCTCGCACACCGATATTTTTTCGGCGCAGATTAATCAATACGTAAGCGACTAATTGACCGGGACCATGGTAGGTAACTTGACCGCCGCGATCACTTTGTACCACTGGTATATCTCCAGTGTTGAGTAGGTGCTCTTGTTTCCCAGCCTGACCCTGCGTAAAAACGGGGTTGTGTTCAACAAGCCACACCTCATCAACCGTATTCTCATCGCGAGTATCGGTAAAGTCATGCATTGCTTGCCATACAGGTTGGTAGTCTTGGCGACCTAAGTGTCTGACAATCAGTCTATTTTCCATCTTAGTTCCATGATCCTATACAAACTTCGAATAGGATTATAAACAGGAAAGGGCTGCTAAACTACATTTTGATGACAGGTTTTTAACTTAGCTAAAATTCATTTTTAGCTATCTATCTGATAAATAATAAAAAAGCAGCCTAAGGCTGCTTTCAAAAAAAATTTAAAACTTAAACTTTTTACAGAACCATACGAACGATATCAATCTCGCCTAGCTCTTTGTATAAGGTTTCAACCTGCTCGATAGAGGTCGCAGTGATGTTGATAGACACAGAGTGGTAGTTGCCCTTTGCACTTGGCTTCACTACTGGGCTGTAATCACCAGGTGCGTGGCGTTGAATCACCTCAAGCACTTTCTCTGGCAGTTCTGGCTTAGCGTAACCCATGACCTTGTAGGTAAATGAACATGGGAACTCAAGCAAGTCTTTCAATTTTGCGTCTGAGTTAATCGTCAGCATAGTAAACTCCAAAATCTCTGGTACAGGAATGGGCACGAATAGTACTGCCATTCCCGAACAATCTCAAGGTTGAGTGTGTCTGCGAGTTAGAACCAGCTATTCACAAGCATGACAATGTAATCCCACATGCGGCTAAATAGGCTACCTTCTTGAACCGACTCCAGTGCCACTAGTGAGTACTGCGCGATGTTTTCGCCCTCTAAGTCATAGTATAGCGTACCGACTTTTTGGCCTTTCTCAATAGGTGCTTGCAGCTCTTGGTCTAAGACGAAGTTTGCCGTAAGTTGGTCTGCACTACCACGAGGTAAAGTGACAAAAGTATCTTCGTCTACGCCAAGGTTGATGGTTGGCTTATCCGCCATCCAGACTTTTTCGGTTGCGAATACTTCACCTGCCGTATTTGGCGCAACGGTTTCGAAGAAGCGGAAGCCATAACTAAGGAGTTTTTTACTTTCCGATTTACGTGCATCTGGGTTCTTTGTTCCCATGACAACCGCAATCAAGCGCATTTCGCCTTGAGTTGCCGAGCTGACTAAGTTGTAGCCCGCGTTACGGGTGTAACCGGTTTTGATGCCGTCGACATTCATGTTCTTATCCCACAACAACCCGTTACGGTTGTGCTGGGTAATACCATTGTAGGTAAACGACTTATTTGAGTAGACGCGATACTCTTCTGGTACATCGCGGATTAAGGCTTGGCCTAATAGCGCGAGATCGTAAGGCGTTGAGTAAAGCTCAGGGTTGTCGAGGCCGTGCACATTTCCGTAGTGCGAGTTGGTCATGCCAAGATGCTGAGCCCAGCCATTCATTAGGTCAACAAATGCGCCTTCAGAGCCTGCGATGTGTTCAGCGGCTGCTACACAAGCGTCGTTGCCTGATTGAATAATGATGCCTTTGTTGAGCTCCTCAAGCTTAACGGTTTTACCCACTTCTAAGAACATCTTTGAGGAGCCAGGGAAGTTGCGAGCCCAGGCATTTTTACTGATGGTGACATCGTCATCGAGAGAGACGTTACCCGCTTTGACCTCTTGACCAATCACATAGCTGGTCATCATTTTAGTCAAGCTGGCTGGCGACAGGCGAGTGTTTTCGTTACTTGCCGCGAGCAGTTCGCCGGTATGATAGTCCATTAAAACGTACCCCTTTGCCGCGACGGCCGGTGGGCTTGGAACGATACTAGCGTTGGCAGAAAAAGAGGCGAATAGCGCTGCCATAGAGGCGAGCAAAGCCTTATTGAGCGAAGGCTTTAGAGAGAGATTGATCATAATATTCTGATAGTGTTGTTTTTTCGTTTTTATTGGGCAGTGTGTTTGCGAATAAAGGCTGAGCTGTGACCAGAGCCTTTAATCTCAGACAAGGTTGCCTGGGTGTCATCATAATCGGCAAAAGGGCCAAGAAGAATTCTATAAACATTGTTTGCAGGCTGGACAAAGCTCTCTACACCTAGATCTTTGCTTAACTGCTTGGCGAGAGCTTCAGAGCGATCTTTATGCTGTGAGCTGGCCACCTGAATAATGTACTTAGGGTGTGATTTTTGACCTGCGCTGCTTTGTGGCTTTTCTACGGTAATGACCTCAATTTCAACATTCGCCACACCCGATTGAACGACGCCAAGTTTATGGGCAGCGGCGTAGCTTAAATCGATAATGCGCCCTTCGTGAAAAGGGCCACGGTCATTGACCCTTACAATCGTTTGCTTGCCGTTGTCGACATTGGTCACTTTGACATAGCTTGGCAGTGGTAGCGTTTTATGCGCCGCTGTCATGGAGTACATGTCGTAGATCTCGCCATTGGAGGTCAAATGGCCGTGAAATTTCTTTCCATACCACGAGGCTTTGCCTTTCTCTGTAAAGCCTTTGGCGTCTTTGACAATCGTGTAGTCTTGACCACGTAGTGTGTAGTCTTTGTTGCCCCCAAGGCTGTATGGCTCATAGCGAGGAGTAATCCCTTCAATGTGGTCTACAGAAATGGGTGTCTGAGGTGGCACATCATCTTCTAAGTCATAGCGCTCACCATCAGGGCTTGAACAACCAAATAGCAGGCCAGTAACTAAGCCTAATAAACACAGTTTACGGTTCAATTTCATACTAAGACGCCTTAGAGAATGCTTTTCGGTGAGTGTGAATCGACATCAAGATGCCAAAGCCTGCCATTAGTGTCACCATGGATGTACCGCCATAGCTTATTAGAGGGAGGGGCACGCCAACAACGGGCAAGATGCCACTGACCATGCCGATATTGACAAATACATAGACGAAGAAGCTCAGCACGATACTGCCAGCCATCATTCGACCAAAAGCGGTTTGCGCGTGACTTGCGAGATACAGCCCACGGCCAATGATATAAAGGTAGAGTGCGAACAGGGCTAAGATTCCAATCATTCCCCACTCTTCGGCAATAACAGCAAAGATGAAGTCGGTATGACGCTCAGGAAGAAACTCAAGTTGTGACTGAGTGCCTTGCAACCAACCTTTGCCAGAAATGCCCCCAGAGCCGATGGCGATCTTACTCTGGATAATATGATAGCCCGCCCCAAGTGGGTCAGATTCAGGGTTAAACAGTGTTCTTACCCGCACTTTTTGATACTCACGCATCAAGAAGAACCAGAGAATTGGAACGAACGCACCGACACCCACCACGGCAGCAATGATGATCCTCCAGCTTATGCCTGCGAGGAAAATAACGAAAATGCCGGATGCTGCAATAAGGATTGATGTGCCAAGGTCGGGCTGTTTAGCAATCAAGATGGTTGGTACTATCACCATAACCAACGACATCACTAGGGTCTGAAATGTTGGGGGCAGTGTGCCTTTACCGATATAGCGTGCCACCATTAGAGGCACCGCGAGCTTCATCAGCTCCGATGGCTGGAAGCGGACAAAGCCAAGGTTCAGCCAGCGCTGAGCACCTTTAGAGGCTTCACCAAAAAATAGCACCCCAAGCAGCAACCCTAACCCACAGAAGAACATGATAGGGGCAAGGGTTTCGTAGGTGCGAGGCGGTATTTGGGCAAGCACAACCATCACGACAATAGAGAGCACCATACGCATGGCTTGTCTGTCCATCATGCCGACATCTTGGCCGCTGGCGCTATACATCACGACTAGGCCAAAGCCCATCAGCGCGAGAATGCCCAGCAATAGTGGTAGGTCGATATGGAGGCGTTGGAAGAAGGCACGGTTTTGACCGGTTGAAGGGTCTAGTTTCATTTGACTGCTTCCTCTTCAGGCGACATCAACACTTTATCAAAGATATCTCGTACAACTGGACCGCCATTACTTGAACCGCCCCCGGCATTTTCCAGAACGACGGTTACGATGATTTCTGGATTATCAAGTGGGGCAAAACCAGTATAAAGCGCGTGGTCACGTAAGTGTTCTGCAACTTCATCGGCATCATACTCTTCTTCTTCGGCTAGGCCGAACACCTGTGCTGTTCCGGATTTACCCGCCGTTTTGTAATCCATGTTGGCAAATGCACGCCGTGCAGTACCGCGACCACCATGATTGACTAAGTACATACCTTTAAAGGCAACATCCCAGTACTTGTTCGGGACATCAGTAATCGGTGGGAACGTCTCGATTTCAGCAAGCTCTTGGCGCTCAAAACGTTCACCGTTATCAATGGTGGCACGAAGTAGGTGCGGTGCAATCACTTCACCGCGGTGTACAAGTACTGATGTGGCTTTCGCTAATTGCATCGGCGTAGCTGTCCAGTAGCCTTGTCCGATACCAACAGGAATGGTATCCCCTTGGTACCAAGGTGTTTTATGACGCGCCATCTTCCATTCACGCGTTGGCATATTTGCCTTACTCTCTTCGTGAATATCGATACCGGTAAAATCACCAAAGCCAAACATTTTCATCCACTTGGAGATGCGATCAATGCCCATATCATAAGCGATTTGATAGTAGAAAGTATCCACTGACTCTTCAATCGATTTCACCACGTCTACTTTGCCGTGTCCCCAGCGCAACCAGTCACGGAAAGGACGAGTGTTGGAGTTTGGAATACGCCAATAGCCTGGGTCGTTTCGCGTGGTTCTCGTCGTAATCACCTCTTCTTGCAGTGCAGCTACCGCTAAGAAAGGCTTAATGGTGGAAGCGGGAGGGTAAATACCCAAAGTAGCACGGTTCACCAGTGGACGGTTTTTGTCATTGAGCAGCGCGCGATACGCTTTACCTGAAATACCATGCACAAACGCATTTGGGTCGTAACTTGGGCTTGAGACCATGCCTAAAACGCCATTATCTTCAGGGTCAAGAATCACGGCAGATCCACGACGACCATCAAGAAGGTTAAACAGATAGGTTTGCAGGCGGATATCTAGGTTTAAAACAATGTCTTTACCCGGCGTTGGCGGCACGTATTTTAGGGTACGGATAACTCGGCCACGGCTGTTAACTTCGACTTCTTGGTAGCCAGCAGTGCCATGCAACATATCTTCGTAATAGCGCTCAATGCCGAGCTTACCGATATCACGAGTGGCCTGATAGTTGGCGTCTTTTTCTTCACGGATCAGGCGATCCATATCTCTGTCGTTAATGCGAGATACGTAGCCAATCACATGCGTTAGGATTTCGCCATAAGGGTAGTGGCGCTTGAGCGTAGCGTTGACGTTAACGCCAGGGAATTTGTGCTGGTGGACAGCGAAGGTGGCGACTTCTTCTTCACTGAGCTGTGTGAGCAGTGGTATCGCATTAAAACGTCGGGTACGGCGGCGATCACGTTCAAAACGCTCAACGCGTTCATCACTGATCACGAGTATATTACGCAAACCTTCGATGGTCGCTTGCATGTCTTTTACTTGCTCTGGGATGATCTCCAGATTGAATACCGGGCGGTTTTCAGCAAGCAACACCCCGTTACGGTCATAAATAAGACCACGGTTAGGTGCGATTGGAACCACTTTGATGCGGTTGTCGTTTGAGCGGGTTTTATAGTCTTGGTATTGATTGACTTGAATGTGGTAGAGGTTGCCCAGCAACAAACACATTAGGGCAATGATTCCGACAAATGCGAAGACGGCACGCACCTTAAATAGGCGTGACTCCTCACGATAATCTCTAATTTTGCTACGCTTACGCAACATCTACACACATCTCAAATACTAAACCCACGTAATGGATTATTCGCGGTGGTAAGGGTGGTTGGCCGTGACACTCCATGCACGATATAGCGCCTCTGCCATAATTACGCGCACCATAGGGTGTGGCAAAGTCAGTGCTGAAAGTGACCAGCTTTGGTCAGCGGCGGCTTTACATGCAGGGGCTAGGCCTTCTGGCCCGCCGATCAGTATAGACACATCGCGTCCATCTAATTTCCAAGCGTCTAATTGCTCAGCTAACTGCCCTGTATCCCAACGCTTACCGGGAATATCTAGAGTAACGATACGGCTGCCTTTTGGCACGGCTGCCAGCATCGCTTCGCCTTCTTTTTGCAGAATTCTTGCAATGTCGGCGTTTTTTCCGCGTTTTCCGGCTGGCACTTCGACAAGTTCAAGTGGCATATCGTGAGGAAAGCGGCGCTTATACTCTTGAAAGCCCTCTTCAACCCACTTGGGCATTTTTGTGCCAACGGCAACGAGTTGTAGCTTCATGGGTTAGTTCCAAAGCTTTTCAAGTTGATACAGTTCGCGGTGTTCTTCCTGCATGACGTGCAACATAGCATCGCCCATATCAAGGACAACCCACTCACCCTCAGCTTGTCCATCAATGCCTAGAGGCTCCATACCAACTTTCTTGATTTCGCTTGCGACATGTTCAGCGATAGATGATACGTGGCGTTTTGATGTGCCAGTACAGATCACCATGAAATCGGTCACACTGGATTTACCTGTCACGTCCAACAGAGTGATGTCTTCTGCTTTCATATCATCGGCTTTGTCAGCGAGAAAATCTCGCAATTCTTCACGTAGCAAGGTGGTATCCTCAATGTACTGTTTAAAAATAGGCGCGGAGTATAACACGCTTTTATTGTGTGCGGCGCGCGGCTACAGGGAATGTGGCCTGCGGTGCGCACAAAGTCAGCCCTAATTGCTGGATCATTGGCCACACAGGTTGCTCGTACTGAGTTTTCAGCATGACTTCGGTATCAGCTAGCAGTGACCAACAATAGTGTAGCGCTTGATTGTCGAGTCGTTGCAGTGCGGCAGAGTAGAGTGGGCGTTTTGATTGCCAAATTCGGTGTTTCTCGAAGGCTTGCGCCATTGAAGCCTGCTGCATTTCACCGTGCAATTGAATCAGTAGCTTGAGTTCTTTTTGCAATGAGCGGGCAATGATCACCCCTTCAACACCTTCCGCTTCAAGTTGGCGCAATATACGCTGGGCGCGATTGGCTTTGCCAGCGAGTAGCGCGTCAATCCAATGAAACACCGTAAAGTGGTTATGGCGGCTGAGAGATTGCTCAATACGTACTAAGCTCAATTGCCCATCGGGGTATTGCAACGCCAGTTTTTCTAAACTCTGTGTTAAAGCTAGTAAGTTACCTTCATGCCATTGAGCCAGCATTTGCAAAGACTCTTCGTCTGGCTTTAGGCCGAGTTTTTGGCAGCGTTGGCGTACAAATTGCGGTAAACGACTGATATCAGGGGTTAAGCAGTTGACCCAAGTACCTAGCGACGAGAGAGCTTTAAACCATTTGCTGTTTTCTTGTGCTTTTGTCAGTTTGCCGCCAACAACTACCAGAATTGTGTCGGGGTTGAGGTGCGCAGAGAGTTCAAGCAACTCTTTACCTTGAGCCGCGTTCACGCCATTTTCACCGACTTCCAGTTCAACAATTTGCTGGCTAGAGAAAAGGCTCATAGCCTGAAAGCAATCAAAAATGGCGTTCCAGTCGGTTTGATTATCAATAGAAAAGCGATGGCGCTCCTCAAAGCCCTGCTTTTTAGCCTGTTCAGCAATCGCAAGGCGAGATTCGTGTAGCAACAACGGCTCGTTGCCAAAGATGAGGTAAACCGAGCTCAGGTTTTTGCTCAGTTGCTCTGCTAGTCGGTCTGCAAAGATGCGCATTATTTCGCTGGCTCAATCTTCACTTTGTATTCTTCGCGGTTCTCTTCCCACTCGATGGCTTCAAATGCTTCGAGGTCAGCACGAACTCGTCCCATCTGACGAATGATTTGCGTAGCGGCTAGCTTGCGCATCTCATCTTCGATCATTTCACGCTCTACCGACTTTGCTAGTGCAGTTAGCGGGTTATCAAGGTAACTACGAGTAATGGTTGCAGTAAAGCTGTGTGAGCCGATTTCAGGCACTGTCACGCGGTAGTTTGCATCATATGTCAGCTCTTTCTCTGCGGCACGTGCGTTTTGGTATAGCGATAGGGTGCGCTCGTCAATGGATTCACTTGTGATGTGCAAGTTGGGAACATCGGCACGTGGGTAAACCAGGTCGATGTTATTGCGGGTTAACTCTGTCTCAATAAGGCGAGTGAGTGTGCTGTATCTGTCGTAACTGGTCAATGACATCTGATGTAGTTCTTCCGGTACGCTGTATTCACCACGTAACTGGAAGCCACAAGCACTGATTAAAGAAGCAAGAAAAACCACGAGCATGACTCGTAGAGAAGAATGGGTTTTAGTGTGCATGAATGTCGCTCTACTGCCTTGTTAAGTCATTTACTGAATGGGACTAAGTGCGCTAATCCCATTTAGTAAATAATCAGGGTGATAAATCACCCTGATTAGAGTTACTTTAGCGTCAATGAGTTCGCTAAGATATATGAGTTCGTAAAAACTATTAGTTCGCTACGATGTTAAGAAGTTTACCTGGTACGTAGATAACTTTACGAACGGTTTTGTCTTCTGTGAACTTAGTAACGTTCTCATCGTTAAGACCTAGCTCTTCGATCTCTTCTTTAGAAATGTCTGCTGGTACTGTCAGTTTCGCACGTAGTTTGCCGTTAACCTGAACGATGATTAGCTTTTCGTCTTCAACGAGCGCTTTTTCATCGTGAGTAGGCCACTCGGCATTGTCCACGTCTGCAACGCCTAGCGCAGCACCCATCTCAAATGAGATGTGCGGAGTGATAGGGTATAGCATTACCACAACGGCTTTTAGTGCTTCATCAAGGATAGCGCGGTCTTGCGCTGACTCTTGAGGCGCTTTCGCTAGCTTGTTCATCAGTTCCATGATTGCTGCGATAGCCGTGTTGAACGTTTGACGACGATCGATATCGTCAGTCACTTTCGCAATTGTCTTGTGAACGTCACGACGAAGGGCTTTCTGGTCGCCAGAAAGTGCAGAGGTATCCACTGCTTCTGCCGCACCTTTAGCTGCGTGCTCGTTGACGAGTTTCCAAACACGTTTTAGGAAGCGGTTAGCACCTTCAACGCCAGACTCTTGCCACTCAAGTGTCATGTCAGCAGGTGATGCAAACATCATGAATAGACGAACTGTGTCAGCGCCGTACTTGTCGACCATCTCTTGTGGGTCGATACCGTTGTTCTTCGACTTAGACATCTTGATCATGCCTGAGTGAGATACATCACGGCCTTCGTTGTCTTTAGCAGAAGTGATGCGGCCTTTGCCATCGCGCTCTACTGCAACGTCTGTTGGTGCAACCCACTCTTTACCGCCTTTGTCGTTCTCGAAGTAGAACGCATCCGCAAGTACCATGCCTTGACATAGTAGCTGCTTGAACGGCTCGTCAGAGGTTACGTAACCTGCGTCACGTAGCAATTTGTGGAAGAAGCGAGAGTACAGAAGGTGCATACAAGCGTGCTCGATACCACCGATGTACTGGTCTACTGGTAGCCAGTAGTTTGCTTTTTCTGGGTCTAGAATATCGTCAGCTTGTGGCGAACAGTAACGTGCGTAGTACCAAGAAGACTCCATGAACGTATCGAACGTGTCAGTTTCACGTAGCGCTGGTTCGCCGTTGAATGTCGTCTTCGCCCACTCTTTGTCAGCTTTGATTGGGCTGGTTACGCCGTCCATTACCACATCTTCAGGAAGAATCACTGGTAGTTGGTCAGCAGGTACTGGGTGAACTTCACCGTCTTCAGTGGTTACCATTGGGATTGGAGCGCCCCAGTAACGTTGACGAGATACACCCCAGTCACGTAGACGGAAGTTTACTGTCTTAGTACCTTTGCCTTCAGCTTCTAGCTTGGCTGCGATTGCATCAAATGCTGCTTGGAATTCTAGGCCATCGAACTCGCCAGAGTCGAACAGTACGCCTTTCTCAGTATAAGCTTCTTCAGAGATGTTTAGCTCGGTGTCATCAGCAGGCTTGATCACAGGAATGATGTCTAGACCATACTTAGTTGCGAACTCGTAGTCACGTTGGTCGTGTGCCGGTACTGCCATTACAGCACCTGTACCGTAGTCCATCAGTACAAAGTTAGCCACGTAAATAGGAACTTCACGACCGTTCAATGGATGAATAGCAGTAAGGCCAGTCGCCATACCTTTTTTCTCCATTGTCGCAAGTTCCGCTTCTGCAACCTTGTTGTTCTTACACTCTTCGATGAACTCAGCAAGCTCTGGGTTGTTCTCTGCTGCGACTGCTGCTAGAGGGTGACCTGCTGCGATACCTACGTAAGTCACACCCATTAGAGTGTCTGGACGCGTTGTGTAAACTTCTAGGTCTTGTTGACCCTTAACTTCGAACTTAAGCTCTACACCCTCAGAGCGCCCAATCCAGTTGCGCTGCATGGTCTTAACCATTTCAGGCCAACCGTCTAGGTTGTCTAGATCATCTAGTAGTTCTTGAGCGTATTCAGTGATCTTAATGAACCACTGTGGAATCTCTTTTTGTTCTACTGGTGTATCACAACGCCAGCAGCAGCCGTCTTCTACCTGCTCATTCGCAAGAACGGTTTGGTCATTTGGACACCAGTTAACCGATGAGGTCTTCTTGTAAACTAGGCCTTTGTTGTAAAGCTTAGTGAAGAACTCTTGCTCCCAGCGGTAGTATTCAGGTGTACAAGTAGCAAACTCACGGTTCCAGTCGTAACCAAAGCCCAGAAGTTTAAGCTGGTTTTTCATGTACTCAATGTTTTCGTAAGTCCATGGTGCAGGTGCCGTGTTGTTCTTAACAGCAGCGTTTTCTGCAGGTAGACCAAACGCATCCCAACCGATTGGTTGCATTACGTTTTTACCTTGCAGGCGTTGGAAACGAGAAACAACATCACCGATAGTGTAGTTACGCACGTGACCCATGTGCAGTCGACCACTTGGGTAAGGGAACATGGATAGACAGTAGAATTTTTCTTTATTTGGGTCTTCACTTACAACAAAGGTCTTGTTGTCATCCCAGTGCTTTTGAACTTTTTGTTCAATATCTTGAGGATTGTATTGTTCTTGCATCGATGATATCCGGTTATCTTGGAATTTGTGAGTTCGGTTAGAACAGACATTAATAGATCGTCATAGAATACCTAAAGGTAAGTGGTACAACAACCATTGTGTTGAGGGAGGTTACTATGCCAAAACGTAAAGCCGGTTATGAAGAGATCGTTGAGAATGCGATTGAGACCATTAAACATAGCCCCGAAGAGTTAAATCATGTGCTTGAGCGGTCGGGAGAATACCTTGATGCTGCGAATGATATGACCAAAGATGAGCTCGCGTTGATCTCGGCTTATGTCAAATCAGATCTCAAGGAATTTGCTGATAATTATGAAGAAAGTAAGGGCAGCCCTTTTTCTTTGATGATTGCAGATTCTATATGGCAAGGGTTGCTGGAAATCACTGACCGAACCAAGGTGGAGTGGGTAGAGCTGTTTGCTGATTTAGAGCATCAAGGGCTATACCAGGCTGGAGATATGATTGGACTCGGCGTTCTTATGTGTGAAAACTGTGCCCATAAGGTGCAGTACAATCACCCTACGGTGATCAGCCCGTGTCCGAATTGCGGTAAAACGGCATTCAGCCGTCAGCCGTTGAAGCCATAATATCGAGGTGCTGATAGCGGCCAAGTCAACTTAGCCGCTATCAACGAAACGCCAATACCAAGTCTATACGATTCATTTCTAGCTTTTGATTATATGCCGCCATAGGTTCTAAGTAGCTACCTAGTTTTACCTTCTTTTGTATCTGCAAACCGTAACGAACATCAAACTCAACACCGACCAAATATACAACGGCCATCGTCCAACACCATGATAAGGTGTTTGCCCATCGGTGGAGGCCACCTCTGCGGTTAACACTGCGGTTTCAAATTGCGGTATTTGCGCAATGATCTTGCCTCGATAATCGGTGATCGCCGTGACACCATTATTGGTAGAGCGGATCACAGGCTTACCCAGCTCTAACGCGCGCATACGAGCGATTTCCATGTGTTGTTGCGGACCAATAGAGTCACCGAACCACGCATCATTTGATAAGGTCAGGATGAAATCGGTGTCATCGTTGACGTTTTTGCGGATCTGTTCATTAAATATGATTTCATAGCAAAGCGCGGCAGCGAAGTCTTTGCCATTGGCAATGACGTTAGGCTGGATATACGCCCCACGGCTAAATGATGACATCGGCAGATTAAAGAACGGCGCAAGTGGGCGCAGAATATCTTCAAATGGAACGAACTCACCAAATGGTAAAAGGTGGTGCTTGTGGTAACGATCTTCAGGGTCGTAGGAGTAGTCACTGCCGTCAGTTTGTCCGATCGCTAATACACTATTGTAATATTGACCTTCATTACTGCGGTTGATGACACCCGTGATCATCGCGCTGTCGTACTCTTTGACCAGTGCATCAAGATTGGCAAGGTAAGAGGCTATCTCATACTCAAATGCTGGAATGGCGGCTTCTGGCCAAATGATGATGTCGGCCTCACGATGCTGCTTGGTGAGATCGGTATATTTGATGATGGTTGGCCAGCGCTCACTCGGCAGCCATTTTGACGCTTGGTCAATGTTACCTTGAACAAGTGCAAAGCTGGTTTTTGATGCAGGATTTGGTGTCACCCAATGTGCCGAATTAAGACCATAACCTGTCGCGAAAATAACGGCTGGTGCGATCGCGAGCGTCCAACGCTTAGTGACTATCATGCAAGTAAACAAGGATGCCATCATGACAACCGCGAACGTCACCAAGTCAACGCCGCCTAGAGGGGCAAAATTACCTAAAGGAGAGTCAATTTGACTGTATCCCATGACTAGCCATGGGAACCCTGTCATCACCCAACCACGTAGCCAATCGGCGATAAGCCATAAAACAGGTACAGCTAGCGCATAGCGGCTGAGGTTCTGCCTAGAAAAAAAACGGTTAGTGATACCGGCAAACAAGGCGGGATAGAGCGCGAGGTAGCTGACCAGCAAAGACATCAGGAACAAGCTGGCGATTTTAGGCATGCCACCAAAGGTATCGATACTGACGTGAACCCAACTGATACCAGTAGCAAAGCTCCCCAGCCCCCATAACCAGCCGAGCCACGCAGCTTGTTTGGCTGAACGTTGCTCAATCAGCAACAGGAAAATCAATACACTGAGTATTGCAAGTGGCCAGATACCATAAGGGGCAAAGGCAAGGGTAGACAGCGCTCCTGCTGCAATAGCGAGTAGACTGAGGGCAAATTTATTATTTAAAGCCACGGCCATAAATCTATCTTTAGTAAGTTCCATAAAATATGGGCAAGCCCTTAAATAGACTTGCCCATGATAATCAGCCTGTCTAACAGGTTAATTTATCGTACAGCTTATTACGCTAGGCGTAACGTTACTCCTCAGTTTCAACCGGTGTGGTTTGAATCTCAGGGATAGTCACCTGCAACTGCATGATGCGGCGATTATCCGCAGCCATGATCTTAAACAGGTAGCCTTCGATTTCGACCATTTCGCCACGTGAAGGAAGATGGCCAAAGGCTGTCATCACCAGACCACCTATGGTATCCACTTCTTCAGTGCTGAATTGGGAACCGAATTGTTCGTTGAAATCTTCAATGGTAGTAAGCGCTTTGATTGAAAAAGTGTGCTTACTTAACTTGCGAATGTCCAACTCATCTTCATCATCGAATTCGTCTTCGATTTCACCAACGATCTCTTCGAGAATATCCTCGATCGTTACGAGACCTGACACACCACCAAATTCATCCACAACGATCGCCATGTGATAGCGTTCTTCGCGGAACTCTTTGAGGAGTCTGTCGACTCGTTTACTCTCTGGCACCACTACTGCAGGGCGAATGACCTGTTCAATGTCGAATGGTTCACTGTCTGAACCTAGGTAGCGCAGCAAATCTTTTGCTAGCAAAATACCTTCAACATGGTCTTTGTCTTCGCTGATCACTGGGTAGCGAGAGTGCTGTGCATCTGTCATCAAAGTCACAATGTCGTCAAAGACTTCATTGCGGTCAATGGTGACGATTTGAGAGCGCGGAATCATGATGTCACGAACACGTTGCTCTGATATTTCCATCACACCTTCGAGCATATCTCGGGTGTCATGGTCAATAAGGTCGTTTTCCTCGGAGTCACGAATGACATCTACGAGTTCTTGACGGTCTTTAGGCTCACCTTGAAAAAGCTGCCCGATACGTTCAAATAAAGTCTTTCGACTCGGACCTTCAGATTTTTCTTTCTTACTACTTTCGCTAGAAGAGGGAGGGTTTTCTTCGTTCATTGTTTCTCAGTTAAGTAACGCTATCAAAGTGTGATAGCACACATATAGGGCTTTGAAAACTAGCCTTCTTTCTCAGCAATATAAGGGTCTTCAAACCCTAACTTTTGCATGATTTCTGTTTCGAGGGATTCCATCTCTTCAGCTTCATCATCCTCGATATGATCATAACCTAGCAGATGCAAGCTACCATGTACAACCATATGAGCCCAGTGAGCGTGCAAGGGCTTATTTTGCTCTTGCGCTTCGCGCTCTACCACTTGACGACAGATGATCAAATCGCCTAATAGGTCTAACTCAATACCAGGAGGGGTTTCAAACGGAAATGACAGAACATTCGTCGGTTTGTCTTTTCCACGATACTCGTGGTTAAGCTGGTGGCTCTCTTGCTCATCAACAATACGCACCGTTACTTCGGCTTGCGGATGAAACAGCGTGATCGCTGCCTCAAGCCACTGCTGAAATTGCAGTTGCGTTGGAAGTGTCGATTCGTTTTCTACGGCAAGTTGTAGATCCAATGCGATGCTCATGGGCTGTGTATCTCTTATTGTTTTGTGACTTCTTCTGCGGAGTTTAGTTCCGCTTTTGCACTTTCAAGCAGCTTGGCTTCGCGCTCTTCACGACGACGCTTCTCAAACTCTTTGCGCTCTTTTTGATCTTGCGCTTCCCATTTTTCATAGGCATTAACAATGCGCGCAACAACCGGGTGACGAACCACGTCATCGGATTGGAAGAAGTTGAAACTGATTTCATCGACTTCGCTTAATACTTCGATCGCGTGGCGTAAACCTGATTTTGCACCGCGCGGTAAGTCAATCTGGGTGATATCACCGGTGATGACAGCGCGAGAGTTGAAACCGATACGGGTCAAGAACATCTTCATCTGTTCAACAGTAGTGTTCTGACTCTCATCAAGAATAATGAACGCATCATTTAGGGTGCGACCACGCATGTAAGCAAGGGGTGCAACCTCAATCACGTTACGCTCGATAAGCTTTTCAACACGCTCAAAGCCCAGCATTTCAAATAGGGCATCGTAGAGAGGGCGCAAATATGGGTCGACTTTTTGACTCAAATCACCCGGTAAGAAACCGAGCTTTTCACCGGCTTCTACAGCAGGGCGAGTCAAGAGAATACGGCGGATTTCTTGGCGCTCTAAAGCATCAACAGCAGCAGCAACAGCTAGGTAAGTCTTACCTGTACCAGCAGGACCAATACCAAAGCTAATGTCGTGCGTAACCATGTTGACTAGGTATTGCGCTTGGTTTGGTGTGCGTGGTTTGATGACGCCCTTCTTGGTCTTAATAAAGACCTCTTTGCCATGCTCAATGTTGGCTTCGGTGTTCTGCTCTAGAATTCCCGTTTCTTTGATCGCAAGGTGAATCTGCTCTGGCTCAATGTCTGGAATATTACCGCGAACTGGCGCTGTATTGACGTAGAGCGTTTTAAGAATCTCAAGGGCTGCCGCTGACGTGTGCGGTTTCCCAACGATGGTAAAGAAGTTACCACGGTAGCTGATTTCAACGCCAAGACGGCGCTCAAGATGCTTAATATTGTCATCAAAAGGACCGCAAAGACTCGCAAGACGGCGGTTGTCTGAGGGTTCTAGGTCGATCTCTAGTGTAATGATTTTATTGCTCAAATTTGCCTCTCATTCTATGCCACTTGCTCTCTAACAGTAAAAGAGCAAAAAGCCCGATTGAGACCGGGCTTTTATTGGCTGTATCCCTGTTTCTAAGATGGTCACTTAGATGGGGATTTTCAAGCTCTCGGATAGAGCTTTATATGGAGAATGTGCGCTTAAGGTGTAAAAGTCGCAACACCTAGCTCATCTTCGCGCTTTGTTTTCGCCATCATTTGTGTTGGCGAGATCACGCTACGAAGGTCCATCTCTTTCTCTGTACGGACAATTTCACCGCGCAGTGAGTTGGCAAATACGTCAGTAATCTTCACGTCGACAAATTGACCAATTAGGTCAGCACTGCCTTCAAAGTTCACTACACGATTGTTTTCAGTACGTGCGCGAAGCTCCATTAGGTTCTTCTTCGACGGCCCTTCAACTAACACACGTTGTTCTGTGTCTAGCATCAAGCGAGAGTAACGCATCGCTTGGCTATTAACGACTTGCTGTAGCTCGTAAAGACGCTCTTTCTTCTCTTGCTCTGGCGTATCACATGGGTAGTCTGCTGCTGGCGTACCTGGACGTGGAGAGAAGATAAAGCTGAAGCTCATATCAAAATCAACATCTTTGATTAGCTTCATTGTGTCTTGGAAGTCTTTGTCTGTTTCGCCCGGGAAACCAACGATAAAGTCAGAGCTGATGTGGATATCAGGACGTGCTTTACGTAGTTTACGAATGATTGACTTGTACTCGATCGCCGTGTGTGGACGCTTCATTGCCGTAAGAATACGGTCACTACCACTTTGTACTGGTAAGTGCAGGAAGCTCACGAGCTCTGGCGTATCTTCGTATACCGCGATGATGTCATCACCAAACTCTAGCGGGTGGCTAGTGGTGAAACGGATACGGTCGATGCCATCAATCGACGCAACAAGGCGAAGCAGCTCGGCAAATGAACAGATGTCACCGTCGTGCATTGGGCCACGGTATGCGTTTACGTTTTGACCTAGTAGGTTAACTTCACGTACACCTTGCTCAGCAAGCTGTGCAATCTCAAACAGTACGTCGTCCATTGGACGGCTCACTTCCTCACCGCGCGTGTATGGTACAACACAGTAAGTACAGTATTTTGAACAGCCTTCCATGATAGAAACGAACGCAGTCGCACCTTCAGCACGCGGCTCAGGCAGGCGGTCGAATTTTTCGATTTCAGGGAATGAGATGTCCATTACTGGCGCATCATCATTTTGAGACTGTTTGATCATCTCTGGCAGGCGGTGCAGTGTTTGTGGGCCAAAAATCACGTCAACAAACGGAGCACGTTCACGGATGTGGTCACCTTCTTGAGTCGCTACACAGCCACCCACGCCAATCACAACGCCTTCTTTTTTGTCTTTAAGTGTTTTCCAACGACCAAGCTGGTGAAATACCTTTTCTTGTGCTTTTTCACGAATAGAACAGGTATTGAGTAGAAGTACATCTGCCTCTTCTGGATCTTCTGTTAGTTCAAAGCCATTTGCGGCATTAAGAAGGTCAGCCATTTTTGATGAATCGTATTCGTTCATCTGGCAGCCCCAGGTTTTGATTAGCAGTTTCTTACTCATCTTTGTTCGCTCGATCGTTAGTTTAAAATAAGGGAGCAAATCGCCCAGTGTCTCTTCACGCACCGTTGGAAATTAAAGGCGGTCGCGTGGGAAGCGGCGTATTGTACTGCTTTCATTGGCCCCTTGCTAGTCTTGATTCTGTGGTCTCTCTTTGCCACAAACCGAGCCAATAGTGCTTACATTTTGGCAATGAAAACGTACAATCAAAAATAGACGATAAATCAGCAAGATGAAGAACAAAAAATGAACAAATATGATGTTGCTATTGTTGGCGGTGGCATGGTCGGTGCTGCTCTGGCGGTTGGATTTGCCAAGCAAGGGCGTAAGGTCGCGTTGATTGAGGGTTGCGAGCCTAAGGCCTATGATTCGCAGCAGCCGATGGACATTCGCGTTTCAGCAATATCAGAAGCCTCTGTTCGTCTTTTGCAGCAGTTGGGCGGATGGCAACACACTGCAAGCATGCGTGTATGTCCCTATCGCCGGTTAGAAACTTGGGAGCATCCAGAGTGTCGAACTCGCTTTAGTGCCGATGATATGCAGTTGAAGCAGCTTGGTTATATCGTTGAAAACAGACTGATTCAATTGGGTTTATGGCATGAGCTCGCACAGTACAGCAACCTTGAGGTGCTGTGCCCTGAAAAGCTCGAGAGCATGACGTTTGAGCACGAGTCTAATCAACTGCACCTTGCGTCAGGAAACGAGATCAGCGCAAGCTGGGTAGTTGGCGCTGATGGTGCAAATTCTCAGGTACGCACACATGCCGGTATCGGCGTTACAGCATGGGACTATCGTCAACATTGTATGCTAATTAACGTTGAGACAGAGCATCCTCAACAAGATATCACTTGGCAGCAGTTCTTACCGTCAGGGCCGCGCTCATTTTTGCCTTTGTGTGGCAATCAAGGCTCGCTCGTTTGGTACGACTCTCCAAAGCGCATCAAGCAGCTGATGGCAATGAATGCCACTCAGTTGGAAGAGCAGGTTGTTAACCACTTCCCAGAGGAGCTAGGGGGGATTAAGGTTCTGCAAAAAGGGGCGTTTCCACTCACGCGTCGTCATGCACAAAGCTATGTCAGTCAGCGTTGTGTGCTGGTGGGGGATGCTGCTCATACCATTAACCCATTAGCCGGCCAAGGAGTGAACCTAGGCTTTAAAGACGCTCAGTGTTTGTTGCAGGTGAGTGCGGATAAGCCGTTGACCCTTGATATTATGAAGCAATATCAGCTACGCCGTTACCCTGACAACTTGTTGATGCAAACCGGCATGGATGTGTTTTACAAAGGCTTTAGTAACACTCTAGCGCCACTGCAATTGGCTCGAAACGCCCTGCTGAAAGTCGCAGAGCACTCCGGCCCGATAAAGCATCAAGTGTTGAAATATGCCTTAGGCTTGTGATGCTTGCTCCGTCTGTTGATCTGATGTTTTCTGAGTTTTTCTAGAGCGGTGACGGCTCAGTGTAAATAGAGCGGGTACGACATAGAACGAGATTAGGGTGGTGAGTAAGGTACCGCCAGCGATCGCCACTGCAAACGGGGGCCAGAACCCTCCGCCAGCTAAGATCAGCGGAAGAAAGCCACCAATCGTGGTGATGGTCGTTGAGGTAATATGGCGCGTGCAACTCATTACCCCGGCGGTAATTGCCGCTTTGTCCCCCAACATAGCCTCTTGATCGGATTTTAGCTCAGCTAAGATCACGATAGCCGCGTTAATCGCGAGCCCAATGACGCCCAATAAACCAATAATCACAGTAAAGCCAAATGGGTAGGAAAATACCCAAACCGAAAGCAGCCCAAGCCCGGCAGCAAGTCCAGCGACTAAAAATATAATTCCGCTCAAACGGAATGAGTTGAAGGAAAGGACGATCACTAGAATCATTAATGTGATAACCAGTGAGAGGCTGCTCATTAAATTAGCGACAGACTCATCTCTCTCAGCAGATTCTCCCCCAAATTCAACGCTATAGCCGCTAGGTAGTTGCTCAATATAGCTTGCAACATTCGCTTTAAATTCATTAAGGGCCGTTTGTGGTAACACCCCTGCAGCAACAAAACCTTCTATGGTATTCACGCGCTGACCATTACGCCGTGTAATCGCACCGCGACTTGGAGTGATCTCAAACTCGGTTAGTGCAGAGAGTGGCATCAACAGCGTGCTTTGACCATCACTACTCGCCAGTGGCAATTGTGCCAGTTGTGATAAACGCTGACGATCTTCTTCTGCGACCTTTACCCTAACAGGAATCGATTCAGTGCCTTCAATAATGCTTCCCTGAACTTGACCGACTAGGGTGGTTTCTAGTGTATTCGCAAGCCTTGAGAGTGTCATACCACTGAGCAGCGTTGACTGTTCATTTACGTCGAGCCAAATTTTAGGTACACCGGGTTGAAGCGTACTACGAGTGTGAGTGACGTCTTGTGTTTGCGCCATGATAAGACGAATCTCTTCGCCAATTTGCTTCAACCCATCAAGACTATGGCCATAAATACGGATTTCTAATGGTGCGTTAAATGGAGGGCCTTGCTCTAATTTGCGCACTAACACTTGAGCGTTAGGAACGACTCGGTCTAACTTTTTTTGCAACTCGGGAACATAGTGGTTCGCATGACTAAAGTGCTCCATTTTTACCATCGCTTGAGCGAAGTAGGGGGCGCCTCGCTGATTACTAAGCAAGTTGTAGTAGAAGGATGGAAAGTTGGTCCCAACCAGCCAATTAACCGATTCAACATGTTGGTTTTCTCGTATGGCTTGCTCTACTTTTTCAACGGTTGATTCAGTGGCATAGATACTGGCTTGAGGGGGAAGAAAGACCTGAACCTCAAACATGTCACGATCAGAGGGTGGAAAGAACTGTTCGGTGAGTTGACCAGCAGACCAAAACCCAAAGATTGGGATCGAGCAAACCACTAAAGCTGATTTGATCGAGTTATGAACGGCAAAGCGGACCGTTTTTTCAAACGCGAGGGCCAACTTTGGCATCTGTATGCCATGATGGTACCAGCGAGTCGTGTTACTGACTTTGGGTAAAAAACGCGCAGCAAAACCAGCCACTAGGGTATGAGCAATAAAGTAAGAGCCGATAAGTGAAAAAGACACAGTAATCGCAATCGCACCAACAAACTCCCCAGCAGGCCCTGGCATCAGGAAAATAGGCGCAAATGACAGTACGGTGGTTAGCGTCGAGCCGAGCAGTGGGATCCATAAATGCTTGATTGCTTCGTAAGCCGCGGCGATTCTTTGCTGCCCTTTGGCGCGGTAGCTTTGAATGGTGTCGACCATCACAATCGCATTGTCCACCATAATACCAAGAGCCACGATCAAGCCTGTCACTGACATTTGGTTGATGGGGATACCTGTTGCCTTCATCATGGTGAGAGTCAGCATAGCAGTTAGTGGCAGTGACAGAGCAACAATCCAAGCCGAACGCAGGCCGAGCGTAATCAACAGCACGGCGAGGATGAGTGAAAAACCAATAATTAGGCTTGTCATCAGTTCAGAAAGTCGTGTTTGGGTATAGCCATCTTGCTCAAATAACACGTCTACGTTTAGATGACGAGGGAGATCCGACTGGAAGCGTTCGATAAGGGCTTGAGCCCTTGGGGTCCATTTATCTACCCGCACATCTGGTTGCATGCGCGCGGCAACGATGACGGTGGGTTTGCCATCGACTAACGCGATTTGCGTTGGTGGCGTATTATACGCGCGCTCAATTTTTGCGACGTCTTCTAAATGGACCACATAACCATACTCATCGAGTGCGATAGGGACTTGCTTAATTCGCTCTAGAGAATCGAGGGATTTACTCATTTCAAGCGCAAAGCGATTCGCTCCGTTGACAAGCTCTCCCGCTGAATTTTTGGCATCAGCGCCACCAATAGCCAGAGACAAGCTTTCTGCACTCGCTCCAAGAGAGGCAACCGCACCCCGGTCAATGGACACCAAAATCTCTTCATTGACCGTACCGTATTCATCCACGAACTCGGTGCCATTCATCGCTCGAAATTGCTGAGCGAGCTCTTTGGCATAACGGTTCATCACCAACAAATTCGGCTTTCCTTCTCCTTGCCATGTGATCGCAGTGATGAGAGTAAACGCATATGAGTGATCACTGTCTAGTACAGGATCAGAGCTACCTTGAGGCAGCTTAGGTTTGACATCGCTTAGTTTATCGCGAACACGAGACCACACGGGTTCGGAATCAGTGATGGTATCGAGCAGTTCGATACTCACCACAGAGATCCCCGCTCGAGACGTTGACGTGATTAACTGAATGTCATCTAGCGTGCGCAGTTCGGTTTCTATCTTCTCAGTGACGAGTGCTTCAACGCGCTCTGGTGTTGCCCCTGGATAGTGGGTGGTAATTGCGGCATTACGGTTGGTGATCAAAGGGTCTTCAGCTCGCGGTAGAGACTGCAACGCGGAGAGGCCGGAGACGAGCAATAAAGCGGTAAATAGAACGAGTAAGCGCGTGTTACGAAGTATGAGTGTCATCATTACATGCTCTCCCTACGGGTTAGTCGTTGCAAGCGCATTATGTGCTTGATTAGTAATGATTTCAGTTTGAACAATTTGACCGGGAATTATGCGGTGCAGACCCGAAGCTACCACGCGGTCGCCTGATTTGAGTTCTCCTTTGACAAAAGCTGCATCATTATTGGCATAGATGAGCTCAACATGTGCACGGTGCACTTTGTCTTCACTATCGACAATAAACACATTCCAAGTGCCACGCAGACCGTCAGTCAGTGCGGAGAGAGGAAGCCAGTAACCTTGTTGATTTCGGTGGTCTTGATATTGTAAATACCCGAGTTGGCCATCAAAAGGCTTGCTTGAATGTGGTAAAGCGAAGCGCAGTTCTACCGTTCTAGATTGCGTGTTGACCTGTGCGCCCGGGTTGATGAGATTGGCAGCAACATAATCACCATCTATGCGAATTTGCCACTGTTGTTTTTGGAGTATATCAGCGACATACTTTGTCGGGACACCAATATGAACCTCATGGGTACTATTGGCTAGCAGGGTTAACGTCGGTGTGCCAGTTGTGACGACATCACCTTTAGAGACGAGTCTCTGACTGATAACACCTGAGAATGGGGCAATAATGGTCGACTTTTCCTGCTGTAAGCGATTCGCTTCTAAACTGGCTTTGAGTTGTTGTCTATTGGCCAGTAGTGCATTTTTCTGACTAGTTAAAGAATCGATTTCAGCTTCTGCGCTAAAGCCTTTTTTCTGTAACGATAGTTGACGCTTTAGGTTGGTTTCAATCAGTTTGAGCTGCGCGGTGACTTCCGCTTGCTGTGCCTCTAGTTGACGAGCTTGAGTGATCAGGAGTCGCTTGTCGAGGGTGATCAGTGCCTGCCCCTCAGAAACCGTGTCTCCTACATCGACAAAGATAGATTCAATTTGCCCACTCAGTTCAAACCCGAGTCTTGCCTGATCTTTGGCACGCACGAACCCCACATATTCCCGTTCTACTTGGTACTGCTCTGAACGCTGTGGCTCAATCACCTCGGCGATGGGCAAGTTGACTGAAGTTTTTATTGGCGCACTCTCTTGTGAGCAAGCAGTGATAACTAGCATGCTGCTGATGAGGCCAATAATAGAGAGAGTGGAGCCCATTTTGCTATCCATGTCGAATTCCTAGAGTTTTATTAAATCAAACTAGACTGTCTAGTTTGATTTAAGTGCAGCATGGCGTAATAATCAATACAGTTATTATGATTATTTGATGAATATCTCTAAAACTAGACTACTGAGTCCAGTTTGGTGTTCTAGGAGTATTTATGGTTTTAACACCACGCAGCGCGAAAAAGCGTGAGCAGATCGTACTGGCCGCCGGAAAGTTGTTTACGGAGGTTGGCTATGCCGTAAGCATGGATCAGATTGCTAAGGCGGCAAACGTCTCTAAGCAAACGGTCTATGCACATTTTAAAACCAAAGATGAGCTTTTTGAGACCTGTGTGAAAACGCGGTGTGAATCAAATCGACTACATGTTCACTTAAAGGATGATCCGCGTCCTCCTGAGCTCGCGCTTCTTGACTTCGCAACGCACTTTCAAAACATGATGATGACCTCGGCTGTAATGAATACGTATCGAACGGCAGTGAGCCAGGTTGAGAGCCACCCTGATCTAGGGCAGGCGTATTTGAAAGCGGGCCCTGAGCCGACCACCTTGATGGTGCAAGAGTACTTTGAGTTTTTGCAGGAGAAGGGAGAGTTTTGCCGTGAAAAGAATATGCAGCATGCGGCTTTTCAATTCATGTTGATGGTGCATGGGCAAGCAGTGTATTGGCATACGCTAGGTGTGGATATTGAGCAGAGTGAGTCGCAGCAGAGAGACTACTTACAGAGCGTCGTTTCGATGATTCTAAACACCTACACGCGCTAGTGCGATATTGCTGTTAGAGGCAATGGTCATAGAGGTAATAGCCACAAATAACAGCCATAAAAAAACGCAGCTTGTAAGCTGCGTTTTCAAAATTGGATTTAAGTAATTAATTACTTAGTAACGCGCAGTACTGGCGTTTCACCAACAACAACAGAACCAGAAAGCTTGTTCAGCTCTTTGATTTCGTCCATGTTAGAGATAACAACAGGTGTTAGCGTAGATTTTGCTTTTTCTTCTAGAAGAGCAAGATCGAATTCGATGATAGTGTCACCAGCTTTAACAGTTTGACCTTCTTCAGCGATGCGAGTGAAGCCTTCGCCTTTAAGTTCAACTGTATCGATACCGAAGTGTACGAAAAGCTCGATACCATCGTCAGACTCGATAGAGAATGCGTGGTTAGTTTCGAAGATCTTACCGATTGTACCGTTTACTGGAGCAACCATTTTGTTGCCAGCTGGTTTGATAGCAATACCGTCTCCAACGATTTTCTCAGCGAAAACAACGTCTGGCACATCTTCGATGTTTACGATTTCGCCAGCAAGTGGTGCGATGATTTCGATTGCACCAGCGTCAGCGCTGTCGTCAGATACTAGCTTTTTAAGTTTGTCAAACAGACCCATTGTGTCATGCTCCTAAGGTTTTTGTTTTATCCTGTTGATTTATAGTATACCAATCTATGAAATTAGACGACTTTTTTTGCCGTCTAATAAAATAAATCAGCCTACGCTCAACTATTTAGTTTTTTCAGCAATGAATTGCTCAACACATGCTTCGATTTCTGCTGCTGTTGGAAGTGTAAGCGCTTTTTCAGCCATTGCTTTCACTTCCGCAAAGCTTGCGTTGCGAACTACTTTCTTAACTTTAGGGATAGAGATGCCGCTCATTGAGAACTCATCTAGACCCATACCAAGTAGAAGAAGTGTTGCTCGCTCGTCACCTGCTAGCTCACCACACATACCTGTCCATTTACCTTCAGCGTGAGAAGCATCGATAACTTGCTTGATCACTGTTAGTACCGCTGGTGATAGTGGGTTGTATAGGTGTGAAATCATTTCGTTACCACGGTCTACTGCAAGTGTGTATTGCGTTAGGTCGTTAGTACCGATAGAGAAGAATGCCACTTCTTTTGCAAGGTGGTGTGCAATCGCTGCTGCCGCTGGAGTTTCAACCATCACACCGATTTCGATGCTCTCGTCGAAAGCATGACCTTCAGCGCGTAGCTCTGCTTTGTACTCTTCAATTGCTTTCTTCAGTTCACGGATCTCTTCAACAGAGATGATCATTGGGAACATGATACGTAGTTTACCATGTGCAGAAGCACGTAGGATACCACGTAGCTGGTCACGAAGGATTTCGCGACGATCTAAGCTGATACGTACTGCACGCCAGCCGAGGAATGGGTTCATCTCTTTTGGCAGATCCATGTACGGTAGGTCTTTGTCACCACCGATATCCATAGTACGGATAATTACCGCTTCGCCGTGCATTGCTTCTGCAACTTCTTTGTAAGCTTGGTATTGCTCTTCTTCAGTTGGAAGTGCATCACGGTCCATGAATAGGAATTCTGTACGGTACAGACCAACGCCTTCGCCACCGTTACGTAGGATGCCGTCACAGTCTTTAACTGTACCAATGTTTCCGCACACTTCAACGCGGTGACCGTCAGTTGTTTCTGCTGGTAGGTCTTTTAGCTTAGCAAGCTCTTCTTTTTCAGCGATGAATGCTGCTTTAACTGCTTTCGCTTCTTCTAGCTCTGCGTCTGATGGGTTGATAACGATTTTGTTGTTCATTGCATCAAGGATCAGCATGTCGCCGTTTTTAACTTGTGCAGTGATGTCGTTAGTACCAACGATAGCAGGTAGCTCTAGAGAGCGTGCCATGATTGAAGTGTGTGAAGTACGACCGCCGATGTCACATGCGAAACCAAGAACGTAGTCTAGGTTAATTTGTGCCGTTTCAGATGGCGTTAGGTCGTAAGCGACTAGGATAACTTCTTCATCGATGTCGCTTAGAGATACGATGTTGATGCCTAGTGCGTTTTTAACAAAACGTGTACCGATATCACGGATATCAGTTGCACGCTCTTTTAAGTATTCGTCGTCTAGAGACTCAAGTGCAGATGCTTGCTCTTCGATTACGCTGTGAATCGCGTGATCAGCAGACATCTTGTCGCCTTTGATTAGTGCTAGGATTTCTTCTTCTAGCTCTTCATCTTCAAGAAGCATGATGTGACCTTCGAAGATCGCTTCTTTTTCTTCACCAAACGTTTCCAACGCTTTCTGTTTAACAACTTCTAGCTGCGCAGATGATTTGTTACGCGCATCGAAGAAGCGTTGTACTTCTGCTTCTACTTGGTCATCAGAAATTTTATTTGTGTTTAGAACGATTTCATCTTCTTGAAGTAGTAGTGCTTTACCGATAGCAATACCAGGAGATGCTAGGATACCTGAAATCATAGCCTTACCTTAAACATAGTCGAAGTAAATGGGAGGTTTTGAGCCAATACTAGATTTAGTATTAGCGTAACTTTATCTCTATTTCCAACAAAGCCATTTTGCTTTCACAAAATGGCTTTGAATTTGGAATCTTGATTAGTGTAGTTGGTCCATTAGAGCAACTAGGTGGTCAACAGCTTCAGTAGCTTGTGGACCTTCAGCAGAGATAGTTACTACTGTACCTTTTACTAGGCCAAGAGTTTGTAGTTTGAAAAGGCTTTTCGCGCTAGCGCTTTTGCCGTTAGAAGTCACAGTGATGTCTGCATCGAAAGATTTTGCTTCTTTAACGAATTGTGCAGCAGGACGAGTGTGAAGACCATTTTCCGCAGTGATTTCTACTTGCTTCTCGTACATTTTGTATTACCCCAATTTGATTTATTTTTTGAGTTGCTTGCCAGTTCTAGCTTAACTATTTAGTTGCTAATGTCTAGACCGTGTAACACCAAAAAAGTATCACAACTTAAACTGGCTTATAGTTTTTACCATCCTGCGTCTCTTTCAGATCCTTTCTGAAGAGGACACGACGGCATAAAATTCGTTTTGGCTTCTTTTTTTATTTTGAAGCTTAAAATAAAACAGTGCTGATATTACCAAAGGTCAGCCTAGGATCAATAAAAAAAGCTCCCATAGGGAGCTTTTTTAAACCAAAAATTGATTTGACACCAATTACTGCTGGTTCTCTTGGTCAGTAAATAGACCTGCAAACAGTGGAGAACTTAGGTAACGCTCACCTGAACTTGGTAGTATCGTTACGATAGTTTTGCCTGCAAATTCAGGAAGTTCGGCAATGCGGTTCGCCGCTACGACAGCTGCACCAGAAGAGATACCTGCTAAGATACCTTCTTCTTCCATTAAGCGACGTGACATATCTATCGCTTCATCAGAAGTGACGGTTTCTACGCGGTCAAGCACTTCTAAATCTAGGTTGCCAGGAATAAAGCCTGCACCGATACCTTGAATTTTATGAGGCGCTGGCTGAACGTCTTCACCGGCAAGGACTTGAGAAATCACAGGAGACTCAGCTGGCTCAACAGCAACCGAGGTGATCGCTTTACCTTTTTCACCCTTGATGTAGCGGCTTGTACCTGTGATCGTACCGCCAGTACCAACACCAGCAACCAGAACATCGATTTGGCCATCGGTTGCATCCCAGATCTCAGGACCTGTTGTCTTCTCGTGAATTTGTGGGTTAGCAGGGTTGTCGAACTGTTGCAGTAGAAGGTATTTTTCAGGGTTAGAAGCCACAATTTCTTCTGCTTTTGCAATCGCACCTTTCATGCCTTTTGGTGCTTCAGTCAATACCAGTTTTGCACCAAGGGCTTTAAGCAGTTTACGGCGCTCTAGGCTCATCGACTCAGGCATTGTTAGTGTAAGCTTGTAACCGCGAGCCGCTGCAACGAAGGCAAGTGCAATACCAGTATTACCACTGGTTGGCTCTACAAGTTCAACATCTTTGGTTAGAGTGCCGGCTTTCTCCGCTTCCCAGATCATGTTCGCACCGATACGACATTTAACGCTGAAGCTTGGGTTACGTGCTTCTACTTTCGCTAGCACGTTACCTTTACTTACTTTGTTAAGGCGCACTAGAGGTGTGTTGCCGATAGTCAGTGAATTGTCTTCGTAAATTTTGCTCATGGTCATAATCCTTTATCGGGTAGAGAGACAAAGAATATCTTTGCACTCAATAACTTTTCGTCAATTTTGAGGGTTTGAAATTACCTATAGAAGAATATGCGCTAACCTTGCGGCGTAGAAGTATTAAAAAGTTATAAGATAGTCTGTTTATATACAGAAACTCCCTCAAAAACAGAGGGAGCTTCTCGTTAGGCGGCATTCAGTGGTTACACGTTAGACTTGAACTCATGAACCCACATCGATGTGGCGCCACAAATAGCAATCGGCATCACAAAAAGGTTCAGAATCGGGATGGCGGTAAACAGTGAGACGACGGCGCCAAACGTATAGGCCTTACCTTGATTGGCTTTTAGTTCTCGGCGCATCATGTTGAAAGGGACTTTGTGATTATCAAATGGGTAATCACAGTATTGAATCGCTAAAATCCATGCAGAGAAGACGAACCACAAAATAGGCGCGAGTGTTTGACCCAGTGCCGGTATGAGCAGCAAGATAAACAAGCCGATGGCTTTAGGCAGGATATACAGCAGTTTGCGCCACTCTCGTGCCATGATTCTTGGCACATCTTTCACTACCGCCATGATGCCATCATCATTAATGGGCTCACCAATAAGATAGACTTCTACCTTTTCGGCAAGCAGTCCATTAAAAGGCGCGGCTATAAAATTGGCTAATGTGCTGAAGAAATAGGAAAAGGTACCAATGATAGTAATCACCAGTATTGGCCAAAGCAGATAACTCAGCCATGAGAGGAACTCCGGCAGTTGCCCCATCATTGAGCTAATCCAGCCATCGAGATGTGAGAACAGATACCAAAGCGCTCCACCCACTAGAATGATATTGGCGAGTAGAGGAAGTAGAACGAATCGTCGAATACCGGGTGAAAAGGCGAGCTGCAACCCGTGGAAAAAGTAACCAAAGCCCGACTTAGCTCTTACCAATGTGGTCATTGAAAATCCAATCCTTGTAATCGTAATGTTAATTAAACACTGTGCTTTATGTAACGGTAACATACTCAAACCGTCGGTCTAACAGAAATTTCGCGCTTGATTCACTCACAATCACCATTAAAGTGTTCTATTAATTAGAAGAACTTTGATAAAGTAACACTCTTATCAGATGATCTGAGATAACAGGAAGTATCTGAAGATACACTTAGCTCGGACGAAAAGCCTATGGGTGCGCATGTGAAAAAAATGCGTACGTTGTTGGTCTAGAAAACTCATAGAGACAAAAAGATGCAGGAATTGCGATTTGTATTGATCATCGTTGGCGCTCTCGCTATCGCCGCGCTGCTAGTTCACGGATTATGGACAAGTAAAAAAGAAGGCAAAGCCAAATTTGGCGATAAGCCAATGGGCAAGATAGATGTAGAGTCTCCACAAGTATCTCGAGAAACACATCATGCTGACGATGATGATTATAAAGTGGTACGCAAAGATAGCCGTTCAAATGACTTTGTTTCCGATATTGAAACATCAGACATTGACCCGTTAATCGACTCGGTGTCTGACGCCGACGATACCCCATTTGACCAACCGACAAAAGAAGAAGAGTTGGAAGTGCCAAGCTTCTCGCCGGTTGATGAGGACGAGCGTGAACCTTCGTTTGGAGCTATCGACGATATTGATATCGAAGAACCAGTCACTCCAACAGCCAACCAAGAGTTAACGCCTCAGCCTGAGGTTACACCCGTTGCTCCCGCTGAAGAGCCAGCCGAGCCTGAACTTGAGGTGATTGTGCTTAATGTTCATACGAGTAACAGCAATCAACCTTTCATTGGTACTAAACTGTTTGATAGCATGCAGCAAAATGGCCTGCTTTATGGCGAGATGGATATCTTCCATCGCCATGCTGATCTTTCTGGTACAGGTAAGGTCTTGTTTAGCGTCGCGAATATGATGCAACCGGGTACACTGCAACATAATGACCCTGCAGACTTCTCGACCATGGGCATCTCGTTCTTTATGACATTGCCTTGTTTTGGTGATGCAGAGCAAAACTTCAAGTTAATGCTCAAAACCGCACAACAAATTGCGGATGACCTTGGCGGTGAAGTACAAGACGACGCGCGTAAAATGATGACGCCAACACGTCTTGACCTTTACCGTAAACAAATTCAAGAGTTTAAAGCGCGTAAAACCGCTTAACTTAGAGAGCTTAATAGCCTCTCAGTGTTACAGTTATTCAAGATGAAGGCTCCTATAGGGAGCCTTTTTTAACGAAATTGATGGAAAATACTCATGTCTCAAACCCCTAGCTTACGACTTCAAGAGCTTCGAGAAACCCTTCACTACCACGCGGTCAAATACTACGTTGAAGATAGCCCTGAGCTGCCGGATGTAGAATATGACCGTTTGATGCGTGAACTCCTTGATCTTGAAGCGGCACATCCAGAGTTAGTGACCATAGATTCACCAAGCCAAAGAGTTGGTGGCGCACCTCTCGCTGGTTTTGAGTCGGTGACACACGAACTGCCGATGCTGTCACTGGATAATGCCTTTGATGATGATGAGCTTGACGGTTTTGCTAAACGAGCGAACGAGCGCCTTATTGCTGAAAAAGTAGAGCAGTTTTGTTGCGAGCCTAAATTGGATGGACTTGCGGTGAGCTTGCTGTATGAAAACGGCGTGCTTGTACAGGCCGCGACCCGAGGTGATGGTTCGACGGGGGAAAATATTACTGAGAATGTCCGTACCATCAGTGCGATCCCGTTAAAGCTTCAAGGTAACAACTGGCCTACACGTATTGAGGTGCGTGGAGAGGTCTTTATGCCAAAAGCAGGCTTTGAACGCCTAAACGAACAAGCGCAAAAGAAAGGCGAGAAAGTGTTTGTCAATCCACGTAATGCAGCAGCTGGCAGCTTACGTCAACTAGACTCGCGCATTACAGCCACACGTCCTTTAAGCTTCTATGCGTATAGTGTTGGCATTGTAGAAGGCATGAGCCTATCAAGCAGTCACTATGAGCGTTTCCTTCAGCTAAAAGGCTGGGGGCTTCCTATGTGTCCAGAAACCCAGCGTTTAGACAACCTTGAACAAGTCAAAGAGTACTATACGTCAATCTTAGACAAGCGTGATGCTTTGCCTTACGAGATAGATGGTGTGGTCATTAAGGTTGATAGCATCGCTCAACAGGAATCTCTTGGCTTTGTTGCTCGTGCGCCGCGCTGGGCGATTGCGTACAAGTTTCCAGCTCAAGAAGAGCTGACCACGTTGAATGATGTTGAGTTTCAGGTAGGACGTACTGGCGCAATCACACCAGTGGCCAAGCTTGAGCCAATCTTTGTTGGTGGCGTCACGGTGAGTAACGCAACATTGCACAATGCCGATGAAATTGCTCGTTTGGAAGTGAAGATCGGAGATTGCGTTGTTATTCGCAGAGCGGGCGATGTGATCCCACAGATTGTTTCTGTAGTCAGCGAACGACGCCCGGAGAATGCTCAAGAGATTGTATTCCCAACTCAATGTCCGGTATGTCAATCTGAAGTAGAACGCGTTGAGGGTGAAGCCGTTGCGCGCTGTTCAGGCGGTCTGGTTTGCCAAGCGCAGCGTAAAGAAGCACTCAAGCACTTTGTTTCACGCAAGGCGCTTGATGTTGATGGGTTAGGTGAAAAAGTCATTGAGCAGTTGGTTGATCGCGAAATGGTGGAGACGCCTGCTGATCTGTTCAAGCTATCTGCGGGCATCATTACGGTATTAGATCGTATGGGCCCTAAGTCTGCACAGAATGTGGTTAACGCGCTAGAGAAGTCTAAACAAACAACATTACCACGCTTCTTATACTCACTCGGTATTCGTGAAGTTGGGGAAGCGACAGCAGCAAACCTAGCACAGCACTTTCTAACGCTTGATTCAATCCAAGCTGCATCCCACGAACAACTGCTGGAAGTGAGTGATGTAGGTGAGATTGTGGCAAGCCATATTACGGCATTTTTCAGTCAAGAAAAAAACCAGCAAGTAATTGATGACTTGCTAGCACAAGGTATCACTTGGCAAGAGGTGGAGGCGATAGATGAATCAACGCCACAGCCGCTTGCTGGCTTGACGGTTGTTCTTACTGGTTCGCTATCAAAGCTCACGCGAAGTGATGCCAAAGCGGCACTGCAGAACCTTGGCGCAAAAGTTACGGGGAGCGTATCTAAAAAAACCGATATGCTATTTGCGGGTGAAAATGCAGGTTCAAAGCTGGCAAAAGCGCAAGAGCTAGGTATTGAGATTAAGACCGAAGACGATCTAATTGCGATGCTGTAATTGTTTAAGATTTGTTCATTAATCGTTCGAAAAAATATTCAGTCCCAGCTTAGGTTAGACAATGAAACGACGAGAGCCTCTCTTTTTGAGAGGCTTTTTTTATGTGTATAAGTAAGTGGGCAAATAAACTGGGGATTAGAAAATGGTATCAACAAGACACCAGACGCTAGCAAGCTGAAAATGTGATATCAGATCGCATAAAAAGATCTAAATTAACTTGTAAGTTGTTGTATTTGAATGAATTGCAGTTGAGTTAGTTAATGGGTTTTGCTGATTTGAGATCTGGGTCACTGTCTTGATTAAAATTTGGAATGGATCATATTTTTTTAGATAAAAAATAACTTCTGTTTGATGTTTTGCGCTGCGAAGTTAGTCTTAAGGCATGGATACACGGTGTGTATGCAGGAAGAATTTCAAGCATTAAGAAATTCGACATAGGAAATGACTTTCCCTTCGGCGGCCAACTTAAGGGAAAAACAATAAAGCAGCTATATCCATTTTTAGGAGTTTTTATCCATGGAAAAAATGTTCAAGGTCTCTGCTGTAAGTGCAGCATTAATAGGCGTGCTTGCAGCCGCGCCTACATTCGCAGCTACAGATTCTGCGGCGGGCGATCAGTATGTTGACGCACTCTCTGAGTTTCTAGATGGAGCGACACTTTCACTCGTTGGTATTACAGATACAAGATATCGTGTCGGTAAAAACCGAACAAATTCAGATGATGAATATACAGAAGAATTGAATTATACGGATTACAATATCGCACTTAACTTTTCATCGGGATACCACAATGATTTCATTGGTCTTGATCTCGGTGGTTACTTCAGCGGTTCTCTATATAATGCTGGCGGGTGTTCAGAAATTTCTATGTGTGATGGCTGGTCACAAGATGAAGACCAAAATGGTGCTTTAAAAGTGACCAAGGCAGCAGTTAAGTTCAAGGGTGAAAGCTACCGAGCAGACTTTGGTCTTACGCAAATGGGTGTCGGTACTATAGGTAACGTTTGGTCTTTCGTTCCTGGTACATACAAGGGCGGTAAAGCCTTTGTTGAGCTAGGTGACTTTACGCTAGGTTATGGTGGTGCAACAGCTCATACCGCACCTTGGTGGGTGACATCTTCTAAAGACCCATATTTAGGTGACCCAAATGACAGTACTTTTAATTATCTCCAGTCTTTGGGTTTAGCGGGTAAGGTCGGTGACGTAGGCTTAAACCTAGGTATTGGTCACGCGAACTTAGCGCATGAAGACGATGATAATATTTCATACAAAGCTCAAGTAGATTTTAATTTGGGTCAAGCAGCGCTTTCTTATGACCTCTATGGTGTTGACTCAGAAGTTGATTACGAAGGCTTTGGTGCTCACCATGGACTCTCTTTAAAAATGCCAGTGGGTAGCTGGAATTGGATGTCTCAATTGCGTTACACACATACTGAAAATGGTGCAGAATTTACACCTCGTACAGTACGTGCATACGGTTCGAACAATGGTACTTGGAGTCAGTGGTGGGATGCATTATCTGATTGGAACCAAGATACAGAACTAGCATGGTACAACCGTTTGAGCACGGAGTTTGGCAATGGATGGTTTGGTTACGTTGGTTTAGGTCTGTCGACTATCGACGAGGGCGTTACAACGTACGAAGGTGAGTATGCAGTAAATGGTACGATTGGTTACACGTTACCGTCTGGCGCAATGAAAGGCACAACAATGCGTTTTCATACTACTTACCTGACACGTGATGAAATTTCAGGCAACGACCAGGAGTGGGTAGATTTCCGTTTCCAAGTTATCGTCCCTCATAACTTCTTCTAGTTCTGAATATTTGTGAAAAAATGCAGCTCCTAGATAGGAGCTGCATTTTTTGTGCTTGTTACAGCTCTTTACCTTCGAGAATCTTGCAGTAGAGCGCAGGCATTGATGCAATATCACCGTTTTTAATCTGACACTTCACCTCTGGGCCAAGCGCACGCCCACCATTCGACCCATTATTGTAAGCAAACGCACTGAAGCTCAAACTTGATGCGACAGCAAAAGCAATGACTAGATATTTTTTCATAACGACACCTTTTCTCTAAAATAACCTGTTGATGTGACGCAGGTAAGATTCCTTGTCAGTGGAACAATCAGCACCCAACGGATACTTAGAAAAGTATGACTACGGGAAAGTAAAGATCAAAAGTAATATGTCTTATTCCTTGGTTTGCTCTGCTAATTTAAGCGGAGAATTAACTCGTTGTTGAGTAAAATCATTGGTTTAATAACTAAAAAAGCGAGCCTAAGCTCGCTTACAAGATTCTCAACATAATCAACGTTTTTTATTCATGCTATCTTGCATACAAACCGAATAAGGTACGCCATTGTTCTCTGCCCCCATTTTACACTCTTTGTGATAACCCCCAGCGGTGATACTTGCTGAGAAGAGTAGGGCAACGATTGCTGTTAGTAGTACCTTCATGGTGTCCTCCTAGTTTACAGCGAATCCGAACTTGTTTACGGTTGTTTATGTGAGATGGATCAGTGTAATCAGTGTTTTTCTTTTAAGGTTAGTGTAATGCCGTTCATCTCGGTGATTGTGACAACAGTTCCCTTCTTGAGTGCTTTATCACTGATGGCGCTCCATGTGGTATCGCCAATTCTAACTCGGTTTTTACCGACAATAACGTCTTCTTCTAGTGTCAAAACAACGCCGATCAACTGCTTATCTTTTTGATTAAGGTCTCGCGCCTTATCGCTGGCGCGATCATTATTGAGTTGTTTACGCCACCAGAGCCAAGCTGTCACTAAGGAGAAAGTAGCAAACGCAACCCACTGCAGCTGCCAGCTCATCGGGATGAAGGTCATCAAGATACCGATTAGCATTGCAGATAAGCCTATCCACAAAAAATAGCCGGCGGTCCCGAGTAACTCAACGGCCAACAAAGCTAGCCCGAAGGCCAGCCAATGCCAGTGATTCATTTGTTCAAGGATGGTAATCAACTCAAACTCCCTTGCTATTTGGTTTCATCATTGGTGGTCTGCTTAAACATCTCTGCGATGCCTGCCACTGAGCCCATTAGGCCTGTTGCTTCAAGTGGTAACATGATGATCTTTCCATTCTCAGCCTGACCTATGCTCTTAATCGCTTCAGTATAGCCTTGGGCGATAAAGTAGTTAACCGCTTTCACGTCACCTTTGGCTATGGCTTCAGATACCATATAGGTTGCTTTTGCTTCCGCTTGTGCGGCACGCTCTCGCGCTTCGGCTTGCAAAATAGCCGCTTGTTTATCACCTTCAGCCTTCAGAATTTCGGACTGTTTCTGTCCCTCTGCTTTTAGAATTTCGGCTTGACGAACCCCTTCCGCTTCAAGAATTTCGGCACGTTTGTTACGTTCGGCTTTCATTTGAGCGTTCATCGCGGCTGTCAGATCTGCAGGCGGTTGCACATCTTTGATCTCGATGCGCGTCACTTTTACTCCCCAAGGGTTAGTTGCTTCATCGACAATAGCAAGCAACTTTGTGTTGATCATATCGCGCTGACTGAGCATTTCATCCAACTCCATTGATCCGAGAACGGTACGGATGTTGGTTAATGTCAGGTTGCGAATCGCATGCTCTAGATCGTTAACTTCATAAGCGGCTTTTGGCGCATCAACGACTTGCACGAAACAGACCGCATCTATAACAACATTGGCGTTGTCTTTTGAGATCACCTCTTGCGCCGGAATGTCGAGCACGCGCTCCATCATGTTGACTTTCTGACCGATACGGTCGATGAAAGGGATAATCAAATTTAACCCTGGTTTAAGGGTCTGGGTGTAACGACCAAATCGCTCGACCGTCCAGTTGTTTCCTTGAGGGACGGTTTTTATACCTGCAGCGATAAATATCACCGCAACAACAACAAAAATTCCAATGGTGACTAAAGAGTCAGTTGGCATGAGAAGCTCCTTTTCTGCGCAAAGATATAAATAAACTAGGATAGTTGTAGACAAGTTCGGTCAAGCTTGTAAAAAAATAAGCTTTGTAGAAAATAACATTATGAATGATAAAGGATTTGATTAACGGGTATTGCGATGTGCAAAAGGTTTCTTACAAATAAGACATACACCTGCGCCAAAAGAGACAGCGCAGGCTAATCATTCGATACTCGATGGTTAAGAATGAGGGTGTTTAGTAGAGAATAGAATAGAGTTGACGGCGGAACTTACCAGCAATAGGGTTGCCTTGTCCTAGAGCAGAAAGTATGTCCATAAAGGCTTTCTTAACTTCTCCATCGAGTGCATTTAGATCGCCGGACAAGAACCCCCAAAGTAACTCCAGTGCCTCTTCGTCTCGATTCACTTGATGATATTGCCTCGCGAGATCGCAAGCGAGTTGGGCATTGTCTGGTTGTTGAGCCAACGATGCCTCGATAGCTTGTATTTCTGGGCTATCTGCCGCCTGCTTATGTAACTCAAGTTTAGCGATTAAGCCTTTATAGTAGTTGTCTTGATATTCTAATGGGATATGAGCCAATAGGCTTTCCGCTAAATCGAACTGCTGAGTCTCTAGTAAACAGTCTGCTTTCGCAAGCTTGACATCACCTTTTGCCGCACGTTCTTCAGAAAGAGTGTCTAGTAGTGTAAGTGCTGATGCGTGTTGCCCTTGTTCAATCAACTTAGCCGCTTTTTGAAGGGTGAGATCTTCTCTACTTGGTAGGTGCTTGCTTAACATTTGCTCTATGGCTTCAATCGTTTGAGGGCCGCCGAGGCCATCGACAGGTTGACCATTAATAAATAGTGCAATTGTTGGAAGGGCTTGAATACCAAACTGGGCTGCGATTGCTTGTTGTTTTTCACAGTCGACAAGTGCCAAGGTTAATGCACCATCATAGTCTTGGGTTAATGTCTGAATCGCAGGGATCAGCTCAACACTCTCTTGGCTAACGGAAGCGTAAAAATGCAGAAGAACCGGCGTCTCCATCGAGCCTTCAAGGACTTGACGGAAGTTTTGTTCATTGAGCTCAACAATGTATGGAGATTGCATAGTGGGGTTCCAAAATAATCATGTATTTTCATTATTTTGGGGGGAAACAACTGAATTTCAAGTCATAGAGCGGTGAAATGAGAGGATAAAAAAACGGTGATTATCAAATCACCGTTTTTACCAAAAAATCAGCACAGTTAACGTCACGCTGAGCATAATCAGGTTCAGTTGATTTAAAGACATGCAAGTAAAGCCTCTGGTTTCTAGAGAGGTTGTAATTTATCAATAGAATATGACGCTTTAATTACATTGGTCGATTTTTCGACAGATTTATCAATGTTTATTGCTTGTAGTTGATAAATCCACTAATTACGCCGTCTTACCGAGTATTTTATCGAGCAGTAAAGTGGGCAGTACTCGTTTTAGAAAGGCAAATACTTTCGTTGGCGTCGTGATTCTGTAGCGTCGCTTAGGGCGTGGACTATTTAATGCATGCAGTAGTGGAGGAATGCATGCTTGTGCTGGAAGAGCAAAAGTACTACCTGATTGTTCTTTTTCTAGTCGTTTTATTTGTAGGCGGTATTGCTCGGCATGACGGCTGTTTTCAGGGCTGACCCAGCATAGAAAGGCTTTTAACGCATTGGCTCTAAAGCGCGTTTCAATAGGACCTGGTTCAATCAGAGACACACGTATATGAGTATCTGCCAGTTCCAGTCGCAGCGTATCCGTGTATCCTTCAAGCGCGAATTTAGAGGCGTTATACGCCCCGCGATATTTCATTGCAGCAAAACCAAGCACCGAGCTATTTTGAATGATGCGTGCGTTGTCACTATTGTGCATGAGTGGCAGTAGTCGTTGAGTGAGGTCGTGCCAACCGAACAGGTTAGTCGTAAATTGGGCTTTAAGTGCAGCAACGGGTAAGTCTTCAAGTGCCCCTGGTTGACCATAAGCCGCGTTGTTAAATAACCCGTAGAGCTTGCCTTGTGTCAGTGTCGCGATCTCTTCCGCACATTGGGCGATAGAGTGCGGGTCATCGAGCTCGAGTTTGAGGCATTGATACCCTTCGTTTTGGATACGTTCAACGTCTATCGGGTTACGACATGTTGCAATGACATGATACCCAGCCGCTTGAAGCGGTGCCAAACTCGCATAACCAATGCCCGATGAACAACCGGTAACCACAACCCATAAGCTCACTATATGCTCCTAATACTCGTGAAATAGCCGCTTAAGAGGATGGAGGATCACTGTGCGTGTTGCAACAGATTTCTTAGCGCGGGCTCAAGTCGCGAGTAACTAAAGACATACCCTAGCTCAGTGAGCTTTTTCGGTTTTGCTCGGATACTGTCGAAAAGTAGGCAAGCACTTTCGCCCATAGCCATCGACAGCGCCCATTTAGGGGTGAATAAAACATGTGGACGTTTGAGCGTCTTCGCTAACTGCTGGCTAAACTGTTTGTTGGTCACCGGATGTGGTGATGAGAGGTTAAATGCGCCATGTGCATGGTCTGTTTCAAGCAAAAAGACGATAGCGCGTACCATATCCAACATGTGTATCCAGGGCATAAACTGTTTACCGTTGCCTATGGGCCCACCAACCCCAAGTTTATATGGCAAGAGCATTTTACTCAGCGCACCACCGTTTGGCGCAAGCACAACGCCGGTTCTCAGCAAAACTACACGAGTGTTGTCAGAGCGAGCCTTCAATGCGATATCTTCCCATTGTTTACAAACGTGATGGGTAAAGTCGGGACGATTGACCTGCAAGCACTCATCAAAAGGGTGTTCTTGTTGGTCGCCATAATAGCCCACCGCAGAGCCACTAATGAAAGTATGTGGCGGTTCAGTTGAAGCATGAATTAGGCTGACAATACGTTCAGTGATATCCCAACGGCTATGGCAGATGCGAGACTTTTGAACTCTGCTCCAGCGTTTATCGGCAATGGGTTCGCCTGCGAGATTGATCACAGCGTCAAAGTCATTTAAATCATCAAGATTATCGAGAGAGTCAATAAACGAGATAGTTTCAAATGCAAGGTGTTGCAACGCTTGGCGGGCTTTGCTGGTATCGCGCGTTAGAATCACCACAGTGTGGGTACACAGTGCTTTGAGTAACTCCTGGCCGATGAATCCGGTTCCGCCCGTCAATAGTATTTTCATAGCTCCTCCTGAAACACCAATTATAGCTGAGGAATATCATGACAGATCATTAGTATTTTGTTTCATCAATAAGATAGCGCTATTTTGGCCCGGCTCTGTAACCTCGCTCACACCACGATGAGCCAACTTTTGCCATAGTTACTACGAACATGGTTGTTACGCAACAGTCACTTGCTCGTGGTGAGTTGGGTTTACATAAAGGAGCCACTATTTGAAGCAGCTAAAAGAGATGTTACTTGCGTGCGTGGGCAGTTTTAAAGATTTGTTGCCAATTATCATCGTGGTCGCTTTTTTTCAGCTGTTGGTGCTGCAAAGGCCAATGCCGAATCTTCTCGAGGTCTCATTGGGCTTAGTGCTGGTTGTGGTGGGGTTGACCTTCTTTATCTTTGGTTTGGAGTTGGGGCTATTCCCCATTGGCGAGTCCATGGCGCAGGCTTTTGCTCGTAAAGGCTCTGTGTTTTGGCTGTTGGTTTTCTCGTTTTGCCTTGGTTTTGGAACGACGATAGCTGAGCCTGCACTCACAGCGGTTGCCAAAGAGGCCGCCTTGGTGGCAGCAAAAGGAGGGATGATTTTGCATAACTCAGACTCAATGCAAGAGTATGCCTACCATCTGAAAACTACGGTTGCTTTTTCTGTCGGGATTGCACTCGTGTTGGGGGTGTTAAGAATCCTCAAGGGATGGGCTATTCAGAATTTGATTATCGGTGGTTATGTGCTGGTGGTGATCCTGACTTTTTTTGCTCCCCAAGAGATCATCGGTATTGCCTACGATTCGGGGGGTGTTACTACCTCAACCATTACCGTACCTCTTGTGACGGCACTAGGGGTGGGGCTGTCGTCATCGATAAAAGGACGTAACCCGATGGTAGACGGTTTTGGGCTGATCGCGTTTGCCTCGTTAATGCCGATGCTCTTTGTGATGGTGTTCGGCATGGTGGTGAGTCAATGAGGAAGGTGGATAAATGATCACAATCACAGCCTTCACAGAGACATTCGTATCAACTCTAAAGGATACATTGCCCATCGTGACAATCTTGTTCACGTTTCAATTTTTTGTGTTGAAAAGAGCGGTGCCGAGGTTGCCAAAGGTCATTGTAGGGTTTGTTTATGTCCTGCTGGGCTTGACCTTATTCCTAATGGGGCTGGAGGCGGCATTGTTTCCCCTTGGCGACATGATGGCGATTCAACTGACATCAGTGAGCTTTCTTGAGCAATCGAGATTAAGTGAGTTTGGTGCTCTTCAGTGGTTTGATTATTACTGGGTGTATCTATTCGCCTTTTGTATCGGATTCAGCACCACGATCGCTGAGCCATCATTAATCGCCGTGGCAATCAAAGCTAATCAAGTTTCAGCTGGGGCAATCAGTGTCAATGGTTTACGCATTGCGGTTGCCATTGGTGTCGCCGTGGGAATAGCGCTGGGAAGCTATCGCATCGTGGTGGGGGACCCAATCCACTATTACATCATCGCGGGTTACATCGTGGTGGTGATACAAACTCGTTTTTCTCCGCCGATGATTGTGCCACTCGCTTACGATTCTGGAGGGGTGACGACTTCCACGGTGACTGTGCCGCTTGTTGCAGCATTAGGTTTAGGGCTCGCCTCCACGGTTCCGGGGCGCAGTCCACTAATTGATGGTTTTGGCTTAATTGCCTTTGCCAGTTTGTTTCCAATGATATCGGTGATGGGGTATGCACAGTTAACTCAATGGCTGGTTAATCGAACACAAAAAGGAAGTGAGCATGAGGTTTAAGTTGTTATTGGCATTTGTGGAAGACGGGCGCACTGAAGCGGTATTGGATGCGGCGCGTGAGTCGGGGGCAACTGGGGCAACCGTGATTAATAATGCGCGCGGTGAAGGACTAGCGAAGAAAAGAACGTTTTTTGGGCTTACCCTTGATGCGCAAAAAGATGTTCTGCTGTTTGTGGTTGAAGAGCACCTCTCGCGTCATATTCTAGAGAAGATAGCGGAAGTGGGTGAATTTGATTCTGAGTCGGGGCAGGGGATTGCCGTACAAATCGATGTGGAAGATGCAGTAGGGGTAAGCCACCAAGTGGCTTCGTTAACCAAGATTGTTGAGGATGAACTTTAGGAGTGTACACCATGCATGAAGGGAGAAAGATAAGAGTCAGCGATGTTATGGCCAATAGCTACGTGTTGATTGATGGGCTCGCCACGGTGCAAGATGGGATTAATTTGGCTCGAAAACATCAGGTTAAAGCGCTGATTGTGCAAAAGAGACATGATGACGATGAGTTTGGCATCGTGTTGATGAATGACATTGCCAAAAAAGTGCTCGCCAATAACCGGTCACCACAAAGAACCAATATCTATGAAATAATGACTAAGCCAGCGCTATCGGTATCACCTAACATGAATGTCAAATACTGTGCTCGGCTCTTCGAGCGCTTTGGTATCAGTCGAGCTCCCGTGATTGATGGTCAACAAGTGGTGGGTATGGTGAGTTACAACAATATCGTTATTAATGGCATGGCAACAGAAGAGTGAATCACTCAGCAAAACACTTGCGTACTACAAGGGTGTTTTGAGTCTAACGGCAAAGGGCGTATACTTCTCGTCAAATAGGCATCTTGAGATAGACGGGAATAATGATGAAAATTTTCTTTGCTTCAGATTTGCATGGGTCTTTGCCTGCGACTGAAAAAGCGATTGAACTCTACAAAGCTTCTGGTGCTGATACCTTTGTGTTGCTAGGGGATGTGTTAAATCATGGCCCTCGTAATCCGATTCCAGATGGGTACAACCCACCGGCGGTTGCAGAGTTGCTCAACACCTTGTCTGATTCAATTATCGCCGTGCGAGGCAATTGCGATAGTGAAGTCGATCAGATGCTATTGAGCTTTCCGATGATGGCGGATTATGCGTGGATAGTGCTCGCAAATGGGCAGCGTCTATTTTTGACCCACGGCCATCTATACAATTCAGATAAACGACCGGCTTTGCGTGAGAACGACGTCTTGGCTCACGGCCATACTCATGTCCCAGTCGCCGATAAAGTCGGTGAGCAGTTTATATTTAACCCTGGCTCAATGACCATTCCACGCAATGGCTATCCAGCGAGTTACGGTATGTTTGACAACAATGCGCTCGAAGTGATCTCTATTGAAGGAGAGGTATTGAAGCGTGCAGAGCTAAGCTAACTCAAAAATCTGCTAGCCCAAGATTAAGTTACCCTAAGCTTTATGGCATCAAGTTATCTAAAACAGAAGCTTGATGCCGACCAAAAACGTTAAAACTTCAAAACAGCGTTTGATGAACACATTACTTTTCTTGGTTGCAATATGCGCACCGAGCCCACCACCGATAAACGAAGCCGCTAACAACAATGGCAGCCATGGCCAAAAGATAGGTGCTCCCGCTTGAGTAACAGTGACTCCGCCTAAGCCATTCCAAAATAGACCGACACAGATCATTGTTAATGCGACCGCTTGTTTATAACTAAAGCCAAACCACTGCACAAGAAATAGGGTAACCAATAGCCCAGAACCGGCTGTTAGAGAACCATTAATGACGCCGATAAAGGCTAGACCAAACCCACCTATTAGGTATCCGTAGACATCACGATGCTTCTCTTCTGTCTCTGTGCCAAGGCTGGGCTTAAAGCGTGAGTAAAGTCCGAGCGCGATGATCATCAAGCCAAGCAGTGTTTGTGCTCGTTCTTCAGGAATCATCACGACAAGCCAGGCGCCAGCAATGACACCAACACTTCCTGTCAATATCACAAAAGCCATCACTTTGATTGAGACGGTTTTGGTTCTGAGGTGGGTATAAGCTGCACCTAGTCCCAATGCGACGCTCGCGACTTTATGAGTGGCAAGTGCTTCAGAAAAAGGCAAGCCAAAGAAGATAAGTAGAGGGAATTGGAGTAAGCCCGCACCGCCGCCTGACATAGAGGCTAACGTGTTGGCAATCAGTGAACCGATAAAGAGCAGCGCAGAATCAAACCAGTCCATGGGCACCTAGTCGGAATTAAATTGACAGAGAACATCCTTGTCCTCATCAGAAAGGTTTTAATGAGAGAATAGTACGGTAGAGCCGTGGCTTAGGCTCGTTAACAGTAGTGATTTCTCATTGATTACATCAACTCGACGACTTTGTTGTGCGTTCATTTTAAACACTTGAGTCAAGATATCGAGCTGCTCATCAGTAAAGTCAGTGATGTGTGGTGATGTCATGTTTTTGAACTCAGTTGGTGAGATCAAAAGATAATTATCACTGATATCCCAGTAGCCTAGCTCAGAAATATTCATTGTTACAGGAGCATCATCAGGGAGGCTGAAAAACTTAACGGTTGCAACACGAATATAGTTACCGTTTGGTAGGTATTTCACGTTTGCTGTCATCTCTGCTCTTGATAATGGGCCCCAAGTGTTATTATCAAGGTCTTGGAAATAAGAGAAACATTGTGAGATTGCCACTCTTTTGAGGTCAGGATCTGCTCCAGTTTTAGATCACTGCCCCAGTATAACCAAGCACTGAAAATAGCGGAAATGGCGAGAATCATCGCTGTATATTTTGCTTTCATTCGTTATCTCTCCTTACTCGCAAACTTTCGTTAAACTCGTTGGATCAGAGACGAGTTGTTGAGAATAGCTTGAACCAGAGTCCTCCTCAGGATGGATGTAATTCAGAACTAAGAAGTTATTTTGTCCACCAGTAGCGATGACTTTAATCGGTAAGCTCGCTTGTTGCGCATTTCTGTTGCCAATGTAGCGTGTGATACATTTTTCGATTGATGGCAGCCAAACCTGTAAGTCAGGGTGATTAATGGGCGTCAGCACTGGTGTGTCTTCAAAGTTGCCTAAATCTCGGAAATGTTGGTCTTCCGGAGCTTGGCCAAACAGAGCAAACAAGGGCAGTAACAGCGCAACAACAAGCATCACCTTAGGCAACCAAGTTGGTGTGGCTTGTACCGGAGCAGGCGCTGATGCATTGACGGCAGTTTCTACCGTTGCTTCACTGGTTTTAGACTCATTGGTTTGTTCAAGTTCAGATGTTGAGCCTACTGGTGTCGCGACAGTATCTTCAGCCAATTCAGAATTGATTACTGCACTGATAGCGCTACATTCTTCAACCGTACAGATCAGTTGATAACCGCGCTTTGGCACTGTTTTTACAAATTCTGGGTTCTTTGTAGGATCTTTTAATAGTTTACGTAACGTAGAAATTGCCTGAGTTAAGCTTGAGTCATCAACCTCAAAGCCTTGTTCACGCCACACATACTCATGCAGCTCTGAACGTGTGACAACCTCGTTAGGGCGCTGAGCAAGTAAAAGCAGGATACGGCTTTCATTGCTACCTAAACGAATATTCTCGTCAGTAGACTGTTCAAGTAGTGAGTTATTGTTAGGGTCAAACAGAAACTTGTTTGCGAGTATAAACTTGTTACCTAAATTACTCATAAACGTTTACTACACCTCAATGGACCTATCTCAGGTCGGTAATGGTTGTTTCTTTAATTGAGAAAATTATCACTATTCTAAAAAGTAAATGTGATGAGGTATTGTACTGAAAATGGTGAATAAAATCCCATGATTAGTTAATTCTCATGCAAAAACGCTCTAATTTTCTTCGGCTCAAAAAAAGCACATGTTTTGGGAACAGGAAAATATCAAAGTGTGTTTAGCTCGTTTGAGATATTTTCGGTGCATAGGATAAACAAAATAGATAAAAAAAACACGAGTTTTACAGTTTTTGACCTTGAATTTGCATTAGATGCCCCTTATCTACAAAACATCACTGACGAGTATGCGTGAATAATCATAAACGCAGCGAGTCACAACGAGACAGTAGAACGTTTTGGAGTAAACATGAGCGAAACCGTTTCCAACAATAAAGAAACCCGCGGATTTCAATCGGAAGTTAAGCAACTTCTTCATTTAATGATCCACTCTTTGTACTCAAACAAAGAGATTTTCCTGCGTGAACTGATTTCGAATGCGTCAGATGCATCGGACAAGTTACGTTTTCAAGCTTTATCAAACTCAGAGCTCTATCAAGGCGATGCTGATCTAGGTGTGAAGCTTGCTTTTGATCAGCAAGCCAACACACTGACGATTTCTGACAATGGCATCGGGATGTCACGCGAAGACGTGATTGAACACCTAGGTACTATCGCAAAATCGGGTACAGCAGACTTCTTCTCAAAGCTTTCTGAAGATCAGAGCAAAGACTCGCAACTGATTGGTCAATTTGGTGTGGGTTTCTATTCAGCGTTTATCGTTGCAGATGCCGTGACAGTTCGCACTCGCGCAGCAGGCCTAAGTTCTTCAGAAGCGGTTCAATGGCACTCGGCCGGCGAAGGTGATTACACGATTGAAGGTATCACCAAGGAAACGCGCGGTACGGACATTGTTCTTCACATGCGTGAAGAAGGTAAAGAGTTCTTGGATGAGTGGCGTTTACGTGAAGTCATCAGCAAATACTCAGACCACATTGGTATTCCTGTTTCCATTCAAACTGCAGTTCGTGACGATGAAGGCAAAGAAACGGGCGAGAAAAAGTGGGAGCAAATCAACAAAGCACAGGCATTATGGACTCGCAGTAAATCAGACATTACGGATGAAGAGTATCAGGAGTTCTATAAACACGTCTCTCATGATTTTGCTGATCCTTTGCTGTGGAGTCACAACCGAGTAGAAGGTAAAAACGACTACACGAGCTTACTGTATATTCCATCAAAAGCCCCTTGGGACATGATGAATCGTGACCACAAGTCAGGCTTGAAGCTTTATGTTCAGCGTGTCTTTATCATGGATGACGCAGAGCAGTTTATGCCGTCATACCTGCGTTTCGTTCGCGGCTTGATAGATTCTAATGATCTGCCATTGAACGTGTCTCGTGAAATTTTGCAAGACAACAAGGTGACACAATCTCTACGTAATGCGTGTACCAAGCGTGTGCTGACGATGCTTGAGCGCTTAGCGAAGAATGACGAAGAAAAATACCAGTCGTTCTGGAAAGAGTTTGGCCTAGTGCTGAAAGAAGGTCCAGCGGAAGATATGGCGAACAAGGAGAAAGTCGCTGCGCTGCTTCGCTTTGCTTCTACTGAGGTCGACTCTGCGGATCAAACCATCGGCCTAGCATCTTATGTTGAACGAATGAAGGAAGGCCAAGATAAGATCTATTACCTAACAGCAGACAGCTACGCTGCCGCTAAGAACAGCCCTCACTTAGAGCAGTTTAAAGCGAAAGGTATCGAAGTGGTTCTGATGTTTGACCGTATCGATGAATGGTTAATGAACTACTTGACAGAGTTTGATGGTAAGCAGTTCCAATCAATCACCAAAGCAGGCCTTGATCTGAGCAAGTTTGAAGACGAAGCTGAGAAAGAGAAGCAAAAGGAAACAGAAGAAGAGTTCAAGTCAGTGGTTGACCGCACCAAAGCCTACCTTGGCGACCGCGTGAAAGAAGTCCGCACGACATTTAAGCTCGCGACTACACCTGCCGTCGTTGTGACCGATGATTTCGAAATGGGCACTCAAATGGCAAAACTTTTGGAAGCGGCTGGTCAGGCAGCACCAGAAGTGAAGTACATCTTTGAGATTAACCCTGAGCATGAGCTCGTAAAACGCATGGCAGATGAAGCGGATGAGCAAGTGTTTGGACGCTGGGTTGAAGTGCTTTTGGGTCAAGCAATGCTTGCAGAGCGTGGCTCGATGGAAGATCCTTCTCAATTCTTAGGCGCAATTAACACATTACTCGTTAAATAACCAAATTTGGCGATGATTCCTTAAGGCACTAGCGAGAGTTTCTCGCTAGTGCCTTATTCTTTCGTCGTATCGTGGCAAAAATGGCAAAAAACTGTGGTAGACTACGCGCAGTTTAATCGTTTGGCTCTGTGTTGAGCCATAGATACCCATAAACTTATACCGAAACTTACCGTGTCTAGAACGCACTGTTCAATACAGTGAGCTTCGGTATAAATCGTTTGTAAATACAAGAGGATTCAACATGCGCATCATTCTTCTAGGTGCTCCAGGTGCAGGTAAAGGCACACAAGCAAATTTCATCATGGAAAAATACGGTGTTCCGCAAATCTCTACTGGTGACATGCTACGTGCTGCTATCAAAGCAGGTACAGAACTTGGCAAACAAGCTAAAGCTGTAATCGATGCTGGTCAGCTAGTTTCTGATGAAATTATCCTAGGTCTTATCAAAGAGCGTATCGCTCAAGACGATTGTGCGAAAGGTTTCCTACTTGACGGTTTCCCACGCACCATTCCACAGGCTGATGGCCTAAAAGAGATGGGCGTTGATGTCGATTACGTTGTTGAAATCGACGTTGCTGATGATGTTATCGTTGAACGTATGGCGGGCCGTCGTGCTCACCTAGCCTCTGGTCGTACTTACCACGTGGTTTACAACCCACCTAAAGAAGAAGGTAAAGATGACGTAACGGGTGAAGAGCTAGTGATCCGTGAAGATGACAAACCAGAAACCGTACGTGCACGTCTAGGTGTTTACCATGAGCAAACGGCACCACTCATTTCTTACTACGGTAAAGAAGCTGAAGCAGGCAACACCAAGTACCTTAAATTTGACGGTACTAAGCTAGTTGCTGAAGTAAGTGCAGAACTAGAGAAAGCTCTGTCTTAATCAGCATAATGTTTGATATAGTGAAGCGACCTTGATAGGTCGCTTTTTTTTGCTCTAATTTCAGGCAAGTAGCGTACCTAAGCAGACAGACTTTTAACAGTAAGCTTGATATATGGAAAATAAAAAACAGGGCGTATTGCTCGTCAATCTAGGGACACCGGATGCTGCCACCCCTCAAGCAGTAAAGGCTTTTTTATCAGAGTTCTTACACGATCACCGCGTAGTGGATATGACGCGATGGTTATGGTGTCCGCTTTTACACGGTGTGATTTTGCCCATCCGTGCTCCGAAAGTAGCTAAGTTATATCAGTCGGTATGGATGGCAGAAGGCTCCCCTTTGATGGTCTACTCACAAAGGCAACGACAAGCTCTGGAACTGTCGCTCAATATCCCAGTGGAGCTTGGTATGACGTATGGCAGCCCGAGCTTAAAAACGGGCATCCAAGCTCTTCAAGAGCGTGGCGTAGACGACATCTTTGTCCTGCCTCTTTATCCGCAATACTCTGGTACGACAACCGCAGCGGTGAGTGACGGCTTATTGAAGGCATTCAAAGGTTATGCTCATATTCCACAGTATCGCCTTCAAACGGATTATCATGACCACCCTCTTTATATTAGGGCGCTTGCTGCAACAGTAAGAAAAAGCTGGGAAGAGAATGGTAGGGGAGATTATCTGTTGTGCTCTTATCACGGCATCCCGCAACGGTATGCAGACAATGGTGACATTTATCCAAAGCATTGCGAGAGGACGACACAGTTACTCGCTAAAGAGCTTGGCCTTAATGATCAGCAGATTGGTCATACTTATCAATCTCGCTTTGGCCGAGAGGAGTGGTTGCAGCCCTACACGGATAAGACATTAGAAAAGCTACCGGGCCAAGGCATCAAAAAACTGGATATTCTTACTCCGGCTTTTGCTTCCGACTGTTTGGAAACGCTCGAAGAGATTTCTGAAGAGTGTCAGGAAATCTTTATTGAAGCCGGAGGTAGCGCTTTCCAGTACATTCCTTGCTTGAATGACAGTGAAGAGCATGTTGCTTTAATGAGCGACTTAGTGACGCGTCAATTGTCGGTTTAGGGGGCTAATGTTAGCCGGTTTGGTTTAACACCGATTTGGTTTAATATAACTCACTTAGCCTGGGTCATCGCTGCGCGTAGCGTTGCTTAGGTATATAATTAAAACGAATCAAAACAGTTGGTATAGATATGAAACGTTGGTACGTCCTTTATTGCAAGAAAGGTGAGCAAGAAAGGGCCACATTGCACTTAAACAATCAAAATGTTGAGTGTTATTACCCTAAAGTGCAGGTCGAGAAGATCACTCGTGGTAAGCGTCAGGTTAAGCAAGAACCGCTTTTCCCTTCATATATGTTTGTTCGGTTTGATTTTGAGCTAGGGCCTTCGTTTACAACCGTGCGTTCAACTAGAGGTGTGGTCGACTTTATTCGTCAAGGTAATTACCCTCAAGAGGTGCAGGGCGATCTGATTTTTAACCTCAAACAACTCGAATCTATGGCGAATAAACCACAAGAGATTGCGCTGCCAGAATCTGGGCAAAAAGTCGCGATTAAGTCAGGCCAATTTGCGGGTATAGAGGCTATCTATCAAGAGCCTGATGGTGAAATGCGCTCCATTATGCTGGTGAAGATGCTCAATAAAATGGTTGAGGTGAAGGTCGATAATAGCGACTTGGATTTGTAAAAATGCCCGTATGACGAATGTGATGTCAACATCGATGTTCATTTTGTCATCATCATGCTAACAAACAGAAAGCCCGCGATGTGAACACTCACTTGCGGGCTTTGCTTTATGGGTTAGCTTGCGTGGTAAACGGTGATTTACGCGTTTTCGTAAGCATCGTTGTGAACGGTTTGTACTGCGCGGCCTGATGGGTCGACGCAGTTTTGGAATGACTCATCCCATTCAATCGCTTTTGCTGAAGAACAAGCAACGGAAGGACCGCCAGGGACACATTCCGCGGCTGATGGCAGCGGGAATAGCTCTTCAAAGATCTCGCGGTACACGTAGCCTTCTTTGGTTGTAGGTGTGTTGTATGGGAAACGGAACTGAGCTGTCTCCATTTGCTGGTCTGTGATTTTAGCTTCTGCCACTTCTTTCAGTGTGTCAATCCAGCTATAGCCGACACCATCTGAGAACTGCTCTTTTTGACGCCATGCAATTGAGTCAGGTAGGTAGTGTTCAAAACACTCACGTAAGATGTGTTTTTCCATCTTGCCGTTACCACACATTTTATCTTCTGGGTTCAAACGCATTGCGACATCAATAAACTCTTTATCAAGGAAAGGTACACGTCCTTCTACACCCCAAGCTGCGAGTGATTTGTTGGCACGAGCACAATCGAACATGTTTAGAGCAAGCAGTTTACGCACAGTTTCTTCGTGGAACTCTTTCGCATTTGGCGCTTTGTGGAAGTATAAGTAACCGCCAAAGATTTCATCCGCACCTTCACCAGACAACACCATTTTGATACCCATGGCTTTGATCTTACGACCCATTAGGAACATTGGTGTTGAAGCGCGAATCGTTGTTACATCATAGGTTTCAATATGATAGATAACGTCACGAATCGCATCTAAGCCTTCTTGAATGGTGTAAGTCATCTCGTGGTGAACGGTACCTATCTTGTCAGCCACTTCTCGCGCAGCTTTAAGATCTGGTGCACCTTCAAGGCCGACGGCAAAAGAGTGCAGCTGTGGCCACCACGCCTCTGATTGGCTGTCATCTTCAATACGCATTGCAGCAAAGCGTTTGGCGACTGCTGATGTAATGGAAGAGTCCAAGCCACCCGAAAGCAATACGCCGTAAGGAACGTCTGTCATCAGTTGGCGTTTTACTGCTGCTTCAAGTGCTTCTGTTAGTTCTTCTTTGCTGGTGGTATTGCCTTGTACTGCGGCATACTCGTTCCAATCACGAATGTAGTAGCGTTGAGGCTCTGAATCTGTTGAGCTGTAGTGGCAGCCTGGAGGGAACTCGCTGATGGTCTTACACACAGGTGTTAGCGCCTTCATCTCAGAGGCAACATAGTAGTTACCGTGCTCATCATATCCTTGATAAAGTGGAATAATACCGATGTGGTCACGACCGACAAGGTATTGATCTTTCTCTTCATCATAAAGGATAAACGCAAAGATACCGTTTAGCTCTTCAAGCAGATCCTCGCCAAACTCTTGGTAAAGTGCCAAAATAACTTCACAATCTGATTCAGTTTGAAACTCGTACTTTCCTTCGTATTTAGCGCGGATCTCTTTGTGGTTATAGATCTCACCATTGACTGCAAGTACAAGTTTACCATCAGGGCTGTAGAGTGGCTGTGCACCGCTGTTTAAATCGACAATCGCCAGACGTTCATGAGCGAGAATTGCACGCTCAGAAGAGTAAATACCTGACCAATCTGGACCACGGTGGCGAAGCTTTTTTGACATCTCTAATGCGATGGGTCTTAACGCGGCAGCGTCACTTTTTATGTCTAAAATGCCAAATACTGAGCACATACAACATCCTTATCTAAATACTTTAACAATCATCTATATCTTCAATTTGCCATTGTGATTAAAAAATGCAACCGCTATAGAGAATAAAAACAACATTAAAAGCATGTTGATAAAAATAATTTAATAAAATGATTATTTAGTTAGATTTTATCTATGTCATGAGTGCTATCTACACAAAAAAGGGGCTTTATGCCCCTTTGAGTGAAATTTTTCTTTTAATTTATTGGCTTACTCATACTGAGTGACCCTTAATGACGCGTAGTTGGGTCAAAGTCTGGTTTGAGCTGCTCGCATACATGACGAGCGAAACCGCTGCCAGCTTCGTTATAAATATTAAATGCAGCATCAACACCATCGGCCAGTAAACCATCGATTTGGTCAGGGTAAGCCGCAATGGCAGCAATCTGTCCTTGATAGTTTTTTCGTTGCAGCTGATAAAGCGCTGTTTGATTACCTTGGTGATTGGGCATGGCGAGCAAAATGAGTTTGACGTGTGCCGTATCGAGGATTCTTTCCCAAAAGTCGGAGTCAGTTGCATCACCTGCAATCACATTGCGCCCCTCCGCTCGGTGGGCATTTGCTGCATCCTCACGAACTTCAACACCCATGATTCGGCTACCATAACGCTGATAAAGTTCGTCATACGCGCCAGAACCAATTCGACCCATGCCTAAAATGATGACCTGAGCGTTGCCTGGGTCTATCAGTTGATCGCGATGATTCAGCTTCTCTGCGGCATGCTCTTTTAGCCAACGACCTAATCGTTGATATATCGCATGTGCGTTGTTGTTGATAGGGGCAGCGACAATGAAAGACAGAGACACTGCGAGAGCGATAGCGACAAGCATATCACCACTCATCCAACCCAGCTTGAACGCCAAACCACCGACAATCAAACCAAATTCACTGAAGTTAAACAGGGCCAGTGAGGCAAATAGGGAAGTGCGAACACGGAATTTGAAATGGTTGATGATAAGGAAGTAAAGCAACCCCTTGATTGGCAATAGCAGCATAAATAGAACCGCTAACCCAAGCCCTTGCCAAGTAGGCTCAGCAGATAGGCCAATGTTCAGGAAAAAGCAGATCAAAAATAGCTCTTTAAGATTAAAGAGCGCTTTGGAAAGCTCAGAGGCTTTGTAATGACCCGCGAGCAGCATACCTAATATTAACGCGCCTAAATCCGCCTTCATGCCCACCGCTTCAAATAGGCCAGCACCACAGACGAGCGCAAGGAAGATGCCCATCAATACCAGCATCTCACCGTGCCCGACAATATCCAGTAACTTAAAGAAGATAGGACGAAGCAAAGGCAGCGCAAACAGCGCGATAGCATACCATTCTGGGATCTTACCCGTCGAAATAGTGAGAAACAGGACGGCGAAAATATCCTGCATAATCAAGATTCCTATGGCTAGGTTGCCATAGGTGGCGTTCATCTCGCCTTTTTCTTGTAGTGCTTTGACAGCAAAGACAGTACTTGAAAAAGAGAGGGCAAACCCAAGCAACAGCAGATGAGCGGTCTCTAACTGGGCTAGTGCGGGTAAACCGAGTAGCTTTAAGAAGCCTAGGGCAACAGTAAAAAAGAGGGTCGAAAACAGGTTGTGTGCTGTTGCGCCTGCCCAAATCTCTTTGGCAAATAGGGTGCGAATATCGAGTTTTAAGCCGATAGTGAAAAGCAAGAGTGTCACACCGAGATCGGCGAGATTGTCGATGAGAGGGTTTGATTGATAGCCGAAGCTATGAAGTGCAAAACCCGCAAGAAGAAAACCAACCAATGGAGGAAGGTGGCATTTTAGGGCGATAACCCCAGCTACAAATGCAGCACTGATTAAAATGATGTCCATGTGCAATTACTTTCTCTACAAAAAAGGGCTGTGAAATCACAGCCCTAAATTCTAAAGAGATTTGAGTTAGTCTTCGAGAAGTTTCTGTAACAAAACACCATTAAGCATGGCGCGTTTGATCATCGCAAAAGCGCCCATTGTTGGCTTGTCACCCAACTGAGCGGCAACGATAGGTAAATCCTTATGGAAGGTAGTCAGAGATTGGTTTTCTACATTGCGCATAATCGCAGGGAAAACAATGTCTTCACTCTTTGTGATATCACCGGCAATTAGGATTTTTTGTGGGTTAAACAAGTTGATGGTAATTGCGATGGCTTTACCTAATTGATTACCCACTCGAACTAAGCTCTGTTTTGCTAACTCATCACCGAGGTTTGCGTGCTTGCAGACATCACCTACCGTGATCGAATCAAGAGTCGTCAAGCTTGACTCATAACCTTGTGCGATAAGCTTGCGTACTCGCTCAACAATTGCAGGGTTGGCTGCCACGGTTTCGAGACAGCCAAAGTTACCACAATGGCATTGCTCACCGAGAGGGTCGATTTGAATATGGCCAATCTCACCTACGTTACGGTTGAAGCCCAAGAAAACTTGACCATTGACGATGATGCCAGCACCAGTACCACGATGCACACTGACAAGAATCGAGTCTTGGCAATCTTGACTGGCACCAAAGTAGTGCTCAGCCAATGCCATGCCACGAACATCGTTACCCACGAAGCATTGAACTGAAAAAGCGTCACGGATGATCGCTGAAAGTTCTAATTTCTCGATTTCGGTGTTGGGCATGTATTCAACAACGCCGGTTTCTGGGTTAACCAGACCAGGAAGGGTCACGCCAATAGCAATCAGTTGTTCGATTAACTTGTCGTTTTCGGCAATAAAGTGGCGAATGAAATTAACGACACCTTCTGCAAGCTCGTCTTGTTCTGTGTAATAAAAGTCGTGCTGAGTATCCGCGAGGATATTGCCGCCTAAATCATATAGGCTCAAGTGAACGTAGTCTCGACCAATCCTTACAGCAACAGAGTGGAAAGGTGCCACCTCTGTTTGCAAAGAAATGGCACGGCGACCGCCGGTTGAAGCCTGCTGAGCCACTTCTTTGATAAGACCACGTTCAATAAGTTGGCGGGTGATTTTCGTAACACTTGCAGGAGCAAGTTGGCTCACATCCGCGACTTGGATCCGTGAAATAGGTCCTTTTTGATCTATTAGACGGTAAACAGCCGCACTGTTGAGTTGCTTTACTAAGTCTACGTTACCAATTTGTCCGCCATTCATGCTTATATTTGCTCGTATTTTCCGTTAACTACATTTGCTTGGATATTGAAGTCACGGTCAAACACTGTCAAGTTTGCGATCATACCTTTTTTGATACGACCTAACTTGTCTTCAACCCCGATTGCGCGAGCTGGATATAATGTCGCCATACGCAATGCCTCATCCAAAGCAATTCCTGCGTGCTCAACGGTATTTTGTACTGCCTCAATCATAGTGAGCGCCGAGCCGCCAAGTGTGCCATTTTCATCAACACACTTACCATCACGGTAATATACTTTCTTACCTACAAAAATAAAGTGATCCATCTCAGCGCCTGCTGGAGCTGTGGCGTCCGTCACTAATACCAACTTTTCTCCCTTAATTTTATGGGCAATTCGGATGTTGGCATAATCAACATGGAAGCCGTCAGCGATGATGCCTGCGTATACTTCTGGTGTGTCGTAGATTGCACCGACAACGCCTGGCTCGCGTCCGGCCATTGGTGTCATCGCATTAAATAGGTGAGTCGCGAAGCTGATGCCTGCTTCAAAGCTGTCGCGTGCTTCTACATAGGTTGCGTTGGTGTGACCAATAGAAACAACAATCCCTGCTTTGGCGAGTTGTTCGATATGTTCTGGTTTGTTGTGCTCTGGTGCCAACGTTACTTTAGTAATCACATCCGCATTTTCACAGATGTAGTCAATCATGGAATCATCTGAAGGGCGGATATAGTCGACACTGTGAATCCCTTTCTTGATGACGTTTAGGTAAGGGCCTTCAAGGTGTAAGCCTAAGGATTGGTTTTGATACTGAGCGTGATAATCACGTGCTGCGGCAACAGCTTGGCGCATGTTCTCATCAGAAGAGGTGATAAGTGTCGGCAAATAGCTGGTACAACCAGACTTCAAGTTTGCCTGATGCATAATTTCAAGCGTTTCAGAGGTGATTTCATCATTAAACATGACGCCCCCACAACCGTTCAGTTGCAGATCGATAAAGCCAGGGCTGACATTCGCACCATCAAGGTCAACGGTCTCGATGTTGTCAGGCAGTTCGCTTACTGGGCAAATTTGAACAATTTTTTCGTCTGCAATGATAAGAGCGTGCTGCGTCAACACGTCTGAGCCTGTGTAGACTTTACAATTGGTAAGAGCGTACATGTTTAAATCCTTATTTTTATTTAATTTTTTGTGATCTATCGGAAAGTAAAGGTCGCCCGCTTATTATGTGGGGCTTAACTGACTTCTCTCTCGTCACAAATTATCTTTTTCAGCAAGCAAATAGTGTGAGTCGCATACAGGATTCTATCTCATCCTTGTGAATCATCAATCCTATTCTCGATGATGATGTGTCATAACTCATACTATTCAGTGGTTTAATGCGGAAAACTGTCATTTGCGAAATACAATATAAGCCGAAAATCACCGTTATTTCGTATCATAAAATAAGTTTTATGATCTGGCTAGCAAAAAGCTCGATTTTGGGTCAAAACTGGTGATTATGATCACAATTGATGACCTTTTAATTTGCGGGGCAAAATTATTGCCGTACACTAAACAGGACTAAATTGAGCGACCAAAATAAGTCGGTCAAACGGAATATAAAAAATCCTATAGGGGGAACTTAAGGTGAACATTCTTGGATATGCGCAGAAGCTAGGTAAAGCTCTCATGCTTCCTATCGCAACCCTGCCAGTTGCAGCTCTACTACTTCGTTTAGGTCAAGGCGACCTTTTAGATATTGCATTTATGGCGGAAGCTGGCGGTGCGATCTTTGGTAACCTACCACTACTATTCGGCCTAGGTATCGCGATCGGTCTTTCTAAAGATGGCTCAGGTGCTGCAGGTCTAGCGGGTGCCGTTGCTTATTTTGTTTTAACAGCAACTGCAACAACGATTAACTCTGAAGTTAACATGTCATTCTTCGGTGGTATCTTCGCCGGTATTATTGCTGGTCACTCATACAACGCTTTCCATGCTACACGTCTTCCTGAGTGGTTGGCTTTCTTCTCTGGTAAGCGTCTAGTGCCTATCATGGCAGGTCTATTCTCTCTCGTTGCAGGTGCAATCGCTGGGGTGGTATGGCCTTCAATTCAAGGTGGACTAGATTCTCTAGCACACGCTGTTTCAACCTCTGGTGCGATTGGTCAGTTTGTTTACGGCACACTTAACCGTGCACTTATCCCTGTTGGTCTTCACCACGTACTAAACTCTTACTTCTGGTTCGGCATGGGTACATGTCAAGAAGTGCTAGTGACTGGCGCTCAAGCTGCAGGTCAAGCTCTACCAGCTATTCAACAGCTTTGTGTTGACCCAGCTCTAGCGAAATCTCTGGTTGCAGGTCAGACTCACACATTTGAATTCGCCAACTCTGTGACTCCAGAAATCACAGCGACAGTGAAAGAAGTTACTGAAACAGTGAAATCAGGTGACCTACACCGTTACTTCGGTGGCGATAAAGGCGCTGGCGTCTTCATGAACGGCTTCTTCCCTGTGATGATGTTCGGCCTACCAGGTGCTGCACTTGCGATGTACCTAGCGGCACCTGCAGAAAAACGCAGCCAAGTCGGTGGTGCATTGTTCTCAGTAGGTTTCTGTTCGTTCCTAACGGGTATCACAGAGCCACTAGAATTCATGTTCGTATTCCTAGCGCCAGCACTGTACGCGATGCACGCAGTATTCACAGGTCTATCTCTTGTGATTGCAAACATGTTCGGTACGCTACACGGCTTTGGTTTCTCAGCAGGTCTTATCGACTTCATTCTAAACTGGGGTCTAGCAACGAAACCGGTAACACTGCTACTTATCGGCCTAGCATTTGGTGCTCTATACTTCTTCACTTTCAGCTTCGCTATCCGCGCATTCAACCTGAAATCGCCTGGTCGTGAAGACGATGACGAAGAAGCAGCAGTATCAACCGCTGATGCGCCAAAAGGTGATGTGGCTCGCCAATACCTGAAAGCTCTCGGTGGTCACGAAAACTTGACGTCAATCGACGCTTGTATCACTCGCCTACGTTTGACTCTTAAAGACCGCTCTATCGCTGACGAAGCTGTTCTTAAGAAGTTGGGTGCGAAAGGTGTGGTGAAGCTGGGTGAAAACAACCTGCAGGTTATCCTTGGCCCACAAGCTGAAATCGTTGCAGGTGAAATGAAAGCCATCGGTGCTGGTGAAGACCTCTCTCAGGTAGCATTACCATAATCGACGAGCTTTTAAGCAATTAAACTCGTAATTCATAACTAAGCCTCTTGAAGCCTCTCCCTCAAGAGGCTTTTTTCGTTTTAATTTCAATCGGTGTATTGTGAATTTCGTCAGAATCGTGGATCATTAACCAATACGCCTGCAATATGTAGGCTCGAGAATTAAATTGAAAGATTGAGGTACTCTTGATGAGTGAAACTGAAACTCGCCCGTCGAATTTCATTCGCCAAATCATTGATAAAGACTTGGCTGAAGGAACACACAACCATGTTCACACGCGTTTCCCACCGGAGCCGAATGGCTACCTACATATCGGTCACGCGAAATCGATCTGCTTGAATTTCGGAATTGCTCAGGACTACCAAGGCCAATGTAACTTACGCTTTGATGACACTAACCCAGAGAAAGAAGACGTCGAGTACGTTGAATCGATTAAAAACGATGTAATCTGGCTTGGTTTCGATTGGTCTGGTGAAGTATGTTACTCATCTAACTACTTTGACAAGTTGTATGGCTACGCGGTTGAGCTTATCGAGAAAGGGCTCGCTTACGTTGAAGAGCTTAGTGCAGACGAGATCCGCGAGTATCGCGGTACGCTGACGGCTCCAGGTAAGCCAAGCCCTTACCGTGATCGTAGTGTTGAGGAAAACTTAGCGCTGTTTGAAAAAATGCGCGCTGGTGGCTTCGAAGAAGGCAAAGCGTGTCTTCGTGCAAAAATTGATATGGCGTCATCATTCATTGTGATGCGTGATCCGGTACTTTATCGTGTCCGTTTTGCCCACCATCATCAAACAGGTGATAAGTGGTGTATCTACCCAATGTACGACTTTACGCACTGTATTTCTGATGCCCTAGAGGGCATTACACACTCACTGTGTACGCTTGAATTCCAAGACAACCGTCGTCTATACGACTGGGTGCTAGAGAACATTACGATTGATTGCCAGCCACGTCAGTACGAGTTCAGCCGTCTAAACCTTGAATACACGGTGATGTCAAAACGTAAGCTAAACCAATTAGTGACTGAAAATCTTGTGCAAGGGTGGGATGATCCGCGCATGCCAACGATTTCGGGCCTACGTCGCCGTGGTTTCACACCTGGTTCTATCCGTGAGTTCTGTAAGCGTATTGGCGTGACCAAGCAAGAAAACATGATCGAGTTTGGTTCTCTAGAGTCCTGTATTCGTGACGATCTAAACGAGAATGCACCTCGTGCAATGGCGGTACTTGATCCGGTGAAAATCGTGATTGAGAACTATGAAGAAGGTAAAGTTGAGAACCTAACGGTTGCTAACCACCCGAACAAGCCTGAAATGGGTGAGCGTGAAGTTCCATTTACTCGTGAAGTATGGATCGAGCGTGACGATTTCCGCGAAGAAGCAAACAAGAAGTACAAGCGATTGGTTCTTGGTAAAGAAGTGCGTCTACGCGGTGCATACGTGATCAAAGCAGAGCGCATTGAAAAAGATGCACAAGGCAATATCACCACTATCTTCTGTACTTACGACAATGAGACGCTAGGTAAAAATCCAGCTGACGGCCGTAAAGTGAAGGGTGTTATCCACTGGGTATCTGCTGACAAAGCACTGCCTGCTGAAATTCGTCTTTATGACCGCTTGTTCACTGTCGCAAACCCTGCAGCTGCAGATAACTTCGCAGAAACAATTAACCCAGATTCACTGCAAAAAGTGAATGGTTATGTTGAACCAAGCCTTGCACAAGCGAAAGCAGAAGCAGGCTTCCAGTTCGAGCGCACAGGCTACTTCTGTGTCGACTCTAAAGACTCAACATCAGAGTCGTTAGTGTTTAACCGCACCGTAGGCCTGCGTGACACGTGGGCTAAGATTGAAGCGAACTAACTGTTAGTTTAATCGCTACTTTTTGAAAACCAGCTCATCTCGAGCTGGTTTTTTTATGGGCTGCTTTTATAAGCAGAGAGTGAACTTATAGTGAGCACAATACAAAAAACGCCAGCAACATGTGCTGGCGTCTGTTTATATACTGAGCGTTGAAAACCTTAATTTTTCTTATGGTAATTAGGATCAGTTTTACACGCACTGTTGTGGCTTTTTCCGTAGAGGTACAAGCTATGGTTGGTCAGTGTCATGTTGTAGTTCTGCGCAATTTCTTTCTGGCGCTGCTCAATGACTTCATCAGAAAACTCGATAACCTCACCACAGTCTAAACAAACCAAGTGGTCATGGTGGTGCTGAGTTGCCAGTTCAAAGACTGACTTTCCGCCCTCAAAGTGGTGACGAGTTACAATACCTGCATCATCAAATTGGTTAAGAACACGGTAAACCGTTGCAAGACCGATTTCTTCGCCAAGGTCGATGAGCTTCTTATACAGGTCTTCAGCGCTGATATGCTGACAATCTGGCTGTTGCAGTAATTCTAATATCTTTAACCTAGGCAAGGTGACTTTAAGACCTGCATCCTTCAAGGCTTTATTATTGTCTGGCATATACATTCCTGTTGACGATCTTCAGCTTTCACATGAATTTAGTTATGCCTAGATTATATGGCAAGCCGCTAAAACAATAAACCTTGAACTTCAAAGGGATATATCAGTAACAAAAATTACTTTATTGATCACGGCATTGTCTGGTCTGATGAGTTACATTTATGTAACATCTTGAGTTGCCTGAAATCGAATTGATATGCTTTACAAAATATACAAACCCGCCGTAGTTCGCTTTGCTCTTAACATTTGGCCTCCCTTCTGGGGGGCGGGAATTAAGATTCTTTCCATTAGTGAGGATTTTCGTCAGGTAAAGATGCGACTTAAGCTTCGTTGGTGGAATAAGAATGCGAATAGAACCCAGTATGGTGGCAGCATGTTCTCTCTAACCGACCCGGTCTACGCCTTGATGTTAATGGGAATTTTGGGGCCTGAATACTATGTTTGGGATAAAGAGGCGAGTATCAACTTTATCAAGCCAGGGGCAACGAACTTGTATGCGGATTTTGAGCTTAGTCAGCAGCAGCTAGATGAGATTTGGGCATTAACAGCAGCGGGGGACAAGTGTTTTCCGGAGTTTGTCGTTTATATAAAGAACCATTCTGGAGAAGTTGTCGCTGAAGTGGAACGCAAGCTTTATATCAGAAAGAAGCCTGATCATAGGCTCACCTGAAAGTGTTATGCTTGAGTTAACTGAGAGACACAGTTCGATACAAAAAACCCAAGCCAAAAAGCTTGGGTTTTGCGCGCATGAACTAGTATCAGGTTAGTCAGCGAGTTCTGCTAGACACATCTCTTCAAACAGCTGCTTACACCAGTTGTTGACGCGCTCTTCTGTCAGCTCAGGTTGGCGGTCTTCATCGATACATAGACCGACGAATTGAGAGTCATCGCCTTCAACAAGCGCTTTAGACGCCTCAAACTCGTAACCGTCAGTTGAAGTTTGACCTAGGATAGTACCGCCTTTCGCTTCTACGATGTCACGCACAGTGCCCATCGCGTCACAGAAGTACTCAGCGTAATCCTCTTGGTCGCCACAACCGAAGATCGCAACCAGCTTGGTAGAGAAGTCAATTTGCTCTAGCTCTGGGAAAAAGTCATCCCAATCACACTGTGCTTCACCGTAGTACCAAGTTGGGATACCAAGCAGAAGTAGGTCGAAGTTGTCGACATCATCTTTGCTGCTTTTTGCAATATCTTGTACGTGAATCAGTTGTTTACCTAGTTGCTTTTGAATCATCTTAGCAACAGCTTCAGTGTTACCTGTATCGCTGCCGAAAAAGATACCTACACTTGCCATAGATTCTCTACCTTTGTTTGTTTAGTGTTGGCGAAAATAGGGTGCCGCCGAATTGGGGTTCAACGTCATGGCTGAACTTATAGTCCAGTCCCTTCCCAGCTGATTTGGATAATCCCTTTCGCGATAAATCCAGCACAACCCAAAAAGAGCACAAGCCAGACAATACGACGACCGAAAGGAGGAACATTGGCTTGATTGAGTACGTCTTTAATTGCCATACCGATCAAGAAGAAGATCGCTGCAAAAAGCAGGTCTAAACCAACCGATTCCAACACGTTCATGTAGTCGTAGAGCATACTGTCCCTTTATGCCAAATTGCTTGGGCGCACTATACCACTGTTATCGGATAAAGTTAATGATTGCTGTTTAACAATCAAAGATTGACAGTAATGAGAAATCTCATCGATTTTTGTCTAAAAACTTGTTGATGGCTCGCAGGGTTTCAGCGGGTTTTTCAGCATGTAGCCAGTGCCCAGTGTTTGCAATAATGTGGGCTTTAGCATGAGGAAACTGTCGTTGAATCGCGGCTTGGTGCTGTGGTGCGATGTAGTCAGAGTTCGCCCCTTTTATAAAGAGCGTTGGAGCCAAGAATGGGCCTCCCTCCTGCCAACCGACAATGCTTTGGTATTGATTAAGTAGGGTAGGAACATTGAATCGCCACTGGATGACACCTTGATGATTGACCATCGATTTTGAAAGGAACTGACGAACACCGTCGATTTCTATGTGTTGAGCGAGAATATCAATCGCTTGCTTACGCGTAGTAGGTTGATACTCAAGCACTGCTTGAAGACCACTAAAGACATTGTCATGGCGATGGGTTTGATAGGCAACCGGAGCCATGTCCATAACGACGAGCTGAGTCACTCTGTCGCGGCAACGATCGGCTAACTTCATGGCGACCTTGCCACCCATCGAGTGCCCAATCACAATACAGTGCTCGATCGCTAAGTGATCGAGTAGTGCGATAACATCGTCGGCCATTGAGTCGTAACTGTGGTTGTCGCAATGAAACGATCGACCATGATTTCGTAGATCAACACTGATCACTTGATACTCTTGTTCCAAGCCTCTCGCAAGCAGACCAAGATTGTCTAAGCTACCAAACAGGCCGTGGAGAAGGATCAGAGGGGCACCATTTCCTTGAATTTTATGGTTGAGCAATTTAGGCATAGTTTTCTTTTTATGATGGTGTTATTTACAGGATCATCCCTAGCATCTTGGGGTGACTTGGGTATAATTCCCCAGAGTTTAAACATTGAGATTGTGAAAAGCGAATGAAAACAATTGAGGTTGATGAGGATCTTTACCGCTACATTGCTAGCCAAACCCAACACATCGGTGAGAGTGCGTCAGATATATTACGCCGTTTACTGAAAGTGGATGAGGGACAACAACCTGCGCCGGTCGTGCAGGCAGCAGCAGAGCCGGTAGAGCAGCCACAAGGTATCGTAGTCAGCAAAGATGCTGGTCGCGTAAACGGTGTAGACAGCATCAAAGAGATGCGTTCACTGCTAATATCAGATGAATTTGCCGGCCTGAAAAAAGCCATCGACCGTTTTATGTTAGTTCTGTCAACGCTGTACACTCTCAATCCAGCAGACTTCTCGGAAGCGATGCAAGTGAAAGGTCGCAAGCGCGTCTACTTTGCCGATAACGAGCAGACTTTGCTTGAAGGGGGCAAAACAACCAAGCCTAAGGCGATTCCCAACACACCGTTTTGGGTCATCACCAATAATAACACCAGCCGTAAACGCCAGATGGTCGAACAGTTGATGGTGAGAATGAGCTTCCCTTCAGACTTGATTGAGAAAGTCACCTTATCAATTTAAAGAAATTGGACACAAACCTCATAATACGATGATAAACATCAGTATTATGAGGTTTTTTGTTTTTTCGTTATTAAAGAAAGGATGTCAAAATGGCTATGCACCCTCGTGCGGGACAAAAGGCGCAACAACAAGACCTGCACAATATTCCTGCCCTAGTTTCAAACTACTACTTATTACAACCTGAAGCATCAAACTCAGAGCACAAAGTGCAATTTGGTACTTCTGGTCACCGTGGTACGGCAGACAAATCAACCTTCAATGAAAATCATATCCTTGCGATCGCGCAAGCAGTGGCTGAAGTGCGCGCTGAGCACGGTACCAAGGGTCCGATTTTTGTTGGTAAAGACACTCACGCATTGTCAGAGCCTGCATTCTCAAGTGTAGTAGAAGTACTTGTTGCCAATGGCGTACAAGTTATCGCACAAGCCGACAACGGCTACACACCAACGCCTGGTGTTTCTCACGCGATACTGACACATAACCTTGTCAATGCAGATAAAGCAGATGGTATCGTGATCACACCATCTCATAATCCACCGCAAGATGGTGGTATCAAATACAACCCAGTGCACGGCGGTCCTGCGGAAGGTGAGTTGACACAAGCGATTGAAGATCGCGCCAATCAATTGATTGCTGAAGGTCTACAAGGCGTTAAGCGCATGAAACTTGCAGACGCAAAAGCGTCTGATTTGTTCGTAGAGAAAGACCTTGTTGCACCTTATGTTGCAGATCTAACCAATGTGATCAACATGGAAGCGATTCAAAACGCGAAGTTAAAAATTGGTGTTGACCCATTAGGCGGCAGTGGCATTGATTACTGGCGTCAAATCGCAACGGCTTACAACCTAGATTTAACTTTGGTAAGCGAAGCGATTGATCCAAGTTTCCAATTTATGTCGTTGGATAAAGATGGTGTTGTACGTATGGATTGTTCTTCACCATACGCAATGGCGGGTCTATTGGCACTGAAAGATGAATACGATCTTGCGTTCGGTAATGACCCAGATTACGACCGTCACGGCATCGTTACGCCTAAAGGCTTGATGAACCCTAACCACTTCCTCGCGGTTTGTATTGATTACCTTTACCGTCATCGTGAAGGTTGGGCGAAAGATGTAGCCGTGGGTAAAACACTGGTTTCAAGTGCTTTGATTGACCGTGTGGTTGCTGACTTAGGTCGTGAACTATGCGAAGTGCCAGTGGGCTTCAAATGGTTTGTTGATGGCCTTTACTCTGGTCAGTTTGGCTTCGGCGGTGAAGAGAGTGCAGGTGCTTCATTCCTGCGTAAAGATGGCACACCGTGGTCAACAGATAAAGATGGCATCATTCTTTGTCTACTTGCGGCAGAAATCACAGCAGTCACAGGTAAGAACCCTCAAGAGTACTATGAAGAGCTTGCGGCTAAGCATGGTGAGTCAAAATACAATCGCATCCAAGCAGTTGCAAATGGCCCACAAAAAGACGTTTTGAAGAAGCTGTCTCCAGAGATGGTTTCTGCTGAAACACTGGCTGGTGATGCGATTACAGCGCGCCTAACGCATGCTCCAGGTAATGGTGCTGCAATTGGTGGCCTGAAAGTAACAACAGAAAATGGTTGGTTTGCTGCTCGTCCATCAGGTACAGAAGATATCTATAAGATCTACTGCGAGAGCTTTAAAGGCGAAGAGCACTTGAAGCAAATCGAAGCAGAAGCACAAGAGATTGTGAATCAGGTATTTGCTGAGGCTGGGTTGTAAAAACTCAAGCGAGATAGAAATGGAAGGGTTGAAGTGAGAGCTTTAACCCTTTTTTTTGCTCATTTTTAACTTATTGATTGTTTGGCCAGTCATTTTCGACGATAAACCAAAACTGCCCGCTCTGTGATTGAGCGTGGGTAAACCTTCCAGTTGGCTGGGTTAGTGGCCTTTTAGCTAGCGTTCCCCCTGCTGCCCAATCGACTTTCTCAATTTCAAACAGAGTTTCTTTTATCAGGTCAAATTGATGTTGATAACACCAATGACCGCATATTTGGCTTTGGTTCAGGTTGAAACCGAGACAGCTTGTTGGGGTAAGCTCATTGTTAAACGGGTTGGTGTAAAGCCTTCCCTGGAGTAGTAGACGCTCTGTCATCGGGGATAATGCTGGATGTAAATGCCTAAATTGCGGCGTGTGACTCATTTTGAGCTGGTGGTTGAGCATTCGTTCCAGCTTTTTATCCAGCTGATCGTGGGCGTTGGGGCCAAACCAAGTGCCATCGTGTAGCAGGTAGAACTTGATAGCGACTTCCCAGTGCTCGTTTAACCCAGTGATATTGTCACGTATGATCAAGTCAATGGCACCCAGTGTCTTTCCATGTTGATCATTGATCTGCACTTCCTCTAACACTACATCATATTGTCTAGACTGTGTGATGAGTTCGGTACACAAGTGTTGATAAATAAACCCAAGTCGAGGGTTTCCCTGATAGTCATCTATTGGGTAATTCGGCTGGTCGACATCTTTAAAACAGATAAAAGGCTCACGCTCTTCAAACAGAGAGGGGGCATGATAGATCCAATCGCGAAAGCGTGTAAGCTGATTCATCCTTGTTTTCCTGATCTGACTCTAATCGCTAGCATCACTATACGGCTTGGAATACACTTTGCCAAAAGCAATCTAAATGGACGCGAACATGTACATGAATATTCTCGAGCTTGAAAAGCGACTTAATGAAAAACTATCGCCGCAGCTAATTAAAGACTATGCGCCGAATGGTCTTCAGGTTGAGGGTAAATCCGAGATAAAACGTATTGTCACTGGTGTAACAGCTTCTCAGGCGTTGATAGATCGAGCAGTTGAGTTGAACGCAGACGCATTGCTCGTTCATCATGGTTACTTTTGGAAAGGTGAGCCCGAGCCTATTCGTGGCATGAAAGGCAAGCGTATCCGTACCTTGATCAAAAACGATATCAACTTATTGGGCTACCACTTACCATTAGATATTCACCCAGAGCTAGGTAACAACGCTGAACTTGCTCGACTGCTGGAGATTACAGTGAAAGGGGGTCTAGAAGGACACCCTCAATCAGTGGCAATGTTCGGTCGACTGGCGCAGCCGATGACAGGACAGGAGTTTGCTGAAAAAATTGCACATGTATTGAATCGTGCTCCGCTACACATTGCGCCAGACGATGCTAATAAGCTGATTGAAACTGTGGGATGGTGTACAGGTGGTGGCCAAGACTATATTGAACTTGCTGCGCAAAATGGCTTAGACGCTTTTATCTCTGGTGAAATCTCAGAGCGCACAACCTACTCGGCACGAGAGCAAGACATTCACTATTTTGCCGCGGGTCATCATGCAACTGAGCGCTATGGTATCAAAGCACTCGGTGAATGGTTAGCGCAAGAGTATGGCTTTGAAGTTGAATTTGTCGACATCGACAATCCGGTTTAGAGTCATTCGAATAGAAAACTAAAAAGGCTTGAACCTATGGTTCAAGCCTTTTGTCATTTAGGTCGTTATGTATCACCAAAGATGATTATTCACGCTCATGAATTGGGCGGAAGTCACGCTGCTCTTGACCAGTATAAAGCTGACGTGGGCGTCCAATACGGTTGCCTGGATCACTGTGCATTTCATTCCAGTGGGCAATCCAACCGATAGTGCGCGACATAGCAAAGATAACAGTGAACATCGAAACAGGAATGCCAATCGCCTTCAGAATGATGCCAGAGTAGAAATCTACGTTCGGATAAAGTTTCTTCTCAACGAAGTACTCATCTGAAAGCGCGATACGCTCAAGTTCCATAGCAACATCAAGCAGTGGATCTTTGATGTTAAGCTCGCTAAGTACCTCATGACATGCTTCACGCATTACCGTTGCACGAGGGTCATAGTTTTTGTACACACGGTGACCAAAGCCCATCAGACGGAATGGGTCATCTTTGTCCTTCGCACGTTCTACATACTCTGGAATCTTATCGACGCTGCCGATCTCTTCCAACATGCGCAAACACGCCTCGTTCGCACCACCGTGAGCTGGGCCCCAAAGTGAAGCGATACCCGCTGCAATACAAGCAAATGGGTTAGCGCCCGAAGAACCAGCAAGACGGACTGTCGATGTAGAAGCGTTTTGTTCGTGGTCAGCGTGTAGGGTGAAAATCTTATCCATTGCACGCGCTACGACAGGGTTAACTTCATACTCTTCACATGGGTTTGCAAACATCATGTGCAGGAAGTTTTCTGCGTACGTTAGGTCGTTGCGAGGGTAAATGAAAGGTTGACCGATAGAGTATTTGTAACACATCGCTGCCAAAGTCGGCATTTTTGACAGCAGACGGTATGCTGCAATCTCACGGTGTTCATCGTTGTTGATGTCTAGTGAGTCGTGGTAGAACGCCGCTAATGCGCCTACAACACCACACATGACTGCCATTGGGTGAGCATCACGACGGAAGCCGTGGAAGAAGCTTGCGATTTGCTCGTGGACCATCGTATGACGAGTGACAGTCACCTTGAATTGTTCGTATTGCTCTCGGGTAGGGGCTTCGCCGTAAAGAAGGATGTAACAAACTTCTAAATAATCAGCGTTATTGGCTAACTGGTCGATAGGGAAGCCGCGGTGCAATAGCACGCCTTTTCCGCCGTCGATGTAAGTTATTTGGGACTCACAAGATGCTGTAGCAAGGAAACCAGGGTCAAAAGTGAAGTAGCCACTTGCTCCTAGTTTACGAACATCGACTACTTGAGGACCGATAGATCCATCCATAATCGGTAGCTCGATCGGTGCTTTTCCCTCAATATGAAGGATCGCATTCTTATCCGCCATAACAATCTCCTTTGTTTATTATTTAATCCATCCAGGATGTTTATGTGCCATTTTTTTACGTGTCTTGAGCAGTAAAGTCAATTTTTCTCCGCTGATGTGTGCACTTGTTACGATTTTTTATATCAAATTGGTTAAAAATCTGTGCCATGTAGCAAAATTTGTTACACCAATTGTAATACAATGTTGCCAGTCGTATATTGGCGACGTTGATTTATCCTTAGCCCATACATATCAAGGCGATAAGCATAGATATAATTTGTGCCTTGAAGTAATAAATTGTCCATTTGTCATAAAAAATTAACCTGTGAAAACAGGTGTTTTGTTTAGCAAATGTTAATTTTAAGCGCTTTGGTCGAACAAATCGTAAGATAACGATAAAGCTTAACAACAGAGCTAAGTGAGCAAGCCCGTGAAAGAAAGAAAGTCAAGACCAGTTAATTTAGACTTGCAGACTATACGCTTTCCCATCACTGCAATCGCTTCAATCCTGCACCGAGTGTCAGGAGTGATTACGTTTGTCGCGGTAGGGATACTGCTATGGTTGCTATCCACATCATTACAATCTCCAGTCGGATTCATGCAAGCCTCCGATATCGTAGATGGGTTTTTCGTCAAATTGATCCTTTGGGGCATTTTGACCGCATTGGCCTATCACATCGTAGGTGGTATTCGCCATTTGATAATGGATCTCGGTTATTTTGAGGAGCTTGAGTCAGGTGCACTGACGGCCAAAGTGTCGTTTGCTGTCACTGGTGTTCTCTCACTCCTAGCAGGAGTATTGGTATGGTAAAACATGTTTCATCTTTTGGTCGCAATGGCGTACACGATTTTGTATTGATTCGTGCCTCAGCCATTATCATGACCTTATACACAATCTACATTGTTGCCTTTTTCATGTTCGCTGGCGACATTTCCTACCTTGATTGGACTGAGTTTTTTGGTGGCACCTTAACCAAGGTGTTTACCATGCTCGCGCTCGTTTCAGTGCTTATTCATGCTTGGATAGGACTGTGGCAAGTTCTTACTGACTACATCAAGTGCGCAAAACTGCGGGGTGGCCTACAGCTAGGAATTATCGCTGTGCTTTTTGGTTACCTGTTTTCTGGTCTGTTTATTTTGTGGGGTGTGTAAGTGTCTATTCCAGTAAGAGAATTCGATGCCGTAGTAATCGGCGCAGGTGGTGCGGGTATGCGTGCCGCATTGCAAATTTCTGAGCAGGGACTGAGCTGTGCTCTGCTTTCTAAAGTATTTCCAACGCGTTCGCATACGGTGTCTGCGCAGGGTGGTATTACGGTTGCTTTGGGTAACTCACATAAAGACAATTGGCAATGGCACATGTACGACACGGTGAAAGGGTCTGACTACATCGGTGACCAGAACGCGATCGAATACATGTGTAAAAATGGCCCAGAGTCGGTCATTGAACTTGAGAAAATGGGTCTACCTTTCTCGCGCTTTGACGACGGTAGTATTTATCAGCGCCCATTTGGTGGCCAATCAAAAGAGTTTGGTGGTGAGCAGGCGGCTCGAACTGCAGCCGCGGCGGACCGTACCGGTCATGCCCTTCTTCACACGCTTTATCAACAGAACGTTAAGCACAAAACCACCATCTTCTCTGAGTGGTACGCGTTAGATTTGGTGAAAAACCAAGATGGCGCTGTGATGGGTTGTACTGCGCTGTGCATGGAAACCGGTGAAATCTGCTATTTCAAATCTAAAGCCACCATTCTTGCGACAGGCGGAGCTGGGCGAATTTATGCATCAACGACGAATGCCCACATCAATACAGGTGACGGTGTTGGCATGGCGTTACGCGCAGGTGTGCCAATGCAAGACATGGAAATGTGGCAGTTCCACCCGACAGGTATTGCAGGCGCAGGTGTGCTTGTGACAGAAGGTTGTCGTGGTGAAGGTGGTTATCTGCTCAATAAAGATGGTGAGCGCTTCATGGAGCGCTATGCGCCAAATGCTAAAGACCTTGCAGGTCGAGATGTGGTTGCGCGTTCAATGATGATTGAAATTCGCGAGGGTCGCGGATGCGATGGTCCTTGGGGCCCACACATTAAACTGAAACTCGACCACCTAGGTAAAGATGTCCTCGAGTCTCGACTGCCTGGCATCTGTGAGCTATCTCGAACGTTCGCTCACGTTGACCCGGTGAAAGAGCCAATTCCAGTGATCCCGACCTGTCACTACATGATGGGGGGAGTGCCAACTCAAGTGTCTGGTCAAGCGATTAAGCAGACGGCTGACGGCGCTGATGTTGAGGTTCAAGGCCTGTTTGCTTGTGGTGAAATTGCATCGGTATCTGTACACGGCGCGAATCGTCTCGGTGGTAACTCGTTACTCGACTTGGTGGTATTTGGCCGAGCAACAGGTTTACACCTTGGTGAGACGTTGGCAGCGCAAGCGGAAGCTCGACCAGCCACTGAGTCTGATATCGAAGCATCACTTGCTCGAACAATGCGTTGGGAAAATAGCACGGGTGGTGAAGACCCAGTGCAAATCCGTAAAGACCTTCAACAGTGCATGCAAAACAGCTTCTCTGTATTCCGTGAGGGTGATGCAATGGCAACAGGCCTCGACGAGCTTAAAGAGATTCGTGAACGTCTGCAAAATGCACACCTCGCTGACAAGTCGACAGAGTTCAACACGCAGCGCATCGAGTGTTTGGAGTTGGATAACCTAATGGAGACAGCCTTTTCTACTGCGGTTGCGGCTAACTATCGTACAGAAAGCCGTGGCGCTCATGCTCGTTTTGACTTCCCAGAGCGTGATGATGAAAAATGGTTATGTCACTCAATCTATAATCCGGAAACGGAGCAGATGAGCAAGCGTGATGTCAATATGACTCCTGTTCATCGTGACGCGTTCCCGCCGAAAGTACGTACTTACTAGAGGAGGATAGACTATGAAACTGAACTTCTCTTTATATCGCTATAACCCTGATGTGGATAGCAAACCTTACATGAAGGACTATGTACTCGAAGTGGAAGAAGGCTCTGACATGATGGTGTTGGATGCGCTTATTCTACTCAAAGAGCAAGACCCTTCGATCTCATTCCGTCGCTCATGTCGTGAAGGTGTTTGTGGCTCAGATGGCCTCAATATGAACGGTAAAAATGGCCTTGCATGTATTACCCCTCTGTCAGCGCTAGAAGGGGATAAATTAGTGATTCGTCCGTTACCGGGTTTGCCAGTGGTGCGCGATCTCATTGTCGACATGACCCAGTTTTATGACAACTATGCCAAGGTGAAGCCTTTCCTTATCGATGAGGGTGCTCAGCCGCCTTCGCGAGAGAACTTACAGTCACCTGATGAGCGTGCGCACCTAGATGGCCTTTACGAATGTATTATGTGTGCATGTTGTACTACATCCTGTCCTTCGTTCTGGTGGAATCCTGACAAGTTTATTGGCCCAGCGGGTCTACTCGCGGCGTATCGTTGGCTAATTGATAGCCGAGATACTGCAACTGATGAACGTTTGTCCGATCTAGACGACGCATTTAGCGTTTTTCGTTGCCATGGCATCATGAATTGTGTAAGTGTTTGTCCTAAGGGACTAAATCCAACGAAAGCCATTGGTCATATTAAGACTATGCTGGTGAATCGTTCGATTTAATAATGAACAAAAATTGGCTGGCTCCTCTACAGAGTCAGCCGTGATTAGCTCGGCAAAGACCGAAGCAAACGTGAAAACTACTGGTTAAGGGAAAATATGCACAACGGCGTGATGAAGGCATGGCTCGAGTCTTCACACTTGGCTGGCGCCAATGCAACTTACGTAGAGGAACTCTACGAACTGTATCTAAGTGACCCCGAACAGGTAAGTGAGGAGTGGAAACGTGTATTTGAGGAGCTACCCGCTCTGAAAGAGGAGGCCGCTGAACAGCCTCATTCACGTGTCCGCGACTACTTCCGACGACTCGCTCAAGAAACAAAGCATTACAATGTCCAAGTTAGTGATCCTGATGTCGATGCGAAACAAGTAAAAGTTCTGCAATTAATTAACGCGTACCGCTTTCGCGGGCACGAAGCCGCCGCTCTTGACCCACTAGGTCTGTGGCAGCGCCCTCCTGTGGCTGAACTCGATCCAGCCTTCCACTCTCTCAATGAAGACGACTTAGAAGAAACCTTTAATGTAGGTTCTTTTGCTATTGGTCAAGAAACCATGAAGTTGAGAGACATCTATTCCGCACTCAAGAAAACCTATTGTGGTTCGATTGGTGCAGAATACATGCACATGACAGATACAGAGCAAAAGCGTTGGATTCAGCAGCGTTTAGAGTCTGTTGTAGGTCAACCCTCATTTGACTCAGAGGAAAAGCGAACCTTTTTAGAGGAGTTAACAGCCGCAGAAGGGCTAGAGCGCTATCTAGGTGCTAAATTCCCAGGCGCAAAGCGTTTCTCTCTAGAGGGGGGCGATGCTCTCATTCCAATGACGAAAGAACTGATTCGACATGCCGGAAAAACCGGGATGCGCGAAGTGGTCATTGGCATGGCTCACCGTGGTCGCTTAAACATGTTAGTTAATGTGTTGGGTAAGAAGCCACAAGACTTGTTTGATGAATTTGCTGGTAAGCATGATGAAACATGGGGTACAGGTGATGTTAAGTACCACCAAGGTTTCTCAGCTGATTTTGCGACGCCAAATGGCGATATTCACTTAGCGTTGGCCTTCAACCCATCGCACCTAGAAATCGTTAATCCTGTGGTTATCGGCTCTGTCCGTGCGCGCCAAGACCGCTTGGGTGACAAAAACGGCAGTACAGTGCTTCCAATTACGATTCATGGTGACTCTGCGATTGCAGGTCAAGGTGTTGTGGCTGAGACATTCAACATGTCTTGTGCACGAGGTTTCCAGGTGGGTGGTACGGTTCGTATCGTCGTCAATAACCAGGTTGGCTTTACTACGTCTAACCCTCGTGATACCCGCTCGACGATGTACTGTACCGATATTGCGAAAATGGTGCAGGCACCGATTTTCCACGTCAATGCTGACGACCCCGAAGCGGTGGCTTTTGTTACGCGTATCGCCCTCGATTACCGTAACGAATTCCGTCGTGATGTTGTGATTGATTTGGTGTGTTACCGTCGCCACGGTCACAACGAAGCGGATGAGCCAAATGCGACTCAGCCTTTGATGTACCAAAAAATCAAAAAGCACCCAACGCCACGTAAACTGTATGCAGACGTTCTGATTGAACGTAATGAATACGATATTGAGTTTGCGACGCAATTGATCAACGAATATCGTGATGCCCTAGATCGCGGTGAAGTCGTTGTGAAAGAGTGGCGCCCAATGGCTCTCCATTCGGTAGACTGGTCTCCTTATATTGGTCATGACTGGGATACGCCTTGGGAAAGCCAGTATGGTATGGAGCGCCTTGTAGAGCTTGGTAACAAGCTGTGCCAATACCCGGAAAGTCACAAGCTGCAAAGTCGAGTTAACAAACTCTACAACGACCGCAGTGCGATGATGTCTGGTGAGAAAGCTATCGATTGGGGTATGGCAGAAACGCTCGCTTACGCAACGCTGGTGGATGACAACAAGCGTATCCGTATCTCTGGTCAGGATTCTGGTCGTGGTACTTTCTTCCATCGCCATTCCGTTCTACACAATCAAAACGATGCAAGCACTTACATGCCTCTGGCCAACATTCACGATAAGCAAGGGCCTTTCCAAGTCTTTGACTCGGTGTTGTCAGAAGAAGCGGTGTTGGCATTTGAATACGGCTACGCCACCGCAGAGCCAAGTGGTTTAACGATTTGGGAAGCTCAATTCGGTGATTTTGCCAATGGTGCTCAAGTTGTGATTGACCAGTTCATCTCCTCTGGTGAGCAAAAGTGGGCTCGCTTGTGTGGTTTAACCATGCTTTTACCACATGGTTATGAAGGGCAGGGGCCAGAGCACTCCTCAGCACGCTTAGAGCGTTACTTGCAACTTTGCGCAGAGCAAAATATGCAAGTGGTTGTGCCTTCTACGCCAGCACAGGTTTACCACATGCTACGACGTCAAGTGGTGCGCCCGATGCGTCGCCCATTGATTGTTATGTCGCCAAAGTCCTTACTACGTCATCCGTTATGTACTTCCTCATTGGAAGAACTTGCTGAAGGTACATTCCAAGCGGCTATTCCAGAAGTGGATACTCTTGATGCCAGTAAAGTAAAACGCGTGGTTTTCTGTTCAGGTAAAGTGTATTACGACCTGCTTGAGCAGCGTCGTTCTAATGAGCAAGAAGATGTCGCCATTGTACGTATCGAACAGCTTTACCCATTCCCAATGGAAGAAGTACAAGCCGCGATTGGCCAATACTCCAATGTTGAAGATTTCGTTTGGTGCCAAGAAGAGCCTCAAAACCAAGGTGCTTGGTACTGTAGTCAACATAATTTCCGCGCAGCCATCCCAAGTGGCGCAGATTTGAAATATGCGGGTCGCCCTGCTTCAGCCTCACCAGCCGTCGGCTATATGTCAGTGCACTTGAAGCAACAGAAAGCGTTAATTGAAGACGCTCTGACCGTTAACTCAAAATCTTCGGATTAAGAACTAGAAATTAAAGGAAGAAACAAATATGACAATTGAAATTCTGGTTCCAGATTTACCTGAATCAGTCGCCGATGCAACGGTTGCAACATGGCATAAAAAACCGGGTGAAGCTGTAGAGCGTGATGAAGTTCTTGTAGATATTGAAACCGATAAAGTGGTTCTAGAAGTGCCTGCGCCTGAGGCGGGTGTTCTTGAAGCGATTATCGAAGAAGAAGGAGCAACGGTTCTTTCTAAGCAATTGATTGCGAAGCTTAAGCCAGGTGCCGTCGCGGGTGAGCCGACAACGGATACCACAGAAGATACTGAAGCTTCTCCAGACAAGCGTCATAAGGCAACATTGTCTGATGAGTCTAACGATGCGCTTAGCCCTGCGGTTCGTCGCTTGCTTGGTGAGCATGGTTTTGAAGCGAATCAAGTAAAAGGCACGGGTGTCGGTGGCCGCATTACACGCGAAGACATCGAAGCACACCTTGCTAACGCTGAGAAAGCTAAAGCGGAAGCTCCGACTGCCCAAGAAGCCCCAGCAACGGCACGTAGCCAGAAGCGTGTCCCAATGACTCGCTTGCGTAAAACAGTGGCAAATCGTCTGTTGGAGGCGAAGAACAATACGGCGATGTTGACGACATTCAATGAAGTCAACATGAAGCCGATTATGGATCTTCGCAAGCAGTACAAAGACCAATTTGAAGAACGTCATGGCACACGCTTGGGCTTCATGTCTTTCTACGTTAAAGCTGTAACAGAAGCGCTTAAGCGTTACCCTGAAGTCAATGCGTCGATTGACGGTGACGATATTGTTTACCACAACTACTTTGATATCAGCATGGCAGTCTCAACCCCTCGCGGCCTTGTGACTCCCGTACTAAAAGACTGCGATACGCTTGGTTTTGCTGATATTGAAAAGGGCATCAAAGAGCTGGCGATCAAAGGTCGTGACGGCAAGCTTACGGTGGATGAATTGATGGGCGGTAACTTCACCATCACTAATGGCGGTGTATTCGGCTCCTTGATGTCGACGCCAATCATCAACCCACCACAATCTGCCATTTTGGGAATGCACAAAATCCAAGACCGTCCAATGGCGGTTGATGGCAAGGTTGAGATTCTACCGATGATGTATCTTGCCCTGTCATACGATCACCGCTTGATCGATGGTAGAGAATCAGTGGGCTTCTTGGTGACCATTAAAGAGTTACTTGAAGATCCAGCGCGTCTGTTATTAGACGTTTAATATCGCTAAAACGTCTAGCTGCACCTCTCAGCTAGACGTTATTTTTAGCTAAGGCTAGACTAGCTCAACGTTTGGCCTTCACTTGAAAGTCTGAGTTCATTGCCTATGAAATCAGTCGTTTATTTGAGAAGACCCTACAGATGAACAATGTACGTTGTCATCATGGAAATAATAAATCCCTAGGGAACCCTAAGGGAAAACAAACGGAATATCGAAATGAATTTGCATGAATATCAAGCCAAACAGCTGTTTGCAGAATTCGGTTTGCCTGTGCCTGAAGGTTACGCATGTGATACACCACAAGAAGCCTTTGAAGCTGCAGGCCGTATCTCAACGGCAAAGAAAGTCGTCAAATGTCAGGTTCACGCTGGTGGACGTGGTAAAGCCGGCGGTGTAGAACTGCACGATACAAAAGACGGTGTTAAAGAGTTTGCGCAAAAGTGGCTAGGTAAAAACCTAGTGACGTATCAAACAGATGCAAATGGTCAGCCTGTTACGAAAATTCTTGTTGAAGAAGCATCAAATATTGCTAATGAACTTTACTTGGGGGCAGTGGTAGACCGAGCAACGCGCAAAGTGGTGTTCATGGCTTCTACTGAAGGTGGTGTTGAAATTGAGAAGGTGGCTGAAGAGACGCCTGAGCTTATTCACAAAGCCGCTATCGACCCGCTTGTCGGCCCACAAGCCTACCAAGGCCGTGAGCTGGCATTTAAGCTTGGTCTTGCTGGTGACCAAATCAAACAGTTCGTGAAAATCTTCATGGGCCTAGGTCAAATGTTCAATCAATACGACTTAGCGCTACTTGAAATTAACCCATTGGTTATTACTGGTGAGGGTAATCTTCTTTGTCTCGATGGTAAAATCAATATCGACTCTAATGCTCTTTATCGTCAGCCTAAACTGCGTGAGATGCATGATCCTTCACAAGAAGATGAGCGCGAAGCACATGCTGCACAGTGGGAACTGAACTACGTCGCACTTGATGGCAACGTTGGCTGTATGGTTAACGGTGCAGGTCTTGCGATGGGCACGATGGATATTGTTAACCTACACGGCGGTAAGCCAGCTAACTTCCTTGATGTCGGTGGCGGCGCAACTAAAGAGCGTGTCGCGGAAGCTTTCAAAATCATCTTGTCTGATGACAACGTTAAAGCGGTATTGGTGAATATCTTTGGCGGTATTGTTCGTTGTGACATGATTGCTGAAGGCATCATCGGAGCAGTTAAAGAGGTGGGTGTTACCGTTCCGGTTGTTGTGCGCCTTGAAGGAACCAACGCCGATCTCGGTCGAGACGTTTTAGCGACTTCAGGTCTTGATATCATTGCAGCAGAATCTTTAACCGATGCTGCGCAGAAAGTTGTTGCAGCTGCGGAGGGCAAATAATGTCTGTACTAATTAATAAAGATACAAAGGTTATCTGCCAAGGTTTCACTGGTGGTCAAGGCACGTTTCACTCTGAGCAAGCTCTCGCTTATGGCACGCAGCTTGTAGGTGGTGTTTCTCCTGGTAAAGGTGGTCAAGAACACCTAGGCCTGCCTGTGTTTAACACAGTACGTGAAGCGGTTGAAGTAACAGGCGCAACTGCAACGGTTATCTATGTACCAGCGCCATTCTGTAAAGATGCCATCCTAGAAGCTATCGATGCGGGCATTGAGCTTATTGTGACCATCACTGAAGGTATCCCAACTATCGACATGATCGATGTGAAGGTGAAACTGGAAGAGACAGGCGCACGTATGATTGGCCCTAACTGTCCGGGTGTGATCACACCTGATGAGTGTAAAATCGGTATCATGCCAGGTCACATCCATAAAAAGGGCAAAGTGGGTATTGTTTCACGCTCAGGCACACTGACCTATGAAGCGGTTAAGCAAACAACGGATGAAGGCTTTGGTCAATCAACCTGTGTAGGTATCGGTGGTGACCCAATTCCTGGTTCAAACTTTATCGATATCCTGCAGTTGTTCCAAGACGATCCGAAAACAGAAGCGATCGTGATGATCGGCGAGATCGGCGGCACAGCTGAAGAAGAAGCGGCAGCCTTTATCAAAGAGAATGTGACTAAGCCTGTTGTCTCTTATATTGCGGGTGTCACTGCGCCTCCTGGTAAGCGTATGGGCCATGCGGGAGCGATTATCTCAGGTGGTAAAGGAACTGCGGATGAAAAATTTGCAGCTCTAGAATCAGCGGGTGTTCGCACAGTGAAAAGTCTAGCGGATATCGGCTCTGCACTGCGAGAAGTGACAGGCTGGTAATCTAGCTCAACGAGATATAAAAAAGGCTTGGATACCCAAGCCTTTTTTGTGTTTGTCGTTTGAGAAGCACGCTAACGACTAGAGAACCATTGCTGCTAACCAACCGAAAGCAATCAGCGGCAGGTTGTAGTGCAAGAACGTTGGTACTACCGTTTCCCAAATGTGCTCGTGTTGGCCATCGGCATTAAGGCCAGATGTTGGGCCTAATGTTGAGTCAGATGCTGGTGAGCCTGCGTCACCCAGAGCTGCTGCCGTACCGACTAGAGCAATTGTTGCCATTGGTGAGAAACCAAAGGCAAGCGCAAGTGGTACATAAATAGTCGCGATGATAGGGATCGTAGAGAACGAAGAACCGATGCCCATTGTGACTAACAGACCCACAATCAGCATAAGTAGAGCAGCCAGTGGTTTGTTATCACCAATCGAAGTAGACAGTGCTTCAACCAGGGTTTCAACCCCACCTGTTTGCTTCATTACTGCGGCAAAGCCCGCTGCTGCAATCATGATAAAGCCAATCATTGCCATCATCATCACACCGCGGGTGAAAACGTCTTGGGTATCTTTCCAAGCAATAACGCCACCAAACGTAAACACCATGAAACCTGCGAGGGCACCAATCACCATCGAGCCCGTTGAGAGTTGCACAGTTAGAGTTGCTGCAATAGCAACGAAAGCGACAATGATGTTCTTCTTGTTGATCGCAGTTGCGCTCTCTTCAACGTGAGTCAGCTCGGTCTCTTTGTATTCGCGTGGCTTGCGGTAACTAAAGAAGATAGCCGTTAATAGGCCAAATAGCATACCTGCCGCTGGCAACAGCATTGCCATTGGTACTTGGCTTGCTGAAATGCCTTCTAGGCCATTATTACTCAGGTTAGTCAGCAGAATATTGTTCAGGAAGATACCACCAAAACCAATCGGTAAAACCATGTATGGTGTCACCAGGCCAAAAGTCAATACACAAGCAATCAAGCGACGATCGAGTTTTAGTTTTGCAAAAACGCCTAATAGAGGTGGAATCAAGATTGGAATAAAGGCGATATGGACTGGAATCACATTTTGAGATGACATAGTAACAAGAATCAAAGCAACCAATACAAGGTACTTAAGGCCTGTTGATGCAGCGCCATTTTCTTTACCATGAATCTTCTTAATCACGCTTTGTGCGAGGAGGTCAGTTAAACCTGAGCGAGAGATAGCAACAGCAAAGGCACCAAGCATTGCGTAGCTCAATGCGATTGTCGCACCGCCACCAAGTCCGCTTTCAAATGCTGCTACGGTGTCATTTAAGCTCATGCCTGCAACAAGGCCACCAACGATGGCACTGAATGTTAATGCAACCACGACATTAACGCGCATCAATGCCAGAGCTAGCATGATACAAACTGAAATTACAACTGGATTCATATTATTCTCGTGTTGTGTTTATTATTGTTCATCAATGAGTGGCCAGCCACCAAGTGCTTTCCACTTGTTGACGATGCCACAATACAGCTCAGCAGTTTTTTGTGTATCGTAAAGTGCTGAGTGTGCTTCCTTATTGTCAAAATCCATCCCTGCCACTTTACAGGCTTTTGCTAGTACGGTCTGCCCATACGCTAGCCCACTCAGTGTTGCCGTATCAAAGGTGGCAAAAGGGTGGAAAGGGACTCTTTTTAGTTTGCAGCGCTCACTGGCTGCCATCACAAAGCTGTGGTCAAATTGAGCGTTATGAGCCACCATAATGGCACGGCTGCAATCAGCGGCTTTTTGCTCTTTGCGCACAAGCTTATAGATCTCCTTTAACGCTTCCATTTCCGAAACCGCTCCACGTAGTGGACTAAATGGGTCACGAATGCCGTTGAACTCGAGCGCTTCTTTTTCAAGATTTGCGCCTTCGAAAGGCTCAATGTGGAAGTGAATTGTCGATGCCGGGTGTAGGTTGCCCTCGTCATCCATCTTTAAGGTGACTGCGCAAATTTCGAGCAGTGCGTCAGTTTTAGCGTTAAATCCAGCTGTTTCAACGTCAATAACAACGGGAAAATAACCTCTAAAGCGCTTTTTTAGCGTCAATGCTTCGTTTTCTACACTCATATCAAATCGATTGTTCTGTTAAGGCGTTGCATTATTGCAGATTCTCCAACATTTCTGAATAAGTTTTCACATGTAACGAACAATGAATCAGGCCTAGAGGAGCAATGTGATAGTAACTTACTGTAAGCAGTGTATTTTAATTGAACAGCCTAAGGTTTCTGTACTTTGGCTAGAAAATTGCATATTAACGCGTAGAATTGCTAAAGCGGCAAAGTCTGTCCTTATTTGCTTATTAGGCCAGACAGATAATAGATAAGGTTGGTTAATGAAGTTTGTTCTGCGCTGCAGCTTACCTGTAGTCATGGCAATATCTGCGATGCAGGTAGAGGCGGCAGGAAAGAAATATGTCTCGACACCCGAGCAGTCGACATGGGAGATGGTGGCGAATACCCCTCTCGAGTGTCGTATGGTTCATCCGATCCCGAATTATGGTGATGCGGAGTTCTCATCGCGCGCGAGTAAACGTATCAACCTAGATTTTGAGTTGAAAATGCGCCGCCCGATGGGAGAGACACGAGAGGTGAGTTTGGTCTCGATGCCAGCCAGTTGGCAACCTGGAGATCGTGCTGACCGTGTTGCGAACGTGCAGTTTTTTAAACAGTTTGATGGTTATGTTGGTGGCCAAGCTGCATGGGGCATATTGAGTGAACTAGAAAAAGGGCGTTTTCCTACCTTTAGTTACCAAGACTGGCAGAGCCGCGATCAATATATAGAAGTAGCACTCTCTCCGGTGAGCTTTAATGCTAAGTTTGGTGTTTTTAGCGATTGTGTCGCCAACCTGCTGCCCTATAGTTTTGAAGATATTTCATTCACGATTCTGCATTATGACCGCGATAGTGTCAGCTTGAACAAAGCCTCTTTACAGCGCCTTGAGCAAATTGCGGAGTATATTCGTCACAACCAAGACATTGATTTGGTCCTCGTCTCCACTTATACCGATAGTGAAGAGGTTAGGAGCGTGAGCCAGAGCCTCTCTGATAAGCGTGCAAAAGTGTTACGAGACTATTTTGAGTCGCTCGGACTGCCAGAGCATCGAATACAAGTTCAAGGTTATGGAGACCGTCGTCCGATAGCTGACAATGCATCACCAATCGGAAAAGACAAAAACCGACGTGTTGTGATCTCGTTGGGTCGCACGCAAATCTAACAAACAAAAGGCTCTGACTACGTGTGCAGTCAGAGCCTTACTCATCCAAATTATTAGATTGTGCGGATTAGCCTTCTAGGCCAGCCTCACCTTGAGAGTTTTGAATAAGCTCAATCATGTAGCCATCTGGGTCTTTAACAAAGGCAATTTCAGTAGAACCACCTTTCACTGGACCAGGCTCACGCGTTACGTTGCCACCCACTGCTTTGATAGCGTCACAAGTTGAGTAGATATCATCAACGCCAATCGCAATGTGACCGAATGCACTACCTAGGTCGTACTCTGACGTACCCCAGTTGTAGGTCAGCTCAATTACTGCACCATTTGATTCATCACCGTAGCCGACGAAGGCAAGCGTGTATTTGTACTCTTCGTTCTCATGTTGACGAAGCAGTTCCATGCCCATCACTTTTGTATAAAACTCAATTGAGCGCTCAAGGTTACCAACGCGTAGCATAGTATGAAGTAAGCGGCCGTTTGCCATAGTTATTGCTCCCAGATGTTTGTAATTAGTGTAGTGCTGAGTGTGTGTTTGATAAACAAGCGCTGATGATGTTCGAAGCGCTTTAAGCCACTCGCCTTTAGGGTATATCACTATATCCTGGTCAGTATCGCAAGTAACATAATATTAAATTATTGATTTGATAAACTAATACGCTTATTCATTCGTGTTTCCCACGTAAGTTCCTATTTTTGTGTTCCACATAATTCGTGTATTTGTATGACTAATTGAGAGGTGGTTTTCTGAGGTTTTTGGTGAGGTAGAAGTTGAGTTTTGGGCTGCCACGAGTCAGTGAGTGCATAAAATTTCGCTAAGGCAATGCGGTAAATTATTATCAAATTCTCTGATTTCTTTAAGAGCTACCATGAGAAAAAGTGATAGCAATAGGGGTGTTTGATGAAGGTTTGGTTGTTATATGACCTTGTTTTCATTTTCTCAATTTATGATTCCGCCTCATAGACATTATAAAAATAATGGTTATTCCGATGTTTCACTTCGATAATAAGGAATTTTCGATAAAAGAGCTAATTTCTTATGGTTTTTACGAATTTAAACCAAAGTCACATTTTTTAGTAAATTCATTTAAATTCAATTAGTTGAAATAAATTGTTTCATTCTTGGTTTATTTTTGTTTGTGTAGTATTTCTTCGTGGTTGCCGCCTGTAGTTGTCAAATGTTGATTTTGTGTGAACCGTCAAACTTTGCCAATTTAAGGTGCGTTGATATATAGTTTTTTTACAACCTCAAACCGAGTAGTTATGCACTAAGTGGTTTGAGGTATATTTTGGAATAGAAACTATAAGTATTATTTTATTACATTTAGTCCAGGGAGTCGGATGTTAATGTGGAGTACTCAAAATGACGAGTAAATGGTTTACACAACAAGGTTCAGAGGTTCTTAAAACTCTGGACACTGAACAAACTACAGGTCTATCAACTGCTGAAGCACAAGCTCGTTTAGAGAAGCACGGTGCAAACGAATTGACTGCACAAGAGTCAGCGACAGCATGGGAACTGTACATTCATCAGTATAAAAATCCCCTAATCTTTATCCTAGCGGTTGGTGCTCTTGTTTCATGGTTCACTGGCCACGCAATTGATGCAATCGCTATCGCGGTTATCATTCTTATCAACACTGGTATTGCTTTCTGGCAAGAGTTTAAAGCTCAGAAAGGTATGGAAGCGCTAAAAGAAATGGCGGCGCCAGAAGCAGAAGTGATGCGTGATGGTAAATGGATCAGTGTACCGGCGAAAACGCTAGTTCCTGGCGATATCATCAAAATCAATACTGGTGACATCCTTCCAGCCGATGTTCGTATCATCGAGTCAAACCGATTGACAGTAGACGAAGCCGCTCTAACGGGTGAGTCTGAACCAGTCAACAAACAGTGTGAAGTTATCGAAGACGAAACTGTGGGTCTGGGCGACCAGAAGAACATGGGCTTCATGACTACTATCGTAACAACAGGTACAGGTCTTGCCGTTGTAACAAGCACGGGTATGGAAACAGAGGTTGGTCATATCGCGGATATGATGAACCAGACTGAAGAGACAAAGACACCGATGCAAGAGCGTATGGACACCATCGCTTTGGCACTATTGGTTGTTGCTCTTGTAGTTGTAGCTATCGTATGTGCAATCGGTCTTTACCACGGTATGCCATGGCTAGAGATCCTAACTACTGGTATTTCTCTATCTGTTGCGGCAATCCCTGAAGGTCTTCCAACTGTTGTAACTATCGTATTGACGATGGGTTCAACCAAGATGGTTAAGAGCAATGCGCTGGCAAAACAGCTAGCAGCAATCGAAACGCTTGGTTCTACTACCGTTATCTGTTCAGATAAAACGGGTACGCTAACTCAAAACCAAATGCAGGTAATGAAAGCGTATGACGTATCAGGTCGTTACTGGGATGTTTCTGGTAAAGGTTTTGATCCTCAAGGCGAATTCATCGCGAAAGGTCATGACGTAGAAGCAACAAATAGCCCAGCTATGATGCAAGGTCTAGTCGTTGCAACGCTGTGTAACGATGCAGAATATGTTAACGACAAAGGCAACTGGACGGTTCGTGGCAACCCAACAGAGGGCGCTCTTATTGTTGCAGCAGCTAAAGCAGGTCTGAAGCAAGCTGAAATGCTGAGCACTGGCGGCTACTCTATCGTTAAGAAGTTCCCGTTCGATTCTGGTCGTAAAATGGCATCAGTGATCGTACGTGACCCACAAGGTAAGCACTTCCTAGCACTGAAAGGTGCGCCAGATGTTGTACTACGTAACTCAACAAGCTTTATGGTTGATGGTGGTTATGTACCAACAGCAACGGCTATCGCAGCAGGTAACTTGGCGGTAGATACTGCTCAAGCTCAAGAGCTACAAACTAACTTTGAAGCAGCGATCCAAAACTTTGGTGGTGATGCACTGCGTACCCTAGCGGTTGGTTTCCGTGAACTGAAAGAAGAAGAGCTAGAGCTAGACTTCCCTGAGCTTGAAAAAGATGTCAGCATCCTTGGTATCTATGGCATCATGGATCCACCACGCCCAGAAGTACGTCATGCAGTTGACAGCTGTTACAACGCTGGTGTTCGCACAGTAATGATTACAGGCGACCACGCAGTGACAGCAGCCGCTATCGCACGTGAAATCGGTATTATCCGTAGCGAAGAAGACCTTGTTGTAACGGGTGCAGAGCTTGACCAAATGGACGAAGAGAAGCTGCGCGCTATCTGTCCTAAAGTTGCAGTGTTTGCTCGTGTAACGCCTGAGCACAAACTACGTATCGTAAAAGCTCAGCAAGAGAACAACGAAGTTGCTTCTATGACGGGTGACGGCGTAAACGATGCTCCAGCACTACGTCGTGCGGATATCGGTGTTGCAATGGGTATCACGGGTACATCAGTAGCTAAAGACTCTGGTGACCTTATTCTTCTTGATGACAACTTCAGCACAATCGTTAAAGCGGTACGTCAAGGTCGTCAAATCTTCGATAACCTACGTAAGTTTATCCGTCAGGCTCTGACAGCAAACGTTGGTGAAGTATCGGTAATCTTGTTTGCATTCCTAATCATGGGCCCTGAGGTTGTACTGCCTCTAACACCACTAATGATTCTATGGGTTAACCTGGTTTCAGATGGTCTTCCGGCACTAGCACTTGGTGTTGAACCAGAAGAAAATGACCTGATGGAACGCAAACCGCGTAAACGTAACGAAGGCTTCTTCTCTGACGGCTTAGGTGCACGAATCCTAACTCGTGGTCTAGCACTAGGTGGTTTGAGTTTCGTGACATTCTCTATCGCTCTAGGTGATGGTTACAGCGCTCAATACGCACAGACAGTGGCATTCTTGACACTTATCTTTGCTCAGCTTTGGAGCTTGTTCGATGCACGTACGTTCACAACGATTTACCGTAAGAACCCGTTCACGAACCACTACCTACTAGGTGCAGTAGCAGTATCAGCTATCCTGTCTCTAGGTGTTGTATACACAGGCTTCGGTCAGTTAGTCTTCAGCACAGAAGCGATTGAGTTCAGTCACCTAATCTCAATCATCTTTGTTGCAGCAGTACCAACGTTCGTACTATCAGCAATCAAAGAAGTGACTAAAGCGAAATTCCTATAATTTGACCTTTAGCTAGAATAAGAAATCCCGCAGTTATCTTGATAGCTGCGGGATTTTTATATTTTGAAACAATATAGTCATGCCAATATCGATTGATTAAGTCAATTCATGATTTTGACTAGAGACAGCCTGTGAGGCTTTCTCTAGGATGCACCACCTAAAATCAATACTGAACATTCATTCGCACAATCTCGTGCGTACACTGTGGTAAATCATGAGAGTTTCTCAAAAAATTTCACTCATTAGTCTTGTGGCTATTCTTCTTCTCATTGGGGCAAGCATTTCCAGTTTCCTCCAGTCGCAACGACTCATCGCACATATAGAGTCAATTCAGAATGAGCGCGCAATTCCTCTAGCTCAGCTTAAAGGAATTTCAGACGCCTATGCGGTCAATGTTATTGATGCGTTAAACAAAGCGTATTTAGCGGATGAGCAAAACCTTGGTACTGTTTTCAAACAGATAGATCAAACTATCGAACAGGCGAATAGCCAATGGAATAACTATGTGCAAAATGTTCTGACAGCCGATGAGCAAAGACTTGCAGAGACGACACAGCAGCACTTGTTTAACGTAGTCAGTCAACTGCAATCTAGGCAGTCGAGCCTTCAAGCTGAGCGTTTGAATCTACGCGATCTCATTATCGCCACCTATCAGGATGTTGATGCACTGAGCTTAAGTATCGATGCATTGATTGATCTCCAGTTAGATGTTGTGGATGACATTCATCACCAAGCGCTAACTGCCGAAGATAAATACAATGTGATAAGAGTACTTTACGTAGTGTTTGGCTTTAGTGCGTTTGCCTTGTTGTCATATAAAATTGTTACATCGATTACGCGTTTACTAGGTGCCGAGCCTGAAGTCATTTCACAGTACTTACACCAAATGGCATCGGGTGAATTTAGAAAGTTCGAAACAGATTCTACTAAAGCAACGGGCGTGTTCGCTTCACTAACTCAAATGGCGAATCGCCAGCATGAATTGCTTAATAGCACACACGGAGTGGCAAATAATGTTGCCGCTGCCGCTGAAGAACTCTCCTGCGTTATGGCAGAAACAGCGAAAAATGCAGAGCAGGAGAAGGTGCAATTAGAGAGTGTTAATACTGCACTGGCGCAGCTGTCTGCAACGGTGGGTGAAATGGTAGGCAATACAGTGAATGCAGAATCTGCGGCGGTTAAAGCAGCGGATAGCGTGCAAGAAGGAAGCTTACAGCTGCAAAGTTCAGTCGATTTAACCAATAACATCGAACGTTCGATCTACATCACTACAGAGGTTTTACAAAAGCTGAAAAATGAAACACAAAATATTGAGGAGGTTGTCGATGTTATTAATCAAATCTCTGAACAAACCAACCTTTTAGCTCTAAATGCTGCAATCGAAGCGGCTAGAGCAGGCCAACAAGGTCGTGGTTTTGCTGTGGTTGCTGATGAAGTGAGAAACCTTGCAGCAAAAACTCAGCAGTCAACACAGCGCATCCGAGACATGATTGCTAGTTTTCAGCAGCAAGCAGATGTTGCGAATAGCAATATGCAGCAGAATAAGGAGATGATCGAAAACTCGGTTGTATTAACGAGTGCGGTTGAGGTTGCGTTTAGTGATATACAAGCTTCGGTTGCTTCGCTATCGGAAATCAATGCATCGGTTGCCAATTCGTCTCAGGAGCAGCTGGCAGTGACGAAAGAGGTATCTGAAAGAGCGAGTACTATCGTAGATTTAGTGAATCTAAATGTCAGTGCGGTGGTTCAAACTCAGCAATCCTCGTCTGAACTGGCTCAATTAGCCAATCAGCAAAAAGAAGACCTGTCATTTTTCAAGCTTAGCTGAGCAATTTGAACAGAGGCAGGTACGAGAGATCATACCTGCCGAAGTGACCTAAACTTCCGTCTTTTCGCGGTACTCACAGAGATCCTCAATGAGGCAGCTACCACAGCGTGGCTTTCTCGCGATACACGTGTAGCGCCCATGCAGAATCAGCCAGTGGTGCACATCGAGCTTAAACTCTTTTGGAACAACCTTGAGTAGCTTTTCTTCTACATCGTCGACGGTTTTACCCATGGCAAACTTAGTGCGGTTTGATACGCGATAAATGTGGGTGTCGACAGCAATGGTTGGCCAGCCAAATGCGGTGTTTAGCACGACATTCGCTGTCTTGCGCCCAACACCGGGTAGTGCTTCTAGCGCGGCTCTATCTACCGGTACTTCGCCATTATGTTTTTCTATCAAGATCTGACAAGTCTTGATGGTGTTTTTCGCTTTAGAGTTAAAAAGACCAATGGTTTTGATGTACTCCGTTAAGCCTTCAACACCAAGATCGAGTATGCCTTGCGGTGTGTTTGCAACAGGGTATAGCTTGTCTGTTGCCTTGTTGACGCTGACATCAGTGGCTTGGGCAGACAGCAGGACGGCAATCAGCAGCTCAAAAGGGGTGGACCAATTGAGCTCTGTTTGTGGATTTGGATTATCGTCTCTGAGTCTTTTTAATATTTCTATACGCTTTGTATTGTTCATTGTTGAGCTTTCAGTGAGTTTTTAATTAGCTGTTAGTCACTCGCGCACGCTCGATGGCGGTTTTCTCTTGTTTTGGTTGGCGAGCTTCTAATTGTTTGTCGATGACATTCTTCAATGCAATGAGCAGTCCTACACCAATGAATGCGCCGGGCGGTAGCAGGGCAAGTAAGAATTGGCTGTCTGTTTGGAACAGCTCGATGCGTAATACGGTTGCCCAATTGCCAAGCAACAGATCAGCACCATCAAATAGGGTGCCATTGCCTAAAACCTCTCGCATTGCGCCAAGCACAAATAGTGCTGCCGTCATGCCCATGCCCATCCCAAAACCGTCTTGAATCGCTGGTAGCCAGTCGTTTTTTGACGCAAAAGCTTCTGCACGACCGATGATAATGCAGTTAGTTACGATGAGAGGGATGAAAATACCGAGTGACAAGTAAAGTTCGTAGGCGAACGCATTCATCAATAACTGAACACAAGTCACGAGTGCGGCAATGATCATCACGAAGATAGGAATGCGCACCTCTTTCGGTACATGATGCTTAACGAGTGATACCGTTAGGTTAGAGCTCACTAGCACGAACAAGGTCGCTAACCCTAAACCTAGGGCATTGGTTACCGTCGATGAGACCGCAAGGAGTGGGCATAACCCGAGCAGCTGTACTAGAGCAGGGTTGTTGTCCCAAAGACCATTTTTGATCAGTGTTTTATGTTCAGTCATATGCAGCTCCACAATTTGCTGTTTGCGCAAACAGTGCCTCACGGTTTTGATTGAGATATAAGGTAGCGTTTTTGACAGCAGAGACTACCGCACGAGGCGTTATCGTCGCACCAGTGAATTGGTCGAACTTACCGCCATCTTTGCGCACTTTCCAGTCGTCAAGATTTGACTCAGTGACAAATTGGCCAGCAAACGCCAAGATCCACTCAGAAACACGCAGATCAATCTTATCACCAAGCCCCGGGGTTTCTTGGTGAGCAAGGACACGGCTACCTAGGATTTTACCATTCATGTCGGTTGCTACGACGATACGAATTGTACCGTTGTAACCATCCGGTGCTACTGCTTCGATAGCCACCGCACTCGGCTGGCCGTTCAAGGTCGCCAAGTAAGCTGGTTGGGCTTCATTAGTTCCTAGCAGCGGATCGGTCACCAAAGTACATGCTTGGTATAAGTTGTTATCGTGCATGCGTGTAGGGATAACCTGATTCAGTACACGCAATAGCTGTTTTTGTTGTTGCTCTGCAATCGTGTCTTTGGTGGCTAGATTGGTCACCGCGACAAGGCCTGTCGATGCACATGCAAAAATAACAAGAATGAGCGCGTTGTTTTTAATGGCGTTTAACATGACTATTTTTCGTGTCCGTAAGTTCTTGGTTTAGTGTAATGGTCGATAAGTGGTACACACATGTTGGCTAATAACACAGCAAATGCGACCCCATCCGGAAAGCCACCCCAAGAGCGAATTATGTATACCAGAAGACCGATAAGGGCACCGAAAATAAGTCGCCCTTTGACTGTCGTTGATGCTGATACCGGATCCGTCGCGATGAAGAAGGCACCAAGCATGGTTGCACCAGAAAGAAGGTGGAAGGCAGGGGATGCTACTTCTCCAGGCATGAATAACATACCCAGTACACTAGCAATAGTAAGGCCACCCAATACACCTGCAGGGATATGCCAATTGGTGACACGCAGCTTGATCATCAGTAACCCGCCAATGAGATAGGCGAGGTTAACCCACATCCAGCCTACGCCAGCGATACCATTAAATTGAGGTTGTACCATGACTTCTGGCAATGTGATACCTGAATGTAGACCTGTTTTGACTGCATCTAACGGAGTCGCCATTGTAATGCCGTCGATTCCAGAGCGAATCTGATATAAAGACATTCCATCGTTGTCAAAGCCAGTAAAGATGAGGTTTAAGGCATCGCTAAACGTTAACTGAATAGATTGCAGGTCACTCGGTGCACTCCAACTTGTCATCTGAACAGGAAATGAGATGAGCAAAACGACATACGCCACCATCGCTGGATTGAATGGATTTTGACCAATGCCACCATAAAGATGTTTTGCGATGACAATGGCGAAGATCAAACCAATAACGACGATCCACCAAGGCGCATAAGGAGGAATTGCAACAGCTAATAACCATGCAGTTACAATAGCGCTGTAGTCTCTCAATGCCATCAATGGTGGGCGCTTGCGCAATAACATCACCGCACCCTCAAGGATCAGAGCCACGACAATGGCTAACGCTAACTGAATTAGAGTTCCCCAGCCAAAGAACAGAGTTTGGGCGACAAGACCTGGCAAAGCGCATAGCGCGAGCAGTTTCATTAATGTCGGTGTACTACGACGGCTATGAGCGTGTGGTGAACTCGCAATGAAAAATGCCATTATTGATCGTCCTCTTTATTCTCTTGCTGTGCCTTTTTACGAGCTTTCGCACGAGCTATAGCAGCAGCGACAGCGGCTTTTTTCGGGTCTTCAGCGGCTTGAGGCGCTTCAGTTGCCTCTGATGCTTCAGGCTCTTGCTTTGCTTTACGTGCTTTAGCTCGAGCGATAGCAGCGGCAACCGCGGCTTTTTTCGGGTCTTCGGCGGCTTGAGGCGCTTCAGTTGCCTCTGATGCTTCAGGCTCTTGCTTTGCTTTACGTGCTTTAGCTCGAGCGATAGCAGCGGCAACGGCCGCTTTTTTCGGGTCTTCAGCGGCTTGAGGCGCTTCAGTTGCCTTTGATGCTTCAGGCTCTTGCTTTGCTTTGCGCGCTTTGGCTCGAGCGATAGCAGCGGCAACCGCGGCTTTTTTCGGGTCTTCAGCGGCTTGAGGTGCTTCAGTTGTCTCTGATGCTTCAGGCTCTTGCTGCGCCTTACGTGCTTTGGCTCGCGCAATAGCTGCGGCAACAGCGTCACTCTTGTCTGAGGCAGTGCTATTGGTATTAGCGCCTTCAGCTTGCTGTGCTTTTTTCGCTTTAGCTCGGGCAATTGCCGCAGCAACTGCGTCTTGCTTGCTTAGGCCTTCAGAGTCGCCTTGCGTTGCTTCTGCCTTTGCTTCTCGAGCCTCTCTGGCTTGGCGCTTACGCTCCTCACGCAGCTTCATCATTTCACTGTTATCAGGCTCATTCTGACCTGCAGCAGCGGCCTGTTTTGCTTTAGCACGAGCGATCGCCGCAGCAACGGCCGGTTTGGTTTCGCTCTTATCTTCAGCGGGTTGTGCTTTCTGTGCTTTAACACGGGCGATAGCCGCAGCAATAGCGTCTGAATCACCTGATGTTTTCATCTCTTTGCGGCGATCTTGCGCCGCTTTTTTGAAGCGGTTTTCTCGTTCAGCTTTATCGCGTTCTAAACGCGCCTTCTTGTCTTCAAAGCGCTGCTTCGCTCTTTCAGCAGCTTCAGACTCGGCTTTACGCTCTTTAATTTCCGCTTTGGCTTGGCGGTAGTATTGCACCAGCGGAATTTCACTCGGGCAAACATACGCGCATGCGCCGCACTCAATGCAGTCTTTAAGGTTAAGCTCTTCACACTTGTCGTAATCTTGGTCTTTTGCATACCAAACCAACTGCTGTGGAAGCAGAGACGCAGGGCAAGCTTCAGCACATTGACCACAGCGAATACACGCCATCTCCATACCTTGATGGGGAATCTCACGCTTCTTGGGTGCAAGAATACAGTTGGTCCCCTTGGTGATGGGCACATTCTCATGCGGTAGTGTAAAGCCCATCATTGGCCCACCGAGAATCAAGCGAGGGTGTTTCTTTGGTCGTTTGAAGTTGAACTGATCAAGCAGTTGAGAAACCGGTGTACCAAGGCGCACCCAGACATTTTGTGGGCGGGTAAATGATTGGCCAGTAAGAGTCACAACGCGTTCAATGAGTGGTTCACCATCGATAACCGCACGTTTGATAGCAAACGTAGAGCCGACGTTTTGCACCAGAATACCAATATCAGCCGGTAAGCCGTTAGTTGGAACTTCTTGGTTAGTCAGAATCTTAATAAGCTGTTTTTCACCACCCGATGGGTATTTTGTCGGAATGACCCGAATGACAATATCTTTCTGCTGAGCTGCCAATTCGAGTGCTTTAATGGCTTCTGGCTTGTTATCTTCGATACCGATAATGGTCAATTTGGGCTGAAGAATATACTCAAGCACCTCGATGCCTTGAATGATTTCATCAGCATGCTCTTGCATCAATCGATCGTCAGCGGTGATGTAAGGCTCACACTCTGCGGCGTTAATCACCAGAATTTCAGTTCGCGATAGACCCGTTTGCAGCTTTCTGGCAGTGGGGAATGTTGCGCCGCCCATCCCAGAGATACCTGCCTGACGAATGACCTCTATCAAGTCATCGGCAGAGGCTTGGCGAAAATCTTGGGTTGGTGTGCGTTCAATCCATTGATCTTTGCCATCAGGCTCGATCACGATCGCCATTTCACTGAGGCCAGAAGGGTGAGCAACAGTGCGAGGTTCTATCGCGACGATAGTCCCTGAGGTTGGGGCGTGGATCGGTAAGGTGAAGCCAGCATCAAACTTAGTCAGAGGCTGGCCTTTTAATACTTTTTGGTTTACGTCAACGATCAGTGTACCAGGGCGACCGATGTGCTGCTTTAAGGGCAGCACGAGTTCACTTGGCAGTTCCGCGCGAGCAATATTGTGTTGGCTCGATTGGGTTTTGTTCTCAGGTGGATGAATACCCCCCGGAAAATCCCAAATAGCCCCTGTTCTTATTTGTTCAACTAAAGACAACATACCCACTACTTACTGGCCGCTAGTTAATGATGATTGAGAATCTGTTACGTCGATGACAGGAATGGCGTTCATCTGCCACTTCCAGGTCTCGGTTGTTGCGTGTACTGGAATCATTTCTATACAGTCTGTTGGACAAGGCGCAACACACAAGTCACACCCAGTACATTCGTCTTTTATGACGGTGTGTAAGGCTTTCGTTCCGCCGACAATCGCATCGACTGGGCAAGCCTGAATGCACTTTGTGCACCCAATACACATATCTTCATGGATATAGGCAACGGTTTTTACGTTGTCGCCAAGGTCGTGTGCTGATTCTTGCACTTCAACCCCCATTAGGTCGGCGAGCTTTTCAATCGTTGCTTGACCGCCAGGAGGACATTTATTGATGTCATCGCCATTCGCGATTGCCTCTGCATAAGGGCGACAGCCTGGGTAGCCACACTGTCCGCATTGGGTTTGTGGCAGAATGGTGTCAATTTGATCAACGATCGGGTCCGCTTCAACTTTGAAGCGAATCGATGCGAAACCCAGAATGGCACCGAATAATGCAGCAAGCGCGGCAATAGCCAAAATAGCAATTAAAATCGTGCTCATTATAGTTTCACCAAACCCGTGAAGCCCATGAAGGCAAGTGACATGAGGCCAGCTGTAATCATCGCGATAGAAGCGCCCTTGAATGGCATCGGCACATCAGCAGCGGCAATTCGCTCACGCATAGAAGCAAACAAAACGAGTACTAATGAGAAACCCACCGCTGCGCCGAATCCGTAAATAATCGATTCGATAAACGTGTGGTTTTCGTTGATGTTGAGTAGAGCGACGCCTAATACAGCACAGTTCGTGGTGATAAGGGGTAAAAAGATCCCTAATAGGCGATACAGCGTTGGGCTGGTTTTGTGCACGACCATCTCAGTAAACTGCACCACAACCGCAATCACAAGAATAAAGCTCATAGTGCGCAGATATTGCAACCCAAGTGGAGCAAGAATGTAGCTTTCGACTAAGTAAGCACTGACAGACGCCAACGTAAGAACGAATGTCGTTGCTAGTCCCATACCAATCGCGGTATCGAGTTTTTTGGATACGCCCATAAACGGGCATAAGCCTAAGAATTTTACCAATACGAAGTTGTTAACTAGTACGGTTCCCACTAGTAACAAGAAATATTCGCTCATGATGATTTCTGCTTAATTATCTGATCCCAATATTATCGTGCTTTGTGGCACTAATAACAACCAAGGAAAGCTAAGGTTTTATTTTGTCGTTGGAAAAGTGTGCGAATGTGGGGGAATGGAGTAGGGAGTGAAGTGGCAAATAACACTAAACTCTACTGTTATTCGTAGTCAGTGTAATTTTGATTCACGAGCTATTTTCTTCTGTGGTCACCCTGAACTTGATTCAGGGTCTAGTTGAAGCACGTGATAAGTTCGATGACATACTCGGCTAGATACTGAGTCAAGCTCAGTATGACGTAGTTTATTGCTAAGGGGTAAGGTCTATCAGCAGAAGAAAAGAGAGTCCTTAAAACGAAGAAGCCCCAGTCCGGAGACTAGGGCTTGAGATATGGCTCCCCCTGCGGGACTCGAACCTGCGACATACGGATTAACAGTCCGCCGTTCTACCAACTGAACTAAGGGGGAATTGCTCGAAAGCGGGGCGAATATTAGCGAGCGATGCAGAAGCTGTCAACAATAAATCATGGATTTTTTACAACAAAATGATCTTTACATTGCGCTACGCCTTGCGGCATATAGGCTAGCTCTACTTATCCACCAAATTTGTGGATAAGTGTGTTGATGAAACTTTAACAACGTAAAAGATAGCGTAGATGAATGAATTGAGAAAACACGATCGTGTAGGATCTTTTGCTAAAGCGTTATTTTTTGTGATGTTTAACCAGAAAATGATCTAATGGCTTTGATCAGCAAAATAGACAATTAGTGAGGAAAACCTGTGAGCAACTTTAAAATTGTGGAAAAGCTGTGGATTCAGAGTTGAGGTTTACTAGGGGTATGACTTGCGCGGGGCAAGCATAATAACAAACAATGCTTGGCTATGCTATCACTTTCTTAGTTGGATTTAAGCGCCTATAAACGTTGAGAAGTGTATACTAATGGACAGCCACAAATAGAATAATAATGAGACCATCCTATGAGTAAAGTCTTTGATCTTAAATCTGATTATCAGCCATCAGGCGATCAGCCAGCTGCAATAGAAAAGTTGCTTGATGGCCTAGATTCTGGGCTTGCCCACCAAACCCTGTTGGGGGTGACGGGATCAGGTAAAACCTTCACGTTAGCGAATGTCATTGCCAAGGCACAGCGCCCAGCACTCCTGCTCGCGCCGAACAAGACACTTGCTGCACAGCTATATGGTGAGATGAAGGCCTTCTTTCCTAATAATGCGGTCGAATACTTTGTTTCTTACTACGACTACTATCAGCCGGAAGCTTATGTTCCAACGACGGATACCTTTATAGAAAAAGATGCCTCGGTGAATGCACACATCGAACAAATGCGGTTGTCTGCGACTAAGGCACTACTTGAGCGTAAAGATGCCATTATTATCGCGTCAGTTTCTGCCATTTATGGTTTGGGTGATCCCGAGTCGTATTTGCAGATGATGTTGCACGTCTGCCGTGGTGACGTTATCGATCAACGAGATATCCTACGTCGGTTGGCGGAACTGCAATACAGCCGTAACGATGTCGCTTTCGAACGCGGCCAGTTTAGAGTGAGAGGCGAGGTGATCGATATTTTCCCCGCGGAATCAGACCAAGATGCTGTGCGTATCGAGCTGTTTGATGATGAAGTGGACAACATTAGTATCTTTGACCCTTTGACGGGGGTGGTGAAGCAGAGAGACCTGCCTCGTATCACCGTATATCCGAAAACGCACTATGTCACGCCCCGTGAGCGTATTCTTGAAGCGATTGAAAACATCAAAGTTGAGCTGCAAGAGCGTGCTCAATATCTAAAAGACAATAATAAGCTGCTTGAAGAGCAACGTATTACCCAGCGAACACAGTTTGATATTGAGATGATGAACGAACTGGGTTTTTGTTCTGGTATCGAAAACTATTCGCGCTATTTGAGTGGTCGTGCAGAAGGTGAAGCGCCTCCGACGTTGTTTGACTATCTGCCACACGATGGTTTGCTTGTGATCGATGAATCTCACGTCACTGTGCCGCAAATTGGCGCGATGTATAAAGGTGACCGCTCTAGAAAAGAGACGCTGGTTGAATATGGCTTCCGTTTACCCTCTGCGTTAGACAATCGTCCGATGAAGTTTGAAGAGTTTGAGGGGATCGCGCCGCAAACCATTTTTGTCTCTGCAACCCCAGGCAAATACGAGTTAGAAAAATCGGAGAACGAGATCGTTGATCAAGTGGTTCGTCCGACAGGTCTATTAGACCCTGAACTAGAAGTACGCCCGGTATCTACCCAGGTTGATGACTTACTCTCAGAGATTCGTATTCGTTCAGCGAAAGATGAGCGCGTATTGGTCACGACATTAACTAAACGTATGGCGGAAGATTTGACGGAATATCTGCACGAACATGACGTCAAGGTTCGCTATTTACACTCTGATATTGATACGGTTGAACGTGTCGAGATTATCCGTGATTTACGTTTAGGCGAGTTCGACGTGCTGGTGGGCATCAACTTGTTGCGTGAGGGCTTGGATATGCCAGAAGTGTCTTTGGTCGCCATATTAGATGCCGATAAAGAGGGCTTCTTGCGCTCTGAACGCTCGCTTATCCAGACAATTGGCCGCGCTGCGCGTAACTTGCAAGGTAAAGCGATTTTGTATGCTGATCGTATTACTAACTCAATGAAAACGGCGATGGATGAAACCAACCGTCGTAGAGAAAAGCAGCGAGCTTATAATGAAGAGCAGGGCATCACTCCACAAGCGCTTAAACGTAATGTAAAAGATATTATGGAGCTCGGGGATATTACCAAGGCTAAGAGTCAACGTAAGTCGAAGGTTGTGCCATTGGCAAAAGTAGCAGAAGAGCAGGCAGATTATGGTTCGTTGTCACCACAAGCTCTAGATAAAGAAATTAGTAAGCTAGAGGCGCAAATGTATCAACACGCGCAAGATCTAGAATTTGAGCTGGCTGCCCAGAAACGTGACCAAATAGAGAAGTTGCGTCAGCAATTTATTGTAAACAGCTAAATTGATTGTAACGCACTAATTTGATTGTAAATAAACAAGTGACAGGCAAAAAAATAGCCAATAGCAATCATGCTATTGGCTCTATATGTGAAAAAACTTTTCACTAACAACGTCAGTTGGCTAGGTGACCCTTGCGGGTCGCTATAACTATTGCATCCTGCGTGCCAACTTTTAAATTTCCTCCGTAAAATAAATTTTATCCATTAATATCAATGGCTTGTTTGTTATTTTATGTTTCTGCGTTCAATATGTAACGGATTAAATTTCAATTTGATGGATAAATTATTTGATATATGCAATTGCAAATTGCAAAATGGCAATCCTATAATTATTAATATGCGAATGTTACGGCTAGGTTATGCAACATAATGATTCCAGCAACAAGTACCTGTTAATGGTCGAAGACACTGCGTCTGTTGCCACTCTGTATCGCACCTATCTCACCCCGTTGGGTATAGACATTAATATTGTCGTCAACGGACATGATGCGATTGAAAGCCTCAATCATCGAATCCCAGATCTGATATTGCTTGATTTGCGTCTACCCGATATGACGGGGATGGATGTTCTTGAGATCGTAAAGAAAAAACACAAAGACGTTCCTGTGATCTTTATGACCGCTCATGGTTCGATTGAAACAGCGGTAGAAGCGATGCGTTTGGGGGCTCAGGATTTCTTGATTAAGCCTTGTGAAGCCGATCAGCTGCGGATTACGGTCAATACCGCGATGCGTAAAGCGGAGAAGCTTAAAATCGATGATGGCAATCCTAAGAATCATCGCTATCATGGCTTTATCGGAAGCAGTCAAAACATGCAATCGGTGTATCGGGTGATTGACTCCGCTGCAAGCAGTAAAGCAAGTATTTTTATCACCGGCGAAAGTGGCACCGGTAAAGAGGTGTGTGCAGAAGCGATCCACGCAGCGAGTAACCGCCGCTCGAATCCGTTTATCGCAATAAACTGTGCAGCTATCCCTAAAGATCTGATTGAGAGTGAGCTATTTGGTCACGTCAAAGGCGCGTTTACTGGAGCGTCAACCGATAGGCAGGGCGCGGCAGAAATGGCTGATGGCGGTACGCTGTTTTTGGACGAAATCTGCGAGATGGATTTGGAGCTGCAAACCAAGCTGTTACGCTTTATTCAAACCGGTACATTCCAGAAAGTAGGCTCATCCAAAATGAAAAGCGTTGATGTACGCTTTGTTTGTGCGACCAACCGAGATCCTTGGACAGAGGTACAAGAAGGGCGTTTCCGTGAAGACTTGTATTACCGTCTCTACGTGATCCCGCTACATCTTCCACCGTTGCGAGAGCGCGGGGAAGACATCATTGAGATTGCGTATTCACTATTAGGCTTCATGTCGAATGAAGAGGGGAAAGAGTTTAACCATCTATCTCCTCCTGTTGTAGAGCGCTTTATTAGTTATGAGTGGCCAGGCAATGTTCGTCAGCTACAAAACGTGCTGCGTAATGTTGTCGTACTTAACAGCGGTAAAGAGATTACTTTGGATATGTTGCCCCCACCGATCAACACGGCCGAAGCGAGCTCTAACCGCCATGTTATCACTCCGTCAGTGAACCAAGAGTCTGCGGCAGATCAATTTACCGAATCTGATATTTTACCTTTGTGGGAAAGTGAGAAGCAGACAATTGAACAGGCAATTGAAGCCTGCGAAGGTAATATTCCAAAAGCAGCGCGTCATTTAGAAGTGAGTCCTTCAACGCTGTATCGAAAATTACAGTCTTGGGAACAGCGTAAAGAGGTCAATTAATGGATGTAATGAACAAAGTGAAAATTGATGATTTAGGCGCACAAATAGGTAAGGAAAACCTAGCGCCTTTGTTTGAGATTTTTACTAACGAGCTTGCTGATTACCAACAATCTTTAAAAACGATTGAAGGTGATATGCTCTCCAAGCTGTTAGGGGAAATTTGTCATGCTTTAAAAAGCAGCGCCGCGAGCTTTGGTGCTGATGCGTTGTGTGAACATGCTATCGCTGTTGATGCTCAGTTTAAGCAGGGCGCCGACCTGACTCAGGGGGAGTGGGTAGACACAACGCTCACTCTGCTCGAACAAACTCATATTGCCTATACTCAGTTCAGTCAATAGTCTGCCTATTGGTGGATAAAGAGCGATAGGTTCTAATAAAAAAGAAAGCCGTGATTTTTACTGTTTACTTCAGTTAAATCACGGCTTTATTGTCTTCAAATAGTGTGTAGCTAACGTTTAACTCGCGATCTCGGTTTCTTGTGACGAGAGTAGATCAATGACTACTTGTTGAAGCTTACCGCGGTCATGACGCCAATCTCTATTCGCGGAAGCAAGCGAAGTGGTGAAGTAGTGCCAACTTTTGGCGACTTCAGGGTCTGGCTTTTCACCAACAATCACATCAATCTTGCGTGCCTGACAGGCTCGTTCACACCATTGCAGTTTTTCTACCGGAGTCATTCGGCCAGCAGGGCCATATTCAGGTGAAAGGTTCTCGATAAATACCAACTTGGCTTTGGTATTATTTGCAATCGCTCGACCAATCTCGGGCAACAACAATGGGGGCATAATACTGGTTAAAAAGCTGCCCGGACCAAGAATAATGCAATCGGCTTCTTCGAGTGCCTGCACCGCTTCGCGTGTTGCCGGGACTTCTGGAGAGAGATCCATACGTAGTAGGTCTTGCTCCATTTCATCGACAGAAGTTTCACCTGTTACCCACATGCCCTCTTTTGATAATGCAGTAAGGTCGGAAGGGTGCTCTGTCATTGGTACAATGTTGACATCCACTTTCAACATATCGCGTATCAGATTAATTGCTTCTAACGGTCGTACAGAAAGGTTGTCGAGTGCCGTAAGCATTAAGTTTCCAAGATTATGACCGTTGAGGTCTCCCGCCCCGCGGAAACGGTACTCAAACATCATTGAGCTGATGGAAGGCTCGGTAATTAACTGATTGATACAGTTACGCATATCACCCCAAGCAATGCCCCCCTGGCATAAGCGGATACGGCCTGTTGAGCCACCGTTGTCTGTGGTGGTCACGATGCCTGTTGCATTGCCTCCGAAATCTTTGAGAGCGGCCAACATTCGCCCTAAGCCGTGGCCGCCGCCAACGGCTACAATTTTTTTATTTTGATAGATAGTCATACAGATTCTTATTCTTTGGCGTATTTAGGGCTAAACTTTACTCTAAGGTCGGAATCTTGCCTACCCATAAAGGTTAAATTGAGATTTCATCAATAATATTTGGGTTTTCCGCTAGCATAAAAAGGCATAATTCAGTATTTTAGCGACAGCTGTTATCTGACGGTTTCTTTAGCACCGCAGATAATTGCCATAACTCCGAGCTCTTATCGCTAAGTCGGACAAATAACGAACGTTATTTGAGCCGATACGCTATCAGAGCCAGTGACCATTGAGTCACAAGGGCCTCGTTGGAAATGACGATGCCTCCCGTGTTTGGAAAGGTGTTCCGTGGCGCAACAACAATTAGAAGATATTTACCATCGCAAGTTTTATTACTTGCGCTTATCAGTTACAGACGTTTGTAATTTCAAATGTACCTATTGCCTGCCTGACGGTTATAAACCATCGGGTCGACGCAACTCGTCCTTTTTATCCCTCCCAGAGATCAGTCGAGTCGTTAAAGCCTTCGCAGATTGTGGAACGTCGAAAGTCCGCATCACTGGTGGTGAGCCGACACTGCGTAAAGATTTTACCGATATCGTTGATGTGATCGCTCAAACGCAAGGGATAGAAAAAATCGCGATGACAACCAACGGCTACCGCATGAAACGCCAAGTCGAAGACTGGCGACAGGCGGGGCTTTCTCACATCAATGTGAGTGTCGATAGCCTTGATCCGCGTTTGTTCCATCAGATCACCGGTGAAAACAAGTTCACCGATGTGATGGACGGCATTGAGCGCGCGTTCGAAGTCGGTTACGAACAGGTTAAAGTCAACGTGGTATTGATGAAAGACCTCAATCATCATCAACTGCCGCAGTTCCTGCAGTGGATTAAAACTCGTCCTATCCAGTTGCGATTTATTGAGTTGATGCAAACCGGTGAAATGAACGATCTGTTCAAAAATCATCACGTGTCTGGCGTTGCTATTCGCAACCAACTTATTGCCAATGGTTGGCTCCTTAAGCCACGCGGCCAGAGCGATGGACCAGCACAGGTGTTTTATCATCCAGATTATCTTGGTGAAATTGGCCTCATCATGCCTTACGAAAAAGATTTCTGTGAGACATGTAACCGACTTCGTGTGTCTGCGATGGGTAAACTGCATCTGTGTTTATTTGGTGAGCACGGTGTAGAGCTAAGAGATTTGCTTGAAAATGACACTCAAGAGAGTGAGTTGATAGCACGAATCCAGCACCATCTGCAAACTAAGAAAGTAAGCCATTTCCTTCATGATGGTAATACAGGGATGACACCGCACCTCGCTTCGATTGGCGGCTAACCCACCTCCGAATAAAATTGATGACCTTCGACGTGATTGTCGAGGGTTGCTGACGACAAGAATATAAAGAAATAGGTAAAGTTATGGGACACGCAGAGAGCAAATTCCAGCCAGCTAAGATTGCCGTACTGACGGTTTCTGATACGCGTACTGAAGAGAATGACACATCCGGCCGTTTTTTAGCGGAATCAGCGCAAGATGCTGGGCATCAAATCGTAGACAAACAGATCGTGATTGATGATATGTACAAAATCCGTGCTGTGGTTTCACAGTGGATTGCGGATGATAATGTTCAAGCGATTATGATTACTGGCGGTACGGGTTTTACGTCTCGCGATAGTACACCAGAGGCATTGAAGCCATTGTTCGATAAAGAAGTCGAAGGCTTTGGTGAACTGTTCCGTATGGTGTCTTACGAAGAGATCGGTACATCAACCATTCAATCACGTGCGGTCGCAGGTTTTGCTAACCACACGGTGATTTTTGCGATGCCTGGTTCGACAGGGGCATGCCGCACGGGTTGGACAAAGATCATCAAGCAGCAACTTGATGCCAGCCACCGTCCGTGTAACTTTATGCCTCACCTATCGGTTTAAGAGGTCACAATGACGGAATTTACTCATATCAACGCCAGCGGCGAAGCCAACATGGTGGATGTCTCTGCAAAATCGGAAACGGTTCGTGAAGCACGTGCTGAAGCGTTCATCCACATGGCACCAGAAACACTCCAACTGATCGTGTCTGGTCAGCATCATAAAGGTGATGTGTTTGCGACGGCTCGTATCGCGGGTATTCAAGCCGCGAAGAAAACATGGGATCTAATTCCTCTGTGCCATCCTTTGCTGCTGTCGAAAGTGGAAGTGCAACTTGAGGCGATTGAAGCGGAGAATTGCGTACGTATCGAATCTGTGTGTAAGTTAGCAGGAAAAACAGGCGTTGAGATGGAAGCATTGACAGCGGCATCCGTTGCAGTGCTCACCATCTATGATATGTGTAAAGCGGTGCAAAAAGACATGGTGATTGGCCAAGTACGCCTGTTAGAAAAAACCGGCGGTAAGTCAGGTCACTTTAAGGTGGAAGCATGATTAAAGTACTTTTCTTTGCACAAACTCGTGAGCTTATAGGCCAAGACGAATTGATGCTAGAGCAGAATTTTGAATCTGTAGAGGCGTTGCGTGCTGCGCTAGCTGAGCGCGGGGACAAGTGGGCTTTAGCATTGGATTCAGGAAAATTGCTGGCAGCCGTTAACCAATCGATAGTGCCTTTAGAGACAACGCTCACCGAAGGCGATGAAGTCGCCTTTTTCCCACCAGTAACCGGGGGATAAGAGGATGGCTGCAGACAAACGCATTTCTGTTCAAGCCAGTGATTTCTCAGTGGGTGATGAGTATCAAGCGCTCGCCCAAGGTACAGCCGCTGGTGCGGTTGTGACTTTTGTCGGAAAAGTGCGCGATATGAATTTGGGTGATGAAGTGACGGGCTTATCGTTAGAGCATTACCCAGGCATGACGGAGAAAGCGCTCGCAGAGATTTGCGATAAAGCCGAGCAGCGTTGGCCGTTGCTGGATATGCGAGTCATTCATCGAGTGGGTGATCTGGGTATTGGTGACCAGATTGTTTTTGTCGGTGTGTCTAGTGCCCACCGTGGCGCGGCATTTGAAGCGTGCGAGTTTGTGATGGACTATCTCAAGACAAAAGCTCCGTTCTGGAAAAAAGAGCGCACCTCTGAAGCAACACGTTGGGTTGAATCTCGAGACTCTGATGCCAAAGCGGCAGAGCGCTGGCAAAAATAGCGCCTTTGGCCTTTGGTATTATCGAAAGTGTTACCCATTGAGAGAGTCGCAATTGCGGCTCTTTTTTATTTCTTGTCTTACCGTAAACCCTTTCTTTACCAGTGTTTGGTTCCCTCATAGAAATCACCTATCAATAAAATCATCGATTTCGATTTAGCAAAATCAAGAAATTAGACAACACTTAAGTAAAAGGGATATGCCTCAGGGGCGAGAAGTTGAGTATCCCACCGCGAGCCATTTGAGTTAATGGGGTATATCGGTCGCATAGCGAGGAAAGAGTATGCAATCACTAAAAGTAAGAGACTACATGACACTGCAAGCGGTGACTTTCACAGCAGAGATGTCATTGAGTGCGGCGCTAGATAAAGTATTAACATCGGACTATTTAGGTGGGCCGGTGATCGATGAGAACAAAAAGGTTATTGGCTTTATATCGGGACAAGATCTGTTGGAGAAACTCATTAAGGTGAGTTACATGTGCCAAGATACTCACACCGTGGGTGACTGCATGTATAAAGACGTCCTGTCAGTATCGCCGGAGATGTCGGTGATTGAATTGGCAGATATGATGAAGGTTGGTAAGCCCAAAGTGTACCCAGTGATCGAAAATGATAAGCTGGTGGGCATTATCACTCGTCGCCATGTGCTTAATGCCATCGCCAAAAATATCGATTTGTGTTTCAAAAATCCGGTTTAGAAACGCTAGCATGCAGACAAAGGCGCCACATAGGCGCCTTTGTCTTTATTGACTCACGGATGATGATTTACTGAAAATAGCCAAGAGGTTGAGATGGAACAAGAAGCCAAATTCACTCATGGATCAACCATGCGCCACATTATAGTGATGTCTGGTGCGGGCTCGATTGGGTTGATGGCGCTATTTGTGGTCGATCTGGTGGATATGTTGTTCATCAGTATGCTTGGTCAAGATGAGCTGGCCGCGGCGGTGGGTTTTGCTGGAACGCTGGTTTTCTTTTCCACCTCAATCTCTATTGGAACCTCCATCGCGATGGGGGCATTGGTCTCTAAATCTCTTGGGGCTAAACGTCAGCTAGAAGCTCGGCGTATTAGTGTCAGCACTTTGATGACGGCGTTGTTGATAAGCTGCACGGTCAGCTTGTCGGTCTATATTTATATTCCTGAACTACTTAGCTTGATTGGGGCCAAAGGCTATGCTGCCGAGCGCGCTGAGGCCTATTTAAAGATATTGATTCCGAGTGGGCCTTTGGTAGCTGTGGCTATGGCTTCAGGAGCAGGGTTGCGGGCTGCGGGTGATGCCAAGCGTTCAATGTGGGCAACGTTAGCTGGGGGCATCGTCAACGCCATTCTCGATCCGATCTTTATTTTCGGATTAGATATGAATGTTGAGGGCGCTGCTTGGGCATCGGTGATTGCCCGTTTCACGGTATTCTATTTCTCACTTGCACCTCTTATCCGAGTGCATAACTTAGTCGCACCGCCTTCACTTTTGCATTGGGTTGGTCATAGTAAGGCCATTTTTGCCATTGCATTGCCAGCGATTTTGACCAATATCGCGACGCCTTTTGGTAATGCGATAGTGACATCAGCGATTGCACAATTTGGCGAGGATTATGTGGCGGGCTTTGCCGTTATTGGGCGGCTAACCCCGGTTTGCTTTGCGGTTATCTTTGCGCTGTCTGGTGCAGTTGGGCCGATCATTGGGCAAAACTATGGTGCAGAGCGGTTTGATCGAGTAGAAGAAACACTCAAGAATTCCCTTTTAGTGACCACGCTTTATACCTTGACGGTATGTGTCCTGCTCTATTTTCTTCAGGACTACGTGGTGCTTATATTCAGCCTGAAAAATGACGCTGCGCTGATTGTGAGTGCGTTTTGTACTTATGTCGCGATAAGCTTTATTTTCAACGGAACACTATTTGTTGCTAACACCTCGTTTAACAACCTCGGTAAGCCCCTTTATTCAACAGGGCTTAATCTAGGTAAAGCCACATTGGGTACCATCCCTTTTGTTTATATCGGGGCTAACCATTTTGGCGCGCTTGGCGTGATGTATGGACAAGCGATTGGAACGGTTGTTTTTGGTCTTCTTGCGTTAGTGGTGTTGCGTAAACACCTAAGCGATATTGCTAAGGGAGAAGAGCTAGATAATGAGGATGAGATAGCGGCGACTTGTGTTAACACGCAACCATTTTGCTCGCATGATGCCTTGGTGATTGATGATGTCAGCGGAGCGAATGAGAGCGGAAAGTAGCGTTCGTTAACAAATTTGTGTAATCGGCAGAGTGCTAATGACTTTAAAGTGTGATGCAAATCGATTAAGTGTGTAACTGGTTGGTATTTTGCTTGGTTGTATGTGAATTAGATCACTATATATGCTGTTAGGGTTGGGTACATTGAGTTGTACCCAATAATTAACGAATGAGCGACAACGCCATACTAAGGAGCCCCCATGACGCAAGCCGTATTTCATTTAGGTGTCACCGAAGCAGACCTCGCTGGAGCGACTCTCGCGATCATTCCAGGTGATCCTGCGCGAGTACAGAAAATTGCCGAGCAGATGGACAACCCTGTTTTTCTTGCTAGCCATCGTGAATACACACTGTATCGTGCCGAGTTGGACGGCAAGCCTGTAGTCGTTTGCTCGACAGGTATTGGTGGTCCATCAACGTCAATTGCTGTAGAAGAGTTGGCGCAACTAGGTGTGCGTACCTTCCTTCGTGTTGGCACAACAGGAGCTATCCAACCGCATGTGAATGTGGGAGATATGATTGTTTCGACAGGCTCTGTTCGTCTTGACGGTGCGAGTCTGCATTTTGCTCCAATGGAGTTCCCAGCGGTTGCTGATTTTGACGTTGCAACAGCGATGAAAGCAGCAGTGGAAGAGAGTGGTGCCCCAGTTCATATGGGGGTGACGGCTTCAAGTGATACATTCTACCCAGGGCAAGAGCGCTACGATACATTCTCTGGTCGAGTTGTGAAACGCTTCCAAGGCTCGATGAAAGAGTGGCAAGATATGGGGGTGCTCAACTTTGAGATGGAATCAGCGACCTTGTTGACGATGTGTGCGAGCTCGGGGTTAAAAGCGGGTTGTGTTGCTGGTGTTATCATTAACCGCACACAGAAAGAGATTCCTGACCACGCAACGCTTAAAGAGACAGAAGCGCGCTCTATAAAAGTCGTTGTTGAGGCGGCGCGTAAAATGCTGGCGTAACTTTCTATTTAGTTCAAGGAAAGGGTCTACTGGCTGAAGGGTTAATTGAAGGCAAACTGGTTGAATTGACTGAAAAGTTCCCCTCCTCTCGGAGGCAATACAGAGGAGGGGAAAAAGAGGGTGCCTGCTTGATTCAAGTAGGCACTTTATTTTTATATTCAATAAACACAGTCTCGCCTATGCGCGCAATGATTCAGCTGTGACGGGCGATAGATCATCAAGCGGTTGATACAGGGATTCTGCGAAGCTTTTCAGCATGTCGTCATAAACATCCGAAATGGCTAATGACACTTCACTGCTTAAAGAATATAAACTATTGATATTACTAAAATCGGCATAACCATGACTCACATCGTTGAGTCGACCCAAAGCGACGGTGCACTGTGGGGTATGGATAACTTCGCGATTGATGATCGCTAGTCGGTTCATCTTCTTGAGGATACTGCCGCAATAATAACGAATGCGTTCTTCACCATGACTCGTGTCGACCTCTTGAATTGAAATACGTAACTGCGTCAGCGTTTCCATTGAATCCAACACCACTTGCCAGTTTTGGTGATATTGCTCATATAGATCATCTCTTCCCGCTTGGGCAAGCCAGGCTAACATCACATCATCGAGTAGATACATACAGTGGCGAATGACTTTCCCATGTACCATCTGATTTTTAGCGACATTCTGCTCCTGCCATTGATTCACCATACCTTTGACTTTAATTTCGAGTACTCGATAAAGTGGTTTGTTTTCAAACTTGGCGGTGGTCACTAAGTGCTGAACGATATCGAGCAATTGATTTTCGATTCGTGCAACTACTTCTTCATCAAACTGATGATGCACCTTCGCATTATGAGTCAAGCTGCGATGCTGTCGACATAGACTCAGTACAGTGCGTAGATCCATCACTAGCTGGTATTTTCGCTCGTATCCATTGGCGCTCTGTTGTGAGTACCAAAATAGTGCTGCAATAATTGAAATAGAGATAAATATAGAGATGGCCACAATCATAGTGTTCTCCTCTGGCTATCAATAACACTTTATAGGTAGCTAAAGGCGTGCCATGTTTAAATTATTAATATATTCAACGTGTTATATTTTGTGGTGGTGGAGGTGTGCACTATGGCAGTGCATATGGCGGGGCTTTTTGAGGCAATTTGAAGAATACAGAATACAGAATACAGAAGTCAGACTCAGCATACGAAGGTAAAGCAGTCACCTCTGTATTCTGAACTCTGTACTCCCTTAAACTCAATACCAACAACCAATGATGAAAAAGTACATCGCGCTCCCGTCTTTCTCCTCCCACCTTCTTCCTCTTTCCTTATCTTTTCCTTCTTTTCCTTCTTTTTCTATTTCAAAAAAAAGGCCGACATTTCTGTCGACCTTTGATTTCGATAAATCGAATGTTACATCACACGCATACCAGGTTGAGCACCTTCGTGTGGCTCAAGAATCCATAGATCACTGCCACCAGGGCCAGCAGCTAGGATCATGCCCTCAGACATACCAAACTTCATTTTACGAGGTTTAAGGTTGGCTACCATAACGGTTAGCTTACCTTCTAGCTCTTCAGGTTTGTATGCTGATTTGATACCAGAGAATACCTGACGAGTTTCACCGCCGATGTCTAACTGGAACTTAAGCAGTTTGTTTGCTTTTGGCACTTCTTCGCAAGAGATGATGCGGGCAATACGCATATCGACAGCAGCGAAAGCGTCAAACTCAATCTCTTCTGCGATTGGATCTTTATCAAGCTCAGTTTGGCTTGCTTTGTTCTTTTCCGCTTCTGCTTTCTCTTTCGCTGCGACTTCTGCTGCAGCGTCTTCTTTAGAAGCTTCAATCATCGCTTCAACCTTTTTAGGATCGATGCGGTTGAACAGCGCTTTGAACTTAGTGATCTCGTGATCCGTTAGCGGCGCAGCGATACCTTCCCATGTCAGCTCTTGGTTCAGGAAGGCTTCAGTGCGAGCGGCTAGCTCAGGCATAACCGGTTTGAGGTAAGTGATCAAAACGCGGAATAGGTTGATACCTACAGAGCAGATATCTTGCAGTTCTTGGTCTTTACCTTCCTCTTTCGCGACAACCCACGGTGCTTTTTCATCAACGTATTGGTTTGCTTTGTCTGCTAGTGCTGTGATTTCACGGATAGCACGACCAAATTCGCGAGTCTCATACAGTTCAGCAATACGGTCAGCCGCTTCAGCGAACTCTTTGTATAGCTCAGGCTCTGCAAAGTCAGCTGATAGTTTGCCTTCAAAGCGCTTAGTGATGAAACCTGCATTACGAGACGCTAGGTTAACAATCTTGTTCACAACATCTGCGTTAACGCGCTGCGTGAAGTCTTCAAGGTTAAGGTCTAGGTCATCGATACGGCTGTTTAGTTTTGCTGCGTAGTAGTAACGTAGACACTCTGGGTCTAGGTGATCTAGGTAGGTCGCTGCTTTAATGAACGTACCTTTAGACTTAGACATCTTCGCGCCATTTACAGTCACGTAACCGTGTACGAATACGTTGTTTGGCTTACGGAAACCTGCGCCTTCAAGCATTGCTGGCCAGAATAGCGAGTGGAAGTACACAATGTCTTTACCTATGAAGTGGTAAAGCTCAGTCGTGCTGTCTTTCTTCCAGTACTCATCAAAGTCTAAGCCTTCTGTTTTGTCACATAGGTTTTTAAATGAAGCCATGTAGCCAACAGGTGCATCTAGCCATACGTAGAAGAACTTGTTCTTCTCGCCTGGGATTTCAAAACCGAAGTATGGTGCATCACGTGAGATATCCCACTGCTGAAGACCAGACTCGAACCACTCTTGCATCTTGTTCGCAGTTTCAGATTGAAGCGAGCCAGAGCGAGTCCACTCTTGAAGCATGCTCTCAAACTGAGGTAGGTCGAAGAAGAAGTGCTCAGAATCTTTCATTACTGGAGTTGCGCCAGAAACCGCTGACTGAGGATTGATCAGTTCAGTCGGGCTGTAGGTTGCACCACAGTTATCACAGTTGTCACCGTATTGGTCTTCTGACTTACATTTTGGACATGTCCCTTTTACGAAACGATCCGGAAGGAACATTTCTTTTTCTGGGTCAAATAGCTGTGAAATAGTGCGGCTAGAAATGAAACCGTTCTTTTTCAGCTCTAGATAGATATGCGAAGCCAGCTCTCGGTTCTCTTCAGAGTGCGTGCTGTGGTAGTTATCGAAGCTAATGTCAAAGCCCGCGAAGTCTTTTTGGTGCTCTTCGCTTACTGCCGCGATCATCTCTTCTGGCGTGATACCCATCTGTTGCGCTTTTAGCATGATAGGCGTGCCGTGTGCATCGTCAGCACAGATGAAGTTTACAGTGTTGCCACGCAGGCGTTGGTAACGAACCCAAATATCCGCTTGGATATGCTCAAGCATATGACCAAGGTGGATTGAACCGTTAGCGTACGGAAGGGCACAAGTTACCAGCAATTGTCTCGGATCAGTCGCCATACTCATTAATTCGCTTCTAGTGATAGGTATAAAATTTGATGCAACATATTACCCCATGACGCCCTTTACGCCAAGGCGTCAAGCTCGGAAGTGCCTAATTTTCATCCAGCATTGAATACTGTAAGACCTTCAGATAATTATGGTTATGTAACGACCTTAAGGCTGCTAGTATTAAGTGAATCAAGGAGGCCAAATGCGTCAGATCTCTTCTCTTAGTGATTTTCAACAGCTGCTTGAGCAGTTTGAACATCCACACCTTATTTCTGGTTGGACAAAACACCCTGGTATCATTAGTGCAAAACCCGATGGCGTGATTCAAGTGACCATCCCTTTTGCATCGCATACCTTGGTGCATCATCTGTCTGATTGGATCTCCGAGCAGCACAAGCACTATCAACTGCCCGCGGTTGAGGTGGTGCTCGCAACAAAAGCGCTTGAAACAACGACACAAGCGATTAAAGGGGTAAAAAACGTCATTGCAGTCACGTCGGCAAAAGGCGGCGTAGGTAAATCAACGACGGCAGTCAACCTTGCGCTATCTATTGCTCAAACCGGGGCAAAAGTCGGTATTTTGGATGCCGATATTTATGGCCCATCGATTCCACTGATGATGGGTACGACCAAAGCCAAGCTGCAAGTTCGCGACAATAAGTGGATGCAACCGATCATTCAACATGGCATCGCTACACAGTCAATTGGTTATCTGGTAGCTCAAGATGAAGCCGCTATTTGGCGCGGACCAATGGCATCGAAAGCACTCGCTCAAATGGTCAATGAAACAGAGTGGCCAGAGCTGGATTATCTGGTGTTAGACATGCCACCAGGTACGGGTGATATACAACTCACCTTGTCGCAGCAAATTCCGGTGACGGGGGCGATCATTGTGACAACACCACAAGATTTAGCATTAGCTGATGCTCGCAAAGGGGCAGCAATGTTCAGTAAAGTGGATGTGCCCGTCGTTGGGCTTGTTGAAAATATGAGCTACCACATCTGTAGTCAGTGCGGTCATCATGAAGCGATCTTTGGCACAGGGGGAGCGGCGCGATTAGCCCATGACTATCAACTGTCTGTGTTGGCACAAGTACCACTGCACATTGATGTACGTGAAGATATCGACCAAGGTGAACCCACCGTCGCTCGTCGTCCAGAGAGCCAACAAGCGCAAATCTATGCCGAGCTGGCTGATCAAGTGTGCAGTAAACTATTTTGGCAGGGTAAGGCTAGACCAGACTCAATAGCATTTACTATGCTTGATAATTAGAGGGTGGTTGAAGTTGAGGGATGTTAATCAACTTATTGAGTAAGTTATTCCCTTGGTTTCACGACTTATAGCGACAAAATGAAGTTCAATTGCAGTTTATCGTGATGAAGTTCACATAAGTGCTGGCAACGAATCGTGTCAGCGCCTATAATCTGCCGGTTTTCCTCAGTCCATCATCATCGGGTGCACATAATGTCTGATAATAATCAATGCGTAATCGTCGGAATCGCAGGTGCTTCTGCATCAGGTAAAAGCCTGATTGCTAGCACGATCTACAACGAACTACGTGAAAAAGTGGGTGATCATCAAATCGGTGTAATAACAGAGGATTGTTATTACAATGATCAAAGCCACTTGAGCATGGAAGAGCGTGTAAAAACAAACTACGACCACCCGAAAGCGCTTGATCACGATCTACTTTGCGAGCACCTACAACAGTTGGTGAGTGGCGAAGCGGTTGAAGTGCCAGAGTACAGCTATTCAGAGCATACTCGTACCGAGAACACCACAACGATGACACCAAAGAAAGTGATCATCCTTGAAGGTATCTTGCTGCTAACAGACCCACGCCTGCGTGACCTAATGCATGCCTCTGTATTCATGGATACACCACTTGATATCTGTCTTCTACGCCGCGTTAAGCGTGATGTAGAGGAACGTGGTCGTACGATGGAGTCGGTTTTGGAGCAGTATCAACAAACGGTTCGTCCGATGTTCATGCGCTTTATCGAACCATCAAAACAGTATGCTGACATTATTGTTCCTCGCGGCGGTAAAAACCGAATCGCAATTGATGTACTGAAAGCTCACATCGCTAAGTTGCTAAAAGCGTAATTTTGCGTAATGCTTAGGGCATAAGCCCTTAGAGACAAGTCTCTAATAGTTAAAAGAAAGTGGTGCTTAGGCACCACTTTTTTTCGTTCTAGCAAGGACTCAGCTAATGAAAAAACTCTTTATTGCCCTTGGGGTAATCGTTGTCGTCTTAATCGGCGCGGTGGTTGCTCTTGTTACCCTCGTTAATCCTAACCAGTTCAAACCGCTGATAGTCGAACAAGTAAAGAAAAATACAGGCTATGAGCTTGTGATTGATGGTGACTTGAGTTGGGAGTTCTTCCCATCTGTCGGGCTATCTATCGGTCGCACTGAACTAAGAAACCCGCAGGGTTTTAGTCAGCAGAATTTATTCTCCGTCGATCGTGTTGGCGTGGATGTTTCAGTTATGCCTCTTTTGGAGCAGAAGCTGGAAATCGGCAATGTCGTGCTTGATGGTGCAACCGTAAGTATCGAGCGTTTGAACGATGGTTCGACTAACTTAGACCCACTGACTCAGAACAAAGAGAGCACCCCTCAAGAGCCGCAGGCACAATCGAGTGATACGGCTGGTGATGATGCGGAGGGAGCGAGTGAGCCTTGGTCCATCACTCTAGAAGGTATTTCGATCACCAACGCGTCATTATCAATTAACGATCTTCAGCAGCAACAGATCACCGAGCTGCAAGACGTCAACCTAACCCTATCAAAGTTTGACTTTGACCAATGGGCGAGCTTGCAAGCGAACGTTAAAGGTAAAAACAACCAACAGAGCTTTGCCGCTGATTTGGGGCTGGAATTCAAACTCGCTAAAGATTTCACAAACTATGAATTGAGAAATATCGCCCTACAAGCCTCATTTGACGATGAAGCGAATAAGATTCAGAGCGCGAACATTAAGCTCGATACCTTCGCGTTCGACCAACTGAACGCGATCACGTTTGAGGTGGTCGGTCAGTTGGCGGATTTGTCCTTGAATACATCCGGAGCTGCGCAGTTACAAGTTGATCAAGCGATACAAAATATCGCGTTGAATGAAGTGAGCATTGAGACGATTTTAGAAGGTGATTCCTTACCCGTCTCACCGCTTAACTCGTCATTGAAGAGTGATATCAAGTTTGATGTCGCCAACAGTCATCTAGACCTTGTTTTAAGTCAATTCAGCGCGTTAGATACTGAGTTAGATGGCAAGTTAGCCGTCACGCTATCGGATATAGCAAAAGTGCGTTTTAGCCTTCATAGCCCAAACATCGATGTTGACGCATTGACTGCCAAAATGGCGGGTGAAAATACGCAAGGTAAAGATGAAGATGCGGGTTCGAGTGATTCACAAACCGCTAGCTCAGAAAAACAGCAAGAGCCAGATTTATCCGCTCTAAAAACACTTGATGTTCAAGGTGACATTGCCATTGATAAGTTTAAAGCTAGCAATGTCAAACTGGATACGGTCAAAGCTGTCGTTAAAGTCAATCGCGGTATCGCGGAGCTTAGCTCATTCAGCGCAAACCTTTACCAAGGCTCAATTGCTGCAAATGCACGTCTAGACGGCAATAAAACCCCGGCGGCATATACAACAACAGCGGCAGTGAAAGGGGTCAAGGTGTTGCCATTGTTGGTGGATGCCGCTGAAGTTGATGTCGTAGAGGGTACGGGTAATATCGACCTCGACCTTGCAGGTAAAAGCTTAACGCCAACAGGCATCAAGCAAAACCTAGCAGGCACCGTTAAAATCAACTTTGAAGATGGTGCGGTGCACGGTATCAACGTCGCGCAGCTGATCCGTGAGAACTACGCCAAGTTTACAGGTAAAAAAATTGATGATGTCGATGGCCCGCAGAAAACCGATTTTTCTGCCATGACAGCAACTCTGCGCTTAAACAAAGGGGTGATGACCACAAACGATCTTGCCGCTCAATCTCCTTTGTTGCGTGTCCGCGGTGAAGGTCAAGCTAACTACCTTAAAGAGACGATGGACATGACCATCAGCACCTCAGTTGTTGGCTCACTCAAAGGGCAGGGTGGTGCTGATATTGATGAGTTAAAAGACGTGACGATTCCTGTGCGTATTCATGGTACATGGGCACAGCCTAAGTTTGCCTTGGTATTTGATGATGTCATGAAAGCAAAAGCGCAGAAAGAGATAGACCGTGGGCTTAAAAAGCTTGATGAGAAACTCGGTGACAAAATTAAAGATGAAAAGACGCGAGAAGCGGTTGATGGTCTGTTAAAAGGCCTGTTTAACTAGTTGAGCGTTATTGTAATAGGGAGTGATGTATCACTCCCTTTTTTGAACTTATTAGCGACAAACTTCTCTTAAAATCAATGTGTTTATAAGTTTGGTAAGGTGATATGGATTTAAACCTGCTTTCTACATTTCAGTCTGTCTATAAACTGCGGTCAATAACTTTGGCTGCCGAAGAGCTCGAACTGTCTCAGCCTGCCGTCAGTGCTGCCCTAAAACGACTTGAAAAAGTCACCGGACGTACGCTCTTTGTTCGTGAAGGGAGGGGTATTGCGCCTACGGGAGCGGCGGTATCACTGGCCAATAAAATTGAAGGACCAATGTCGGTCCTTGAAACCGTTGAAGCTCAGAATGAAAACTTTAATGTTTACTGCACCGAGAGTTTATTGCACCTCGTCTCGAATATCGATGGCCTTAAATTTCACGAAGCGCCTTTGGAAGAAGAGGCGATTTTCGATGACTTGACGAGCCAGAAGGTCGATTTAGTGATTGATATGTTATCCACTAAGCGTCATGCGTTTGTGGTGGAAGAGCTCTACTCTGAACCGACCGTTTGTCTGTGCCGTAAAGATCACCCGCGTATTCAAGAGGTGTTGACCTATGATGATTACTATAATGAGTCGCACATCGCGCTGAAAATCAAACGTTCAGATCTAAATATGCTTAACTTCTTGTCTAACGCACCAGTCAAACCTCGGGAGGTGAAAGTAGAGACAAGTTCAGTATCGAGTATGCTGATGCTCGCTTCAACCACAGACTATATCGCGTCTTCATCCCGCTCTTTGGCCAATCACCTAGCAGATCGTTTGAATCTTAATGTCTTCACTATCCCGCTCGAGCTCAAACCCGTGACCTATCGACTCATCTATCACCGCCGCTATCTGAATGACGCAGCCCATAAGGCGATGCGTGAAAAGCTCATCAAAGCGGTTAATGCATAAATCAAATTGAGGTATCAACCCAATCTGATGTTATTTTTCCCCGAGTAACTTTCTCTAATAATGCTCCTGAATTTTAAAGACCCCGATTTCAGGAGCAATATTAATGAAGTTTTCACGCACCACACTCAGCCTGCTGATGGCAGGACTTTTCTCAGGCGCAGCAATTGCGGCTCCTGTTGAAGTTTACATCGAACAAGAATTGTCATCTAACGCAACCGATGAGTCGATCTATACCACCGAAGCCGGCGCAGTCATTGATACTTCCGACAAAGGCTATGTGTACATTGGCTTTGATGACCAAGGTTGGCTAGCTGCAGGTTATGGCCACTCATTTGACCTATCTGAACGTTGGTCACTCGACCTATACGGTGAGTTAGGTAAATGGGAAGATGGCGAAGAGATGCTACTTGAAGCCATTGTTGACTATCAGCTGGTGGACAACATTAACCTGTTTGCGGGTTATGGCTACAACCGCTCAGGGCAAATGCCGGAGCTAGTGAGTGATACTGCTGTAAACACAAATCAGTTTATTGCAGGTACGTCTATCGATCTAGGACAGTTTAGCCTTGATTATAAATATACCTATGAAAACCGCGATGGTAGCATGGGTGAAGTTGATACAACATCGTGGAATCAAGCCGATTACCACACAAATGAACATGAAGTTATCTTCAGTATGCACATTGATGATTGGCGACCATATGTGAAATATACATATTTTGAGTCAAGTGCTGATGGTGCAACAGTAATATCAGCAAATTCTGAATATGATCAAAAATGGCTGGTATCAGGCAGCGATCACATCTGGACAATCGGCCTAGCCTACCAGTTCTAACCAAGTTTCCTTCCCTATTGTCTATATAATTTCTTTAAGCAGATGGACCTGCTCTATTGAGTTGCAGTTGTTACTTAAGCCCATTTTCATGCAGAGGGATTTGCATTTTCTTCACCAAAGTCCAGTATCTACCTTCTACCTTCTACCTTCGTCTTTGCTATTCCCACCCCAAACAAAACATAAACCAAACTGAGGTATGAACCCATTTTTACCCCATATATCCCGCTTTGCTCTTAGTCGATAATGTCATCACTCGGCGGTTTTAAGTGGACTCGTTTGAACCTTGTCACACACGGATGTGATTTCCAATCAACACTAAGGAATCACAGATGAATATCGAAAAGATGGTCTTTCTGGCGTACGCGTCAATTACAGTCATTAACTATTTGGTGTATATGCTGCTTGCACGTAGAGCGGAGGAGTCGGTGAGTTAATTGCAAAAGTATAAAAGCACAAAAGCACAGGGCGGTGATTCAGGTTGGGTACTCTGAATCACCGCCCGCTTTTATTATAATTTGCCAGTCGCTTGGAGCGTTTCTAGCTGGGCTAAATACGGTTGAAGCTCACCGATGTTCTCTTTTACCCAGTTGGCATCATAATAGGTATCTAGGTAACGTTCTCCGCTATCACATAACAAGGTTACGATTGAGCCTGTCTCACCGCGCTGTTTCATTTCACTTGCTAGTTGAAGCGCACCAAATAGGTTTGTGCCTGTCGATGCCCCTGCTTTACGGCCTAAAATGCCTTCTAGCCAATGTACGGTAGCGACACTTGCAGCATCGGCGATGGTGCGCATTTCATCCACAACTCCAGGGATAAAGCTTGGCTCAACACGCGGACGACCAATACCTTCAATTTTACTCCCGCAATCGTGCGTTACCGTCATATCACCGGTTTGGTAGTAACGGTGGAATACTGACTGCTCTGGGTCGACCACACACAGCTTAGTGTTGTGTTGTTGATAGCGAATAAAGCGCCCGATAGTCGCGGAAGTACCACCGGTGCCCGGACTCATCACCACCCAAGTTGGGATAGGGTGTTGTTCCATTTTCATTTGGTTGAAAATAGAGTTGGCAATATTGTTGTTTCCACGCCAATCGGTCGCGCGCTCTGCATAAGTAAACTGGTCCATATAGTGACCACCCAGCTCTTTTGCTAAACGGTGAGACTCTGCATATATCTGATCCGAGCGTTCAACTAAGTGTGCTTTACCACCATAAAACTCAATCTGTTCGATTTTTTTCTTGGCGGTACACTTTGGCATTACCGCAATAAAAGGTAGGCCAAGTAAACGAGCGAAGTAGGCTTCGGAAACGGCCGTGCTCCCTGAAGACGACTCGATGATCGGCGTATTCGGTCCAACCCAGCCATTGCAGATGGCATATAGAAAGAGCGATCGTGCTAGGCGATGTTTCAGTGAGCCCGTCGGGTGAGTACTCTCATCTTTTAAGTAGATATCGATACCTTCTAAACTCGGCAAATCAAGCTTAATCAGGTGCGTATCGGCAGAGCGCTGAAAGTCGGCTTCAAGCTTTTGAATGGCAGAGTTAATCCACTGATGATCGGTACACATAACGGGCTTCCTATGAATGATGTGGTGATACAGATAAGTTACGCCTTTAGAGTGAGAAAAAATTTGCCTATTTTCCTTTAGATTGGCTATTCTGTAGAAAAATTTTCTCTTGATGAGAGCTATGATAGATTCTGTTGACCGAAAAATACTCAAGATGTTGCAAAACGATGCAACGTTGTCACTCAACGAACTCGCTGAAGCGGTAAACTTGACGACAACCCCATGCTGGAAGCGGCTTAAAAAGCTAGAGGATAGCGGGGTGATTGGCAAGCGTGTGGCTTTGCTTGACCCAGAGAAACTCGGCTTATCGTTTACGGCCTTTGTGATGGTAAAAACCAGTAATCACTCGAATCAATGGTATGAAGAGTTTGTGTCAACGGTGAGTGACTTCCCAGAGGTCATGGAGTTTTATCGAATGGCAGGGGAGTACGACTATATGATGAAGGTGCAAGTGAAAGACATGAAGTGCTTTGATGCCTTTTACAAAAAGTTAGTCAACAGTGTTGAAGGCATTTCTAATGTCACTTCCACCTTTGCTATGGAGCCGTTGAAGTACACAACGGCTCTGCCTATTTGCTAGTGCTTTGGGAATAGCACGTTAGGTAAAGCGCATAACCCCTTCTTGAACGGCAGTGGCGACAAGATCGCCCTGTCGGTTGAAAATCTCTCCGCGAACCAGACCACGAGTGTTTCCTGCAGTTGGACTTTCTATCGCGAACAGTAGCCATTCATCCATCTTAAATGGACGGTGGAACCAAATGGAGTGATCAATGGTGGCGACTTGGAATTTAGGTGTCATCAAAGAGACTTCATGCGGGTGCAGAGCCGTCACTAAGAAGCCCCAGTCAGATGCGTAACCAAGCAGGTATTGGTGAATCAACTGATCCGCTGGCACAGTGCCGTTTGCTTTTATCCATAGATATTGCTTTGGCTCAGCTTTCTGTGGTTTCAGTGGATTGATGACCTTTACCGGACGAACTTCAATTGGTTTTTCACCACAGAATGTTTTCTTTAAGTTCTCAGGAAGAACGTGAGCGATCTGCTCTGCAAGTTGTGATTCAGAGGCAAAGTTTTCAGGGCCAGGGATCTCCGGCATGGTGTTTTGGTGCTCAAATCCAGGAGCATCTTGGTGATAAGAAGCTGTCAAATAGAAAATAGGACGACCATTTTGAATCGCTTTCACGCGTCGCGTACTGAAACTGCGTCCGTCGCGCAGATTCTCTACATCGTAAATGATCGGCTTTTCAGCATCACCAGGGTAAAGAAAGTAACTGTGAAAAGAGTGAACAAAGCGCTCTTCTGGTACCGTGTAACGCGCAGCAGAGAGTGCTTGGCCAATCACTTGCCCACCATAAACTTGTGGCAGACCTAAATTCTGACTGTCACCTCTAAATAACCCTTCTTCTAGCTTTTCTAACTGTAAAAGTCTTAATAACTCGTCGAGAGAACGACTCATAACGCCTCACTATTTTTCTTTTTTGTCTATTTAACAGGGTATAACAACACTGGTCGGATTACCAAGTTGATAAATGAGTCAATAATAACCGGTTCATACTAAGGTTAATATCACACTTTTCGCCTTCGTCAGAGAACTGTAAAAAATAGTACTCACTAGAGACATGAGATTGGAGTATAACTATACTCCGTTCGTCCTTTTGACTATGAGAGGCTTTATGAAAAAAGCACTACTGTTAGCTGCAGTTATACTAGGGACGACAACGCTAGTTGGCTGTCAGCAATCAGAGAAACAGGAGCAAGTTTCTCAAATGCAAATGGTAACAGGGACAATTACCTACCGTGAGCGCATTGCGCTTCCAGAAAACGCCGTCGTAGAAGTGACATTACAAGATGTGTCGCTTGCCGATGCCAAAGCTCGAGTGCTATCGCAACATCGATTTGAAACTAATGGTGCTCAAGTGCCGTTCAAATTTGAGTTGCCATACAATGTATCGGAGATTGATGATCGTCACCGTTACAGTGTGAGTGCTCGAATCGAGGTGAATGGTAAGCTGCGATTTATCACAGATACTTCAAACCCGGTGATTACGGATAACAACAAGTCACATAAGATAGATTTGCGACTTGTTGGAGTACGCTAAAATTTAGCGTATCAAGGATTGTTTCAAGGGAGCTTCGGCTCCCTTTGTTGTTTCTGGTATTCAGCAATATAACGCTTAACACATTATCATTCCCCAGGTTGCCAGCGATACTGCCTTAGTGCGACTTTTCCTCCCGCTTGCACATCGACTCCTTCTGCTCGCAGCTTTTCCATTTGCCTCGATAAATCAGCGTCCTGTAACGATATTTTACCTTGACTGTTGATAACTCTGTGCCATGGTAATTGAGAGCCTTGTGGTAATTTCTTTAACGCGCTCCCGACTTGGCGCGCATAGCCAGGGTAGCCAGCAAACTTGGCGATATCGCCATAAGTTGAAACACGGCCAAAGGGAATTTGGTGAATTACTGCAAAGATTTGCGCTAAAAATTCATTCATACTGAAACTCAGTCCAAGGAAAGGTCACCAATGGATGGTGAAGTAGGACTTGATAATATTTAAATTAAGTTGGCTAAGTAAAGAGACAAAGCGGCAAATCGTACTTCGATTTTATCTTTCCAGTTTTGGGTTTAATGCTTTTGTCTCCAACAAGCTTGGGTAATGCCATAAGGAGGATGTATGGTTTATTCAACGATTCAATTTCTCGCCACCGTGATCTTGGCTGTGATTTGCTCACAGGCAATGATGTTCAGCCAGGGAGAGTTACCTGCGCTCGTGGTGTTAATTCCGGCCTTGTGGCTAGTCAGCCAGTTGCGCTCTACTGGCGTCTTGTTTGTCATTACAATGTTGGTTTACGGTTTAACACTGTCTCATCAGCCCGTGGCGCTATCCGTCGGCTTATGGATGCTCGCCCCATTATTAATGGTGATCTTTTCACACCGCAGCACCTTATGGGTGATTGGCACGACCGGCCTTATTACTCTAACTCTTCTCGTTGGCATCACCTTGACTCAATCGGCTGGTCGTCTCGACGGTTCTGCGCTGGTGACGGTAGTGCAAACCTTGTGCGTAATTTCGATTTCATGGTGTTTGCACCACTGGAAGCCGTGTAAATCACACAGCTGGTGGACCCTAGGCTTATTGGTGCCTATGTGGATCTCGGGTTTGGTTTACGCCGCGTTAGTGACGTTATGTATTACCGCTATCATGGGCACAGTTGAACACTTAGCAAAACTTAAAAACTTTCGCTGGAGCAAGCTCCTGACTTGGACGCTTCCGACCGTGGGATTTGCAGCCTTAGTTGTGCACCCAGATGTAGATGTGCCTCACCCCGTCTTCGTGTTGTGGTTCTGTTTACTCGGAACAGCGTGGATGACCGATTACATTCTTCGAGTTGCAGCGATGGAATCTGAAGGTGAGTAGCCAGAGGTAGTAAAATTGTGATTGAAATTTATAGGGCAGTGTAGGGTAAAGGTATTATTCATACGCAACTCGTCCTATAATGCTCGATTCACATAAGTGCAACAGCACAGGAAGGCTGTTGATGAGATCTATAGGGAGCGAGCCGATCTTGTTTTTCAAATGGTTGTTTTTGTTAGCGACTAGCCTAGCAGTCAGTGGTTTTTCTGTCAGTGCTTGGGCTCAACAACAACCCACCTACAAAATCGCGATAGAGTCTGATGATATTGTCAGTCGAACTATTTTTGACCATGTCGGCGATACGCTTGGTCTGTCGATTCATTATGTCTATTACCCAAGTTTCTCTGCGGTTCTCGATGCTATAGCATCCAGCGAAGCGGATTTTGCCGCAAATGTTACGTATACGCCTGCACGTGCAGAACGTTTTGATTATTCCAGCCCAACGAACATTGAATACACCTATCTATTTTCACTCAACCCAATACAGTTCTCGCACGTCAAAACTGTTGGTATTCCAGCGGGTACGATCTACGGTGAGTTGATTAAGGAAGCATACCCCGACATCGAACAGTTAACCTATTACGGCACTCAAGAGGCCAAGAATTTGTTGCGTCTTGGCCGTGCTGATGCAGTGGTGGATGCCATCAATCAGCTTAAACCAATGCTTTCAGATGGTTTCGATGCCGAACTTTTGAACGACGACTTGTCGATACGTCCCGTCTCGTTAATTGTGCCTAAAGGTCAGCATGCGGAATTACTAAGACAGGTTGAACAGGTTGCCAAGAGCGCCGATGTGCAAAAAGCACTTCGTGAGCAGGTGCAGCAGTATCAATTTGATCTGCTTCAACAGTCGCTTCGAGACGATATTAATCGTGCTTCAATTGATACCCAATCACCACTGTTGGTAAAGTTGGAAAACTTAGCACCGTTTAATCATTATCAAGCTAACGGTGACATTGTTGGCATTACCGCAGACGTGGTAATGCAGTCTTGTGAAATTTTGCAGCTAACGTGCCAAGTGGTCAGCACGGCAGATGAAAGCTGGCAAAGCATGTATGACGATTTTAAAAACGGAAAGATCGACCTACTTGGGCCATTAACGGTTTCACAAGAGCGCCAGGCGTTCACGCATTTTGTCACGCCGCATTACTTTCCCGAAGCTATTATGGTTAAGCGCAAAGGCTATAAGCACAGTGTGTACAATAATGTTTCGGAATTGATTGTCGAACGAATAGGCGTGGTTCGGGGCGACTTTTTTGCCGAACTCTTGACTTATCTGTTGCCGCAAAAAGCGTTGCACTATTTTCGCAATGCCGATGACATGGTAAGCGCGCTGATCGAAGGGCAGATCGATTATATTGCTCTAGATAGAGCCAACTATAACTTTATGATGCGCAAAGATAATTCACTGCCAATTGAAAACGATGAGGAAATTGGTCCGTTTTATCGATCTGACATTGCGCTTGGCCTTGCGATGAATGATCGCGGCAAAGCACTTGCTCCGTTTTTTGATCGAGCCCTTAGCATGATTGACACTCAGTCCATCATCAACCAATACGACAAGCAACCGAACTGGCGCAGCACGTTCGACCTCCAGCAAGAGTTCTCCCAACGTGTAACAACATCATTGATTATTTTGTTCATTGTTGCAGTGATCACGGCACTTTATCTTAATCACATCGCCAAGGTTGATAACCTAACGGGTATCTATAACCGCCGGGCGTTAATGAGGCGATTTTCCAAAGGTATTCCAGAAGACAATATGTTGATCTATCTGGATATTGATAAGTTTAAGCGAATCAACGATACCTATGGCCATTCGTTTGGTGATGAGGTTTTAAAGCGTGTCGCTAATCAAATTCGCCAAGACTGGCTAGGGCATGCCTATCGAATTGGTGGTGATGAATTTGTATTGGTCGGTAGGCATACCGTCAATGGGCTAGATACGATGCTTCAAAGCCTTGGTTCGCTCTCAATGGAACATGAAACCGGCGAGATTGAAATCTCTGTCTCTATTGGTGTAGTAAGTGTTGAAGAGCATAAAAGCTCTCTCGATGAGGTGATGGTGAAAGCGGATTCGTTAATGTATCGCATGAAACGCACAAGCCAAACGACAAATAAGACACCACTAAATGAGATAAGTGAACGACCATTGAACAACTCTTAGGCACTTGGGGCAAATTCATAAGAACGATGCTTGCATTCCCACAAGGGATAATGAATAATGCCCACACGTTACGAGATAGAGCATCTCTAACAACAGAATCTATGGGGTTCTGGTCCTCTCGCAACAATAGCTCGTGAACTCGGTCAGGTCCGGAAGGAAGCAGCCGCAGCGAGTGACTTGTGTGCCGGGATGTGGCTGGGGCCCCACCCATTAGAAAAACCGCTTCTTTGAAGCGGTTTTTTGCTATCTGGCTCGCTCCAAAAAAGACACTTTGTATTTGTCATCGTCCACAAAGACATTTTATTGAATCATACGACTTAAATAATAGACCACTTTCGGTAATATCAGTAGCTCACCAGGATAAGCAATCGAGAATGACAAGACCCAAGATTTCAGTCACGCTGCAATGATAAAGCCAGCATAGCCTGAATGAATGATGGTCATAATTAGCCAGCTGTCAGCGTTTAAAGTATCAAGGTTCCACAACCTTCTGGCAGAGTTTCACCTCATCTAAAATCATCTGCGGATTACTTACGAGGAATGAAACTGAAATGGTAAACAGATTTCGGGACGGGACAGACACCAAACGCAAAAAAGCCGCTGATTTCTCAGCGGCTTTTTTAGAATGTGGCGGAGAGATAGGGATTTGAACCCTAGATACGCTATTAACGTATGCCGGTTTTCAAGACCGGTGCTTTCAACCACTCAGCCATCTCTCCTTTGTGTGACGCATAGTATAGAGCTAATCCTTTGTTGTAAACCCCTATTTTTAAAATGCTTGTTTGATTGACTGCTTTTTAAACATTCGATGAAATACGGGGCATGCAGCTTTTGATTAAGTACCAAATGATAGGTCGTATCACGAGACGCTACTTGTGTCAGATTTGCCTAAGTGTCAGTCCAAAACGCCATTTACTGTGATGATGTTCACGGTGTGAGTGTTTTTCTCTAAACATAAAATAATACAATAGGATTAGATCACGGAAATTTAATGATTCTGTGAATACGATAACCCTCCCTAACTGTAACAATTTATTTCTTGGTTATAGCGATATGACTGAGAGCTTTGACTATTAGAGAATGGATAACATGACAAACACACTTAGATCTTGCTTCTTGGCGGCTGCAGTAGCGGTTGCATTTGGTGCGCAAGCTGCAGAGAAGGCTGCGCCAGCAGATTACACGCAATTTCAGGACGTTCTAAAAGTATCTAAACTTCAGGCGTCAGACCCAGAAGGTAAATCAGGTAATAAAGACGAGTATGCCCTAAATGGTCAATTTGACGGTTTAATACTGGATAGCTTTTACGTAGACAAAGCGACACAAGCCCTTGTATTCAAAATGGCGGGATACAAAAACCGTAGTGAAGTTCGTATCTATAAGAATTTCAATGTAGGCGAGTCAGATAAGTATTACCACTTGGGTGCAGAGATTCAACCCATCAACCCAAGCTCATCGGTAGCGAACACTGATCAAGCGAAGAATGACGCAATCACGTACCTTCAGGTTCATAACGCGGGCAGTATTTCTGCAGATTTTCCGGATGGGGTTTCTGGAGATGGGTATATTCCACATCCATTGGTTCGTGTTGTTTACGAGGCAGAGCGCAGTGGTAAGAAAGATTGGTACTGGGCTGTCATTAAGAACAATGCAGTGAACTGTGGTTCTAAGAGCGGCAATAAGGGAACAGAAGCGTGTAAAAATGCTTATATCAAGCTACCAATTGCGCCAATTGCACAAGAAGGTACAGACAAGTTTGATCTCTATGTTGGTGGTAATAAGCTGATCATCAACCATAACGGCAAAACGGCTGTTAACCACGACATCACGTACTGGAACGAGAAGAAAAGCTATTTCAAAGCCGGAGTTTATAACCAGTTTAAGAATGGTGAAAGTGAAGCTCATTTCTACAAGCTAACATATTCGGTAGAAAATCAGCCAGTCATTCACTAATAGTTTGAATACAGATTAACAGCCGCCAATACTTTGTGCGGTTGTTTTGGGATCTTTCAAATGTATTTCGAACTGATGTGGCATGTTAGTTTCTAAATAACGAAAAAGCCGCTGATTTCTCAGCGGCTTTTTCAGAGTATGGCGGAGAGATAGGGATTTGAACCCTAGATACGCTATTAACGTATGCCGGTTTTCAAGACCGGTGCTTTCAACCACTCAGCCATCTCTCCTTTGTGGGACGCATAATAATAGTGAATCTGATTAGAGTAAACCCTTATGAGGTTTGTTCGATTAGATGTTGAACACTTTTCGAAAAATAATCGCTGCTAATGTGCTTCGAAAGAAGAATTAACGCTTAAAGAGCCCATGAAAGCTGTTGCCAGCCAGATTGCAAGGCATGTTCTTTAAGCCTCGGGCAGCCATTGACGACGATAGGGTTCGGTACTTCGAGCAGCAGAGGCAGATCGTTAATTGAATCAGAGTAAAAATGGGTGGCCATGTATTCCCCATTTTGACTTTCAAGCCACTGCTTCAATCGAATGACCTTTCCGGCTTGATAGCTCGGGACGCCAAAAATTTTACCAGTGTAGAAGCCGCCCTCTTGGTGCAAGTTAACGCCTTCTGCAAATTCAATGTCTAGGTGTTTTGCGAGTGCTTTTACTAGGAAAGTGACGGTTGCAGATATGATCATGCATGTTTTGCCCTGATGGTGTAGCTCTTGCAGTAAAGAGATGGCCTGAGGGTAAACATAGCGTGCGGCTGTTGTCTCAATGAAAGTATCAGCGATGGCATCGATTTCAGTCGTGGAAAGGTGCTTGATAGGCTGCATACTGAACTCGACATAGCCATCAAGATCCATCGCCCCTTGATAGTAATCTGCCATCATCTTTTCATCTTCAGCAAGAAACGATTCATCTGCTAGGTGCAAATCATGCACGAGATGCTGGTGCCAAAGTACGGACAGATCTTTAGCAATCAGAGTTTCATCCATATCAAAAACATAGAGCGAGGCTGGGGTAGGGTGAGTTTGGTTTAGCATTTATAACTCCTAGAAGGATACGATGCTCAAGTATCCCTTGTATCTTACGATAGATTTTCTATCTAATTATTGTTGGCATTATTTAGGTTGGAGATGTCACTTTTGTTACTTCGTTGAGTGACATCTCACAATAGGTGGGTTTGATCAGCGGTAACGCCATTTCTGAGTGTGTTTAATCAAAACGTAACTGATAGCGCTGTGAATCATTCTCGCTATAGCAGATGTCACCATGATCATTACGGCCATGGCAGCGGCGGCAGCGGTATATCCCATCTCATCAAGGTGCATAACTGCGATAGAAGCTAAGACCGTATCGGTGGTATATAGGAAAATAACCCCAGATGTGGTGGTCATTGCGTTGACAAACAGATAGCTCGCGATGTCTAAGATAGCTGGGAGACCTAGAGGAACCGATATCTTAAAGAACGCTTTATACTGGGGTATCTTCAGTGAAGCAGCGACTGCTTCAATTTCCGCAGGAATTTGGCGCAATGTGGTCATTGCTGTCATGTGGCCCACGGTGTAGAGGTGGACAACAGTACAAAGCACTAAGATGGTCATTGTGCCATACAAGCCATTCAGCGGATTGGCTGGAGAGTTAAAGAAGAAGATGTAGCCAAGTCCTAACACCATGCCAGGTACGGCCATTGGCATCATCGCCATAAGGTGCAGTATGTTGCGTAATGGCTTCATCGCTCGGCCTTTTTCAACACAGTAGGCGATTACAAACGTAAGCAGCGTGCCAATGACAGCGACTAAAAGTGCCATCTTCACTGAGTTAAAGAAGGGAGCCCAGCCGTAACTAATGAAGCGCTCAAAATCATAGTTGTTGAGTGTCAGTGACTTGTTGTATGGCCAGAAGCTGATTAGAGAGCCGTAAAGCGCCATACCAATCACCACAATAATACTCACCACAATGCCAGCACAGAATAGAAAGGCGATAGTGTCTTTGAGTTTGCTTGGTTGAGGTTGATACATCACCGCATTGGAGCTCATCATGCTTTGTTGTTTGCGGCGAATATGGGTTTCAACACCAAAAGATAATACGGCAGGAAGTAGCAGAATGACCGACGTTACCGCACCCATTGCAAAGTTGTGTTGTCCAATAACCTGTTTGTAAATATCTGTCGCGAGTACGTTGTATTGACCGCCAATGACTTTTGCTACACCAAAATCACACACGACGAGAGTGAAGATGACAATCATCGCACTCATCAAGCCATACTTTGCTCCGGGCAAGGTCACGGTAAAGAAGGTGCGCAGCGGTGACGTACGCAATGCTCTTGCTGCTTCATAAAGTCGAGCGTCGGCGTTTGATAGCCCCGTAGACATAATGAGTACAGCGTGAGGGAAGCACCAGAACACCAAGCCCATGATGATACCGATTGGGCCGTAGATACTTTCTCCCATCAACCAAGATTTCCAAATCCCCTGATTACCAAATAAGTAGATGAACAGCAGTGATGGTGCTAGGATAGGCAAACTGCCAATCAGCTTAAACGTGCGCTTGAAAGGTATACAGGTTCGAGTCAATGAGTAAGAGAACCCGAACGCGAGTAGGCCAACAATCAAAGAAACCGAGATGCCGATAAACAGTGTGTTGTAGATTGACTGTGTTAGGGCAGGGCTACTCAAATAAGTGGCGTAGTTTTCAAAGCCAATATACTCGCCAGCACTGTTGTGCAGACTTTTGCTAAACATTGCCCATAGCGGTGCCATAAGGCCAAAAATCATGAGTAAAGCCGCGAATACCAATAGTATGCCCATGACCCACTGATCGCGACTGACTCTTTGGATGCGGCCTATGACAGAGTTTGAGTGTCTGCTTTGGGTTGGTTGTGGGAATGTAGCTTCTAAACTCATGCGGCTTGCTCCTCAAAGATAAGCGCATCTTCAGACTTCCAACTCAGTGTGCAAACACTACCGGGTTCTAATTTAAGTTTATCCAGTAACTCAGAGGTGAGGTCGACCTGAATAAGCTTGTCATTCTCAAGTTCACATTCGACACGCACGAATGACCCAAGAAACTCCAAGTTGACGACCCTTGCTTTGATTCCTGCTTGTTGGTTTGCAGAGACTTTGATCTGCTCTGGGCGTAATGCAACTTTGACTGATTGTCCGCTAATCTTGTTTGAATGAGTGAATTTGTAGTTATTAATGGACAGTAGGCCATCTTGCTCATGGTGGGCTTCGAAAAAGTTCATCGCGCCGATGAAGTCAGCAACAAACTCTGAAGCAGGGTGATGATAGATCTCTCTCGGTGTGCCGATTTGCTCTACAACGCCGTGATTCATCACGACAATACGGTCAGCCATGGTTAGGGCTTCTTCTTGGTCGTGTGTCACCATAATGGTGGTGATACCAAGCTTCTTTTGAAGCTGACAGATTTCGTGACGTAAGTGTGCACGAACTTTGGCATCTAGCGCCGAAAGTGGTTCATCAAGCAGCAATAGTCCCGGAGACAGTGCTAAGGCTCTGGCGAGTGCCACACGTTGTTGTTGCCCACCAGAAAGCTGCGCTGGAAATTTGTGCTCAGAGTTAGGTAGGTCCACCAGTTCCAGCCACTCTCGTACTTTTTCCAAAGCTTCCTGTTTTTTCATACCCTGGTTGGTCAAACCGAAAGCAATATTTTCAGCAACAGTCAGATTAGGAAACAGCGCGTAAGATTGGAAAACAATACCGAAGTCACGTTGTTCTGGGGGCAATAAGGTGATGTCACGTTGTGCTTGAAGAATTTGGCCTTCGCTTGGTAACTCAAGCCCAGCGATAGCACGCAAAAGCGTGGTTTTACCGCAGCCCGAAGGGCCTAAGAAGCAGATAAACTCGCCTTCTTTGATATCGAGAGATATGTGTTTTAGTGCGGTGAAATCACCAAAGTGCTTAGACAGGTCGTTTACGGATAGATAGGTATTAGTATTCACGGTCGTACTCTCTTGCGAGCTTGTATATCGGGGGTAACAATCAATAAAAGGGCTCAGAGTGAGCCCTATCGCTTATTCAGTTAGATTATTTCGCGTCAGACTTACCGTCGAAGCGTTTAACCCACTCGTTGATGATGTAGTCGTAGTTCTCAGATGCCCATACGAAGTCATTTTCAATCATGATTTCAGTCGCGTTTGTTGGGTAGTGCTCAACAGGCTGCGCAAGCTCACTGATAGCAATAACGGGGTAGAACTGGTTGTATACCTTGTTTGCACCTTCAGAAGCGGCGAAATCTAGTAGCGTTTGAGCCGCTTCAGTTTTGTCAGTGCCAGTTACGATTGCAGCCGCTTCCATATCCCAACCCACACCTTCAGATGGGAAGATCATTTCGATTGGTGCACCTTGTTGTTTTAGGGTGGCACCACGGAATGCGAACGATACGCCCATTGTCGTTTCACCGGTTGCCGCTAGGTTACATGGTGCTGAACCTGAGTGAGTGTAGCGCGCGATGTTTTGGTGTAGGCCTTCCATGAACTCCCAACCTTTTTCATCGCCAAATTGTTGTAGCCAAGCAGATACGTCTAAGAAGCCAGTACCCGATGACGCCGGGTTTGGCATGACGATATGGCCTTTGTATTCAGGCTTAGTTAGGTCAGCCCAAGATGTTGGCGCTTCTAAACCATGCTTCTCGGCTTCAATTGTGTTGAAACAGATACCAGCAATCCATGCGTCCATACCAATCCAGTGTGGCACTTCACGGCTATCGCGGAATTTCTCGTCAAGCTTGTCTAGATCGGCAGGTGCGTATGGAGTCAGCATGTTTTGCTTGTCTAGAACCATCATTGATGTTGCTGCAAGACCCCAAATTACATCCGCTTGAGGGTTCTCTTTTTCTGCCAAAAGACGTGCAGTAACAACGCTTGTAGAGTCACGCATGAAGTTCAGCTTGATATCTGGGTGCTGAGCTTGGAAGGCACTTTCAAGTGCACGAATCTGTTCAATTTCAAATGCTGTGTAAACCGTCAGCTCTTGGTTAGCAAAAGCTGAAACACTCGTTAACGATACTGCAGCGGTTGCAGCAGCAAGCATCAATTTGTTCATGATATTCTCCATTTCATGATTTAGCCGTTTTGGCATATGCCAGTTAAGTTAGGGCTTAATTTAGAGCAGGAGAGTTAAGTGAAAATTACAGTGGAGGCATTTTTTTGAGGGTTTTAGTTAAGTTTTTCTAAACTTGGTGGACATAAATTCGTCACTCAATTAAGTAAGGCTAATGTCATCTTAACTTCATCGATATGAAAAAAATGGTGACTAAGTTTCCTACTTACCCGCAAAGTTGTACCCAGCAGAGAAAGCAAGCTATGTTGCCTCCATTAAAATCTCTCGTGGCCTTCGAGGCTTGTGCTCGCCATCAATCGATCTCAAAAGCAGCCAATGAGCTTCATGTGACGCAAGCGGCTGTTAGTCAGCACATCAAGTCGCTTGAGCAGTATTTGGGCTTTGCTTTGTTTAACCGTGAGCAGCGTCGGCTGCGTTTGTCTGCTCAGGGGCAAAAATATTATCCGACGGTGCATCAATCTTTATTAGCGATCCGTAACCAAACTCAGGCATTAACCCACAATACAGAGCCCCAACAGCTCACAATCAAGGTTAATACGTCATTCGCTTTCTGTTGGTTAGCGCCCATGCTTGAAGACTTTTATCACCAACATCCATATATCAATGTTCGTTTACATACCGATGACTGGCCTCAACTAGAGGGAAGTCAGCCAATGTTAGATGTCGAAATCGTTAATGGCCCTGCCAACAGCGAAGGGGGCGGGGAACTTGTGTGTAAAGAGTATTGGGTGGCTGTCTGTAGCCCAAGTTTTCGAGATAAACACGCTGCCCTTATCGACGGAGGTCAGTTTGAACAACTTCCCGGTATTTACGTCAGGGGTTATTCAGAGGGCTGGCCTGAGTGGTTGTCTATGAATGGGTTCAGTTGTACTGCGCCGAATCGTCAATACGAAGTGGGCAGTACTATGATGGGCTTAGAGCTTGCGGCGAAGGGGGCAGGGGTGATGCTCTGTCGTTCCTTGAATGCTATCCCACTGCTGGCAAAAGGCGAGGTAGTGGCTATCAGCGACAAGGTGATGAGTGCGACAGACTGCCATTATTTAACGTACAATCGTCATCAAGCCCCTCCGAAGGTGACGCTGTTTACTCAATGGTTTAAGCAAAAATTGTTGGAGCAGCGGCCAGAAGAGATGTTTTTTCGAGTGCTCAACACATCCCAAACTCAACACGGCAAAACACGTTTAAGCCAGCCTTAACATTTGGAGTCTCCCTTTGCATTATGTTTTACTCTCCTTCGCGATTCTTGCGGAGGTTATCGCGACCAGTTTCTTAGCTAAAACCGATGGTTTTTCAAAGCCGCTGCCTACATTAATGTGCCTCGGTTTTTATGCAGTAGCCTTTGCTTCATTAGCACAAGTTGTCAAAGTCATGCCTGTTGGTATCGCCTATGCGATATGGTGTGGTGCTGGTATTGTTTTGGTGGCAGGATTTGGCTGGCTCTATTATGGTCAAAAGCTCGATCTACCCGCTGTGATCGGAATCAGTTTTATTCTACTCGGGACAGTTATTGTCAATGTGTTTTCTAAAGCAGTGACGCACTAGATAAGATTGGCTCAAGATCTCTGATGGATAAAATGCAAAAAGGTCAGCAAATTATGCTGACCTTTTCTGTGTCTGGTCGGACTGGCGGGATTTGAACCCACGACCCCCGACACCCCATGACGGTGCGCTACCAAGCTGCGCTACAGTCCGATAGGGCTGATATTAGCATGAGCGTATGGCGCGTCAACAGGTTAAGGGTTTGATTAGTAGCGGTTTTATAATCTAGCTCACACCGTAATGTGAGCTAGATTAAAATCTAATCGTTATAGAAACGTTGTAGCTCAGTTAAGCCTTGCATCAACACAGGCAATGTCGGGCTTGCGTCTTTTAAGCGGCGGTACTTGCTGTCATAGATCTTAAAGTTACCGAAACGATCGACGACAGTGGTATTGCGCTTGGTAAGCAGTGCGAGCTCGTTGCTGTTACCTGCGATTACCCAGTTGCGCTTACGCTCATTAAACAGGTTACGACCACTACTGTAATCACTTGGGTTCGATGAAGCACCTAGCAACTCTTCCATCAAGGTGACAGAGATATCAAGGTGACTGGTAGGATGGTCATATTCTGCTGAGAGCTTACCCGGCCACTTAACCACAAGAGGGACAGAGAGCTGGTATTTACTGTAGTTTGAACCCGCTCCCCAGCTATTCGTGTCGGTTTCGTTAAACTCGATACCGTGGTTTGAGGTGATGATAACCACCGTTTCGCCTTGGCTATCGAGCTGGTTGAGCTGTTCAAAGATCTGACGCAGTTGCTCATCGGCCTGACGTACAGACTCTGCGTAGCCTTGACGCAGGATATCGCGTGTTGAACCTTTATACTCAGCCGCTGGGTTAAATTGTTCAACGGTAGTCAGTTCGATAAAGCTAAACCAAGGCGCATTGGTTTGCTCTGTTACCCACGCACTCCAGCGCTCTGCTAATTGAACTTGGTTTTCAAGTTCAATAAACGGCATATCTTTGAAGATCACGCTGTTGTAGAGCTCATCATCGAAGTTGTCACCACTAAATAGGCCGAACTGATAGTCATTGTCAGCCATCGTTGATAACAAAATAGATTGTGCGTTTTGGTTTGCTGCGCTGCTCAAGTAGCTGGTCGGTAGGCCATAAAATAAACCAAACATGCCTTGCACATCGTTGCTTGAACTGTAGTGTTCAGTAAACTTTAGTGCGTTGTTTGAAAAGCGATAAGTAAACGGCATCGCATATTGGTTCAAGGCATCCGCACGTAAGTTATTCACGCTAATAACCAACACGTTCAGTGGGTTGGCTCTGCGTTCAAAGACAATAGGTTCTAGTGGATAGTTGATCTCTTCGCCACGAGCTTCATTTTCTTTTTGACGGCGTTCGTACTCTTCACGGTCAAGGATGCCGTGTTTCTCCATAAATGACTTCGCGGTCATCGGATAAGAGAGTGGGAAGTTAGCACGCTGTTTGGTTACTGGCTCATAGAATGAGACATCTGCCCACATGTAGGTGAGATGACTAATGATGAAACAGACAAAAAAGACAGAGGCAATCGGACGGCCAATGTGGCGTTGAGAAAGCTTGCGCTGTTTACGCCAAACCCATTCAGATAAACCAAGCTGTAACAGGAATATAAGGGGTAGAACGATAAACAGGTGTTGGATGTCACGGCTCACTGGGGATGAGTCATCAGTGAACAGCAACTCCCAAACTACCGGATTTAGGTGAAGGTTGATCGACTGATACGCTTGTGTATCAATCAATAGAACGGTCAGTCCTAGCGTAGCAAACAGAACCGCCACTAGACGGAACAGTTTTCTAGAAGGTATCAGGAACGTAAGAGGGAACAGCACCAATAAGTAGAGGGCAAACACCAGGAAGCCAAAGTGACCAACCCATGACACCGCCAAATAGAATTGACCAAACAGGGTTTCTGGCCATGGTGATTGCACGATGTAACGCGTACCGATAAGCATGGCCGCGATGATATTGAAAAACGCAAACCAATGTCCCCATCCAACGAGACGAGACACACGTTCCGAGTAGGAATTTCCACTATCTACCATAAGTGCTGTTCTTTTTATCCAACGTATTAGTGAGCTTTATCTTCTAGAGAAGAAACAAGAGCTTGTGCAAATTTATCAGCAATCGCTTTACGCTGTGAAGGCGCAACGTTTTGATTTAAGACATTAGTTGCAATATTACCTGCAATCATCAGAGATAATTCTGGTGATGCTTGGTGTTTTTCTAGGATAGCGGCAACCTCTGCTAGGATTTGCTCAACTTGTTCGTCACTGTATTTAGATGTAATCGGCATAGAAACTCTATATATGTATATATGATAGTAAAAACGTCTTATGATAACCTACTAGACCCGCTAACTAAACCAAGATTACTTCAAATCCTATGAGTCTGCAGCTTTCTAACATTATTTTGCACCAACTAAGTAAGAACGATCAGGAAGAATTGGTCGTAAACTATCGCTCTGATGCGCTAGAACTCGATCACACGAGTGAAAATTTGGTGGCAGAATTACACCGTACTTTTAATGCCAAAGCAGGCAAAGGCTTTGGCTTGTTCAAAAGTGATAGTGAATTTCAACAGCGCTTAGATACGTTCCGCAAGGGAGAGTTGAGCTTTTATGAGTTTTCTCAGCAGTGCGGAGAGAGCCTAAAGCATGAACTGGCTAAATACCCGTTTGCTGACGAAGGTATTTTTGTGATTGCTGAGTATCAGTCATTGGCAACTGATTACCTATTCATTGCTATTTTGCCGTCCAATCAAAGCCTAAAAGTGACGGAAGGCCTTGATATCAGTGCGACAGATTATCTTGATATCAATAAGATGGACATTGCAGCACGCCTTGACTTATCAACATACGATACCGACAAAGAGTCGAACCGTTACCTCAGCTACATCAAAGGTCGCGTGGGTCGTAAAGTGGCTGATTTCTTCTTAGACTTTCTGCAAGCTGAGGTGGGCTTAGACAGTAAGCAGCAAAACTTAGTCTTGATGCAAGCGGTGGAAGATTTCTGTTCTGACGCTCAGCTCGATAAGCAAGAAACCACGGAATACAAAAAGCAAGTTGCGACTTATTGTACCGAGCAGTTGAAATCGGGTGATGAGATTCATCTAACAGAGCTTTCTGGTGAGTTGCCTCCAACAGATTCGGGCAGTTCTTTTCAGGAGTTCACGCAATCTCAGGGCTATGAGTTGGAAGAGAGTTTTCCAGCCGACCGCACGACAGTACGCAAGCTGACTAAATATGTTGGCGCTGGTGGCGGTCTCAATTTGAGCTTTGATAGTTTGCTGCTTGGCGAGCGTGTGTTCTATGATCAAGACACAGACACACTCACGATCAAAGGTTGTCCGCCAAATCTGAAGGACCAACTGACTCGTCAATCACATTGATAGTGATCGATAAATAGGAGAGGGCGTTTGCTCTCTCTTTTTTTTTGGTTTACGGTGAAACTGAGTGCAGTGAATATCTTAGGGAAAAGAATGAAATTTCACAGAGGATACATCGCGTTGGTGATTTGGATTATCGCCACGATTACCGGGGTGATATGGTTGCGAGGAGAATACGCGGTGTTGTCTGCGCTAGAGGAGCTCGACAACGAAATTCAAGAGACGCGTACCTTAGTCAGTATCGAGCCAGTATTCCAGACCAATCATTTAGAGCATCTTGCCCTTTCAACACATCTTATCAACTCCTTAAAGCTCGAGCTATTAGCCTCGCAAAGAGATGCGATGTTTTCTCATGACGTCAATCAATTGATCATGCTGATCGACCGTTTCACTCGTTTGACAGAACAGCTCAGCGATAACCAGGTTCAAGTCGTTGATTTACTCGATACGTTAAGTGTTCAGATGGAGCAGTATAAAACCGATTCTGAGATCCACGCTTTGCTGACTGAGCTCGGTTCACTGACGTTTATTGCGATGTTTGGTGATCAAAGCTCCAATGCGTATGTCTATCGAGATTTAGACCGTCTCTACACGCAGTCACTTACTTTAGCGGAAGAAGATAAAAGAACGTTTCAGCAATTGTTAGCACTCAGCTCAGATACTTTGGGGGCTTACGCTCAAGGCGCCTATTTGATTGAACAACTGGTCAGTTTTGAGGTGAGTCGTTATATCACCGATCTTCGTCAAGAGCTGTTCCAACATATTCGCAGTGCGGGTGTTGTCTTTGCTGCCGTCAACTTGATTCCGGTACTACTGCTGCTGTTTAGTTGGTCGTCAAGGCAGGGTAAGCGTAAGGAGCCTATTCCTGTGTTAGCTAAGGAAATGACAACCAATGAGGCGATGAGCGATATCGAGCCGCAGGAAGACTCCCCAAGTGAGGCGTCGATTGAGCTAGATGATCCCACGGGTACACCGATAAGCTGTGTTGATTATGACTATATGCTTGATTCGGTCAGTGGTGATAAAGAGTCGGTGGCCTTACTGCTTGGTGTATTTGTTGATGACCATCAAAATGACGCTGAGAAAATTGAGCGGCTTATTGCCGAGCAAAACCCAGAAGCGATGCGAGCTGCGCACAGTTTAAAAGGTGTGGCTGCTAGTGTGGGGGCAATGCCACTGCGCGAGATTGCGACAGTGATTGAGGCAAATATTAAACAAGGGCGAGTGACGTCAGCTAAAGAGCTTGAGCAACTGGCGTTACATCTATCTCAAACGATTGAAAGTGCCAAAAAATACACTGACTGTGTCAATGCATAAATTGAATGCTTAAATAAGTTGATATAGACAGGATTGATGCAAAGCAAAAATGCACGAAAAACTGACCGATAAGGCGGGTTTCTCGTGCGTTTTTCGTTTGTGCCCGCTCGCTTCTTTTGGTCTAATCTCCGCCACAAATTATTAGGGTTCGATGGACCCAGCATCTTGGTTATTTTTGAGGCTAGCAGCGTGATAAATAAAACTTGGTGGTTAGCGATGGCATTGTGCCTATCTGCTCTAACCGGTTGTTCTCTACTTGAAGTGAAAATTGACAATCAAACAACGCCTTTGACCCAACAAGAGTTGGCGACCCGACTACTGACTCGCGAATATGCACTCTCCTTTTTCTCTCAGGTTGAACAAAATGCCGACGTTCTGAAAGAGCAGTACCCTGCTGACGATCGTTATCATCAATCTTATGTGTTGCTGTGGAAGATCAACGCGCAAGAGGGCATGCAGCGCGCCGTTTATCAAGCCTCGCCACAAGCAGGTTTAATTGACAGTTGGGTGTTCACCAAGCAAATGGATGATTTCTTCAAAATGGAGCAAGGTCAAGCCTTGTTTGAGTCACAGCTTGCGGGCCGGGCCTCTAGCCAATTGCTAACTGAAATCGAACAGCTTGCGAGTATGTTGATGTCTCGCAGCTTATTTAATTCTTCTAAGCAATTTGTCGAACAATTTAGCCAAGACAATGCCTTTGCTGAAATCCGTTTCATTCAAACTCCGGCCTATCGTTCATGGCTAGAGTTCAATGACTTGTCGACAGAAGAAGCGGTATCGAGCGTTGGGACAATGGCAGAAGCCATGGGTGATGTGTCGGACCGATTAAGCCTTGTCTCTCAGCAAACGCCAAAACTTATTGGTTGGAAAGCGGAGCTGGTGGCATTGAACAGTGACTTGACTGCAGAAGATGTTTCAAGCGCGCTAGAGACCCTGAAAACGACTTCAGAGTCATTCCAAGATTTTGTTGAAAATAACCCCGAGTACATGCGTAACCTCGCGGCCTATATGGCGGTTGAGCTGCAGCCACTTGTCAATGATATCGACGGTAAGACAACGGAGCAATTGGGTAAACTATCTCAAGAGCGACAAGCCCTTGAGTTGATGGTAGAGCGTGAACGTATTGAGCTTGTTGCAATGGTAGAGCGAGAGAGAATGGCGATTGCCGATATTGTCTCAGAGCAGCGCCAAATGTTGACACAAGAACTCGATCAAGTGTCACAAGATGTGCTGACGTTAGCGATGGATAAACTCATTGAGCTGATTAAGAGTACGATTATCTACTTCATTTTATTCATTTTGGCGATTTTCTTTGCACCTTTGGGACTGGGTTATATGCTCGGTAAACGCGGTGCCGTGAAGGGTGTTCAAAGTTAACCACTCATCGGGGTTGTGAATAAAAATCCGCTTAAATGTGAGCGGGTATGAAATAACACTTGCGCTTTGAAAGGGAAATCTTTATTACTGGGGTTTCCCTTTTTTATTTTTACCTTTTTGACATGGAGTGCGAAAGCTTATGAGAGTAGGTCTAGTTGGTTGGCGTGGCATGGTTGGTTCTGTGCTGATGCAACGTATGGTAGAGGAGCGTGATTTCGATCTGATTGAGCCGGTCTTCTTTAGTACCTCACAAGTTGGTATCCCGGCGCCAAACTTGGGTAAAGAAGCAGGCCTTTTGCAGGATGCTTTTGATATTGATGCCCTTAAACAATTAGATGCTGTAATTACCTGTCAAGGTGGTAGCTACACAGAAAAAGTCTATCCAGCACTTCGTCAAGCCGGCTGGAAAGGCTATTGGATTGATGCAGCATCAACGCTGCGCATGGCAAACGACTCCATTATCACTTTAGACCCTGTGAACTTGAAACAGATTCAAGAAGGTATTCACGGCGGCACCAATACGTTTGTAGGTGGCAACTGCACCGTGAGCTTGATGTTGATGGCATTGGGCGGCCTTTACGAGAAAGGCCATGTTGAGTGGATGAGTGCAATGACGTATCAAGCGGCTTCGGGTGCGGGTGCGAAGAACATGCGCGAACTGATTTCGCAAATGGGCACAATCAAAGAGTCTGTTGCTACTGAGCTTGCTAACCCGGCCTCTTCGATTCTCGATATCGATAAGAAAGTGGCTGAAACCATGCGTGCTGATTCGTTCCCTGTGGATCAATTTGGCGTGCCACTTGCGGGCTCTCTCATTCCTTGGATCGATGTTAAGCGTGACAACGGCCAAAGCAAAGAAGAATGGAAAGCGGGTGTCGAAGCCAACAAGATTCTTGGTCTACAAGACTCTCCTGTGCCGATTGATGGCACATGTGTTCGTATTGGTGCGATGCGTTGTCATGCTCAAGCGCTAACGATCAAGCTAAAACAAGCTATTCCTATGGATGAAATCGAAGAGATGATCGGCACTCACAATGATTGGGTGAAAGTGATTCCAAATGAGCGTGATATTACGGCGCAAGAGCTAACGCCTGCGAAAGTGACTGGCACGCTGGATATTCCAGTTGGTCGACTACGTAAGATGTCGATGGGGGATGATTTCCTTAATGCCTTTACGGTGGGTGACCAATTGCTATGGGGTGCAGCTGAGCCACTAAGACGTACTTTGCGTATTATTCTGGCTGAAAAGCAGTAACTGCCAACAAGTAGATGAAATTCAAAAAGCGCCTGATAGGCGCTTTTTTTGTGCGTTTGTATCAAGCTTTGATGTTCGCTCTTAATCTGTGTCTTTTTCTTGCTTATTGTCGATCGGCACGACACGCTGGTCAGGGTCTGCCAACTCACTACCGCAATATTTACAGAATAAGGCTTCCGTTTCATGCCCGGCTTTAGAGCAGTTTGGGCATTTCACCAATTGCCGGTGTGACTTCATTTCATTGTTGAGCTCTGCGGTAATGATGCCTGTCGGCACTGCCAAGATCGAATATCCGAGCAACATAGTTAGAGAGGCGATGGTTTTACCAAGCCCGGTTTGCGGCACAATATCACCATAGCCAACGGTTGTGATGGTGACGATAGCCCAGTAGATGCTTTTAGGAATGCTGGTAAAGCCATGCTCTGGCCCTTCAATGACATAGATTAGAGAGCCAAAGATAGTGACCAAAATGCCAACCGTAGAGAAAAAGATAAACACTTTTCTTCTCGCCATCAGCAGACTGCGTAGCAAGATATTGGAGTCTTGAAGGTAGCCAACAAGGCGCAAGATTCGAAAGATGCGCATGATACGCAGCATTCGGATCACTACCATATATGATGCACCCGGTACGAACGGAGCAATATAGGTGGGCAAAATTGCAAGTAGGTCGACAATGCCGTAGTAGCTTCTTGCATATGCGGTAGGTTGGGGTGAGCAGTAGAGCCTGACGAGGTATTCAATCGTAAATAAGGCGGTAAACCCGAGCTCAAAAAAGTGGAGCGCGGTACCGTATGAGTCTTGAATCTCAGGAACAGATTGAGCAACCACGACAACCAGTGATAGCAGGATCGCAATCAGGAGCGCGATGTCGAAGGCACGACCAGCGGGTGTGTGCGTGCCGAATATGATGACGTACAGGCGATTTTTAAGAGGATGAGAGTGTTGTTCCATACTGAATCCGTTCAAGCCACTGATCGTGTTTACTTATTCAGTATGATACCCATCTTGACGGTTACAAGTCATTAACCAAATTCGTCTCGGTCTGTATGTCCCTGTTTACTTGTATATCTCTATCTTGTTGTGCGCTTCCATTAATAAGAGCCTCTATCAACGAGAGACAGAGACGATACAAGCAAAACGCTACATTAGCCCCGGGAACAGATTACGTAGACCGTTAGCAATAAACTCGATACCCAAAGCGCCTAATATTAAGCCCATGATACGAGTAATCACGTTGATACCTGTTTGCCCGAGGAAGCGTACGATCAGTGGCGCAGAGCGAAATAGCAGCCAAGAGCTTAGACAGAAAGCGATAACCGTTAGTGCAATGCCAACGGTTTCTAACAGCCCTGGATAACGGGAGCCGTAAACAATGGTCGAGCTGATCGCACCTGGGCCTGCCATTAGCGGCATTGCTAGGGGAACTACGCCGATCTGCTCACGGCTTACATACTCTGACTTTTCTTGTTTGTTCTGTTTATCTTCACCAAGCTTACCGCTCATCATTGAAAATGCGATGCTCAGTAACAGCAAGCCGCCAGCGACACGAAACGAATCTAAGGAAATACTGAACATATCCAGCAAGACCTGACCGGCAAGTAAAGAGATGATCAGAATGATGGCGACAGCCACATTCGCTGTTTTGGCGGTTTTGTGTTTTTCTTCTAATGTCATATGTCCGGTTAAAGAAACAAAAACCGGCATGATGCCAACCGGGTTGACGGCAGCCACTAAACCAAGAAAAAACTGAAGAAAGATAGCGATTTCGATGCTTTGCATGATGGCGTTCAATCCAAAAAGTAAATGAGCGAATTTGAGCGCCGCTAATGTAGGGCTTTTCAGGAAAAATTACGAGCAAAAAACACACATTCTCTGAGGTATTTTATTCCTCAACATGAATTTGTCATCAATGACGGTAGAGATAAGGAGTGCTTGTAAAGGAGTGGTGTTTTTTTTGTTGTACCAATCTTGTGAAGTTGCAAACAAACCCCATATAAAAACTAGCGAGTTGGATAAAGATCCTTATACTCAAGTGGCACGTAAATGCTGTGGATGTGTTAAAAATTGTTCAATTATGAAAGTTTTTTTCATTTTGTGTGGTTAAACTTTCAGCGCGCAACTGTTCGGTTGTTTTTTATTCACATTTATTTTTGCGTTAAAGTATTTATTAATCAGTAGTTTAGGTTGTGAATTAGAGCGGTTGTAACCCTAACGGGGTAATTAATTTTTCATAACTGATCTGAGTCAATTTATTTCACACCTTGAAACATTATACTCAGTCTCGAAAGCAATTTACTAAGCCTACTGATTAACAAACGGTTGACTTGGTGGTCATTGAAACGTGGGGGCGTGACAATGACTGTACTTTCACTGCAACGTGGGGGCGGGGCAGTGAAACAAGAGCAGTAAGCTCAATAAATTAGCTTTTACATTTTATTATTTTAGGAGATTTTCTATGCCTGTAACCAATCTAGCTGAACTAGACGCTCTAGTCGCACGCGTTAAAGCAGCTCAAGAAGAGTTTGCTACTTTCTCACAAGAGCAAGTAGACAAGATCTTCCGCGCAGCTTCTCTAGCAGCTAACCAAGCACGTATCCCTCTAGCGCAACAAGCGGTAGAAGAATCAGGTATGGGTATTGTTGAAGATAAAGTTATCAAGAACCACTTCGCTTCTGAGTTTATCTACAACAAATACAAAGATGAAAAAACATGTGGTGTTCTAGAAGAGGACGACAACCTAGGTACTATGACTATCGCAGAGCCAGTGGGCATCATCTGTGGTATCGTACCAACAACTAACCCAACTTCGACAGCGATCTTCAAATCTCTAATCTCTCTGAAGACTCGTAACGGTATTATCTTCTCACCACACCCACGCGCTAAAAACTCTACGAACGACGCAGCTAAGCTAGTTCTAGACGCAGCAATCGCAGCGGGTGCACCAAAAGACATTATCGGTTGGATCGACCAACCTTCAGTTGAGCTATCTAACGCTCTTATGAAGCACGATGGTATCGCTCTTATCCTTGCAACTGGTGGTCCAGGCATGGTTAAAGCAGCTTACTCTTCTGGTAAGCCAGCAATCGGTGTAGGTGCAGGTAACGTTCCAGTAGTTATCGATGAAACAGCTGACATCAAGCGTGCAGTTGCTTCTATCCTAATGTCTAAGACTTTCGATAACGGCGTTGTATGTGCTTCTGAGCAAGCAGCTATCGTTGTTGATGAAGTATATGACGAAGTTAAAGAGCGTTTCGCTTCTCACAAAGCTTACGTATTAAGCAAAGCTGAAGCGGACAAAGTTCGTAAAGTTCTTCTAATCGACGGCGCGCTAAACGCGAAGATCGTTGGTCAACCAGCTCCAGCAATCGCTGAAATGGCAGGTGTTAAAGTTCCAGCAGACACGAAAGTTCTTGTTGGTGAAGGTCTAGGTAAAGTATCGATCGATGATGAGTTCGCTCACGAGAAACTTTCTCCAACTCTAGGTCTATTCCGTGCAGACAACTTCGAAGACGCAGTTGCTCAAGCGGTAACAATGGTTGAAATCGGCGGTATCGGTCACACTTCTGGCCTATACACTAATCAAGACACAAATGCAGACCGCATCCGTTACTTCGGTGACAAGCTAAAAACTGCACGTATTCTTGTAAACATCCCTACAACTCACGGTGGTATCGGTGACCTATACAACTTCAACGTTGCACCGTCTCTAACTCTAGGTTGTGGTTCATGGGGTGGTAACTCTATCTCTGAGAACGTAGGTCCTAAGCACCTAATCAACAAGAAAACTGTAGCGAAGCGAGCTGAAAACATGTTGTGGCACAAACTACCTAAGTCTATCTACTTCCGTCGTGGTAGCCTTCCAATCGCTCTTGGCGACCTAGAAGGTAAGAAACGCGCATTCCTAGTAACTGACCGTTTCCTATTCAACAACGGTTACGCTGATGACGTAGTACAACTACTGAAAGCACAAGGTATTGAAGTACAAGTATTCTTCGATGTAGAAGCGGATCCAACACTGTCTGTTGTTGAGAAAGGCGCTGAAGCAATGAAGAGCTTCCAACCTGACGTAATCCTAGCTCTAGGTGGTGGTTCACCAATGGATGCAGCTAAGATCATGTGGGTAATGTACGAGCACCCAGAAACTCACTTCGAAGAACTAGCAATGCGCTTTATGGATATCCGTAAACGTATTTACAAGTTCCCTAAAATGGGTCAAAAAGCTGAGCTTGTATGTATCACTACAACATCTGGTACGGGTTCTGAAGTTACTCCATTCGCGGTTGTTACTGACGACAAGACTGGCGCTAAGTACCCACTAGCTGACTACGAAATCACGCCAAACATGGCTATCGTTGATGCTAACCTAGTAATGAACATGCCTAAGTCTCTAACAGCATTCGGTGGTTACGATGCAGTAACTCACGCTCTAGAAGCTTACGTATCTGTTCTTGCGAACGAGTACTCTGACGGTCAAGCTCTACAAGCACTTAAGATGCTTAAAGAGTACCTACCTTCAAGCTACGCGAACGGTGCAAACGACCCAATCGCTCGTGAGAAAGTACACAACGCAGCAACTATCGCTGGTGTAGCATTTGCGAACGCATTCCTAGGTGTGTGTCACTCAATGGCTCACAAAATCGGTGCTGAATTCCACCTACCACACGGTCTTGCTAACGCACTACTTATCTCTAACGTTGTACGTTACAACGCGAACGATAACCCAACTAAGCAGACTGCATTCTCTCAATACGACCGTCCACAAGCACGTCGTCGTTACGCAGAGGTTGCTGACCACCTAGGCCTAAGCCAAGCTGGTGACCGCACTGCTCAGAAGATCGAGCGTCTTCTAGCATGGTTGGATGAGCTAAAAGTGAACCTAGACATCCCAATGTCTATCCAAGCGGCTGGCGTTGCTGAATCAGACTTCGTTGCTAAACTAGACGAGCTATCTGTTGAAGCGTTCGATGACCAATGTACTGGTGCGAACCCACGCTACCCACTAATCTCTGAGCTGAAAGAAGTTCTACTTGCTTCTTACTACGGTAAAGCTTTCGTTGAAGGTGAAACTTTCGAAGGTACAACTGTAATCAAGAAGAAAGCAGACCAAGAAGCTTCTAAAGCGCCTAAAGCTAAAAAAGAAAAAGCTGAAGCGTAATAGTAAGATTCAAGCTATGAGATAGGTGTTCGCTAGCACGATAACTTATCGGAAAAGATTGAGACCCCAGCCGTACGGTTGGGGTCTTTTTTTGTTTTGGGAGTAGAGAAGGAATACAGAGTTTAGAGTTCAGAATGACTTTGCTCCTCCCCCTTTTCAAGGGGGAGGCCGGGAGGGGGTTAAAAGAACTAACGGCAATCGCAGTGGCTAGCGTGTGTTGAAAAGCAGCTTTAACCCCACCCTAACCCTCCCCTTGAAAAGGGGAGGGGACTAGAGCGGCAACTGTACTTGTTGGTTGTATGTGGAATGCCAAAAAAGCGCGTCATATTGAACTCGATTCAATATCTACTCCAAGAAATCGCAGGCGTCGAGGCGCGCGGCAAGGAGATTCTGAGTTCAGAATCACGGCGGGTGGTGCTTTGCTCCTCCCCCTTTTTCAAGGGGGAGGCCAGGAGGGGGTTAAAAGAACTAACGGCAATCGCAGCGGCTAGCGTGTGTTGAAAAGCAGGTTTAACCCCACCCTAACCCTCCCCTTGAACAGGGGAGGGGACTAGAACGGCACTTGTTGGTTGTACACTGAATGCTCAAAAGTGCGTCATATTGAATTCGATTCAATATCTACCCCAAGAGATCGCAGGCATCAAGGCGTGTGGCAAGTAGATTCTGAAACACAGTAGGTGGGGTGGGCGTGGGGAAAATTGCTTGGAATGCAGAAACAAAAAGGGCCGGAAAATCCGACCCTTTTGATTTAATACCAACTAAGTTGTTATTTGAATTAGAAGCTACGGCTGTATTGCAGACCTACTAGGATTGCGTCAGCGCGTGTTGTTGCCGTGAGTACAGGAGTATCACCAACAAGGTATTCTTCTGCATTGGTGTCCTTACCGATTAAGTAAGTGAAACCAAAGTCAACGTTAGATTTTTGGTCAATGTGGTAAGTGAAACCCGCAGATAGCCATTGACGATCTGAGTCAGGAACTGAAATAGATGTTAGCTTATCTTGTGCACTAGTGTCATACATATAACCTGCACGAAGTGTCCAATCAGAGTTCAGGTAGTAAGTACCACCAAGTGCGTAATGCCAACCATCTTGCCAATCATAGGCTTTGCTATATGAACCGCCGCCTGGTATGCCTACAGGAGAATCAGCAGGGTTTAGGTTACTAAACTCAATTTCATCAAATGCACTCCAACCGATCCACTGAACGCTGTAGTGCACAGCAAATTGAGTATCCTCAATACGGTGGTAACCAGAAAACTCGGCAATATCAGGAAGAGCTAAAGAAATCTCTTGTCCTTTGTCATCTTTCGCATCAAATCTTGGACTGTAGCGGTACGATAAGCCGAAGCGATTATTTTCGTCTAGCTCGTAAACGGTACCAACGTTGAAACCTACGCCCCATCCATCAGCATCTTCAACCTTTAAGCTTGTCACGCCATCTGGTGCGCCAAGTTCTTGAGCTCCACGAACAAATGTACCTACACCATAAATAATGTCTAGACCTGCACCAAAGCTCCACTGCTCATTTAAGCGATATGAACCTGCAATACCTAAGTTACCACTTTTAACGTCAGTTTCGCCACCAAATGCCGAGTGTTCGAGTGCGCCTTTAAATTCCGTTCTAGTTCCGAAGTTTGAGTAGGCATTAATACCCCAAGCAAACTTATCGTTAATTGGCATGATGAAATGGATATTAGGAGCTACAGAAGTACTACCGACATCATCATTACCAGCAGTTGGTCCTATACCTGTGTAGTTAACATTTGAAACTTCGATATCTGTAATAATCGCCTCAAAACCCAACGACAACTCAATAGAATCAAATAGTGCCATAGCCGCAGGGTTACGTGCCATTACAGATGCGTTATCAGCGATAACTGCATCACCCGCGAATGCGCGGCCGATACCTGTTGCAGATTGTGCGTTTAGCTGGAAACCAGCAGCGACAGCTTGTTGTGAAGCCAGTGCGACCGTTACGGCTACCACTGATTTTTTAAACAGACGCATGTTTTTCATTTGCTTTTCCTTTTCACTTTGCCTCTATCGGGCAGTTTGTTGAGCTTTAGCTCTTTTGGTGGCTAATCCTAGTCGGAAGTATAGATTATAGAAATCCGACCATTGGCTAATATTGGCGAAAATTTATAGAAATGACGTCTATCTGGCACGAAAAGGTAGGGAAATGGCAAAAATTAGAGTTTTGACTCTATAAATTTGAGACAAAAAACGCCTCAAAAGTAGTTTGAGGCGTGAAAAGTTGTAATAAACAACGAACTACATAGGTTTGAGTATATACTCTATATTTTCGGCGATTTTAGCGACATCTTCACCTAAATGAGCCACGATGATCATGCTTGAGTTCTCAAGCGGCACGACCATACCTTTCATTTTGTCGTCTTTGAAGTCTTCGCTGGTGCCGGGCTGATTAGTGATAAACACCGTCACTCGGCCATGCTCGCCTTTTAACACCGCGTGAAAGGCATTACTGGTGCCGAACGAGCAGTGGTTCAAGTAGTAGACATGGTAAGGAAATTGACGATCCACCTGATAGTGAAATGGCACTAACTTAGCGTTGATCTGCTCGACCGATGAACTTTCATCTAGCGATGCAATAAAGTCTTTCTCACCATAGAAATAGGCCAGCGCCGTTTGGCTCAAACTCGCTTGTGCTTGAGGAACGAACACGTTACCCCAGTTGATTTGCCCGGCGAGTAGACCTGCCATAAAGGCCACGGAGGCTGCCATAGAAACCATGCGCTTGGTAAAGGTAGGTCGAACGACTTTTGTCTCTTCCTCTAAGGCTTGGTTTAACAGTATTCTTTCCGCTAGATCATCAGGTACATCAACGTTCATTGTGTCGCTGATCTGTTTGTCTAGCTCTAACACATCGTCAAGAAACTTAGCGTTGCTTTCGGTGTTGCGTGTCGCTTCCATGATATCGACGTCACGAACGTTTGGTTCAGTCAAAACTCTGCGACGAAACTCTAACTCATCCATTGCTCATACCTCGGTTCGATGTGGATGCATCCACTTTCTCTTTTAACTGATTTCGGGCGCGAAAAAGGCGTGTCATCACGGTATTGGTATTGAGTTCCAATATCTTTCCTATCTCGTCGCCGCTAAACCCCCCAACGACCTGTAAATAGAGTGGTTCGCGATACTCCTCATCCAAGGTCATGATCTGCTCATGCAGCCATTGTGTTTGGTGATGGTTATCGTCAGAGGTCTTTGCCTCTTGACTGTAATCGTCGATATCCACTAGGTCGAACTGTTTACGTTCAAAGCGTCGAGCATTCTCTCGGCGCAGGATCGTAATCAGCCATGATTTCGCTGCTTTGTCGTCTTGCAGACTATCTAACGACTTCCATGCACGCATGAACGCCTCTTGGACCACATCTTCTGCAATGGTTGGATCTTTACACAACCAGTAAGCATAACGATATAGGTCCTTGTGATAGGCTCTGACGAGCGCTTCGTACTTTCTTTGCTTGTCCATATCCCTATTGACCGAGGTAGTGGACTTTTTCTTTCCGAAAAATTCAATAATCGCCACAAGCAATACCCAAATGTTGGCTCAGAGGGAATAATCCCACTAAAAATTGATCTACTTCAAAATCTTATACCTGAATGGCTTTATAGTACACCTTGTCATCTAGTTAGTTCTCTGAGCTAACATGTTGAGCAAGATGACACTTCCTTTTGAAGGCTGACTTTACTTTCTCCTAATCAGGAAACTGATTATTTTCAATTGGCGTAAGTTAATTGTTTTATAGATTCCGACCACACAGACTTGTGTGGTTTTTTTTTGCCTAAATTTATTATTGAGTGTTCGCTCAATAGTAATTCATACACTAGCTTTAAACACATACTGCACTTTTTCTCTCACGCTATCCCCTCTGATTTCGTTGCCAATATCACGTTTATTTAAACGCTCGTTTGATTCTGTTAACATTCTCGTTACACTGTTCAGGTCAGACCTCTATAACGGAAGGAATCCTACATGGGCAAGTCGCACACTTCGCAGCAGCTCAACCTGCAGACTCGCTCCGGTGAACGCATCGCAGTCGTCGCCGGGCTTCGTACTCCCTTTGCTCGGCAGAGCACTGCTTTTACTGATGTACCCGCCGTCGATCTCGGCAAAATGGTGGTATCTGAAATGATGTCACGTGTCGATATCGATCCAGCCTTGATCGACCAAGTTGTGTTTGGTCAGGTGGTACAAATGCCAGAAGCGCCGAATATTGCACGAGAGATCGTATTGGGCACAGGCATGAACATTCATACCGACGCCTACAGTGTGTCGCGTGCATGTGCGACCAGCTTTCAGTCGGCGGTGAATGTCGCAGAGAGTATTATGTCGGGTGCGATTGATATTGGTATCGCTGGTGGGGCAGATTCGTCATCGGTGTTGCCGATTGGTGTGTCGAAAACGCTGGCAACCAACCTATTGGCTTTGAGTAAAACTAAAACCATCACGCAAAAACTCAAACTGCTGCAAAAGCTCTCCTTTAAAGACTTGATGCCAGTTCCTCCGGCCGTTGCAGAATATTCTACCGGCTTATCTATGGGGCAAACCGCTGAGCAGATGGCAAAATCTCATGGAATCAGTCGTGCAGAGCAAGACGAACTTGCTCATCGTTCGCACTCACTGGCAGCTCAAGCATGGGCGGATGGAAAAATTCAAGGTGAAGTCATGACCGCTTTCCCTGAACCCTATAAACAGTGGATTGATGAAGATAACAACATCCGAAAAGACTCCACCATTGAAGGCTATGCCAAATTAAGACCCGCGTTTGACCGTCAGTTTGGCTCAGTCACTGCGGCGAACAGTACGCCACTGACTGATGGCGCAGCCGCCATTATGTTGATGCGTGAAGGGCGTGCAAAAGAGCTGGGCTTAGACATTTTGGGTTACATCCGCTCTTACGGTTTCTCTGCGATTGGTGTTCACGAAGATATGCTAATGGGACCATCTTATGCCACACCGATTGCGCTCGATCGTGCGGGTGTCACCTTGTCCGATTTAACCTTAATTGATATGCATGAAGCGTTTGCCGCTCAAGCCCTATCAAACGTGAAGATGTTTGCCAGTGAGAAGTTTGCCAAAGAGAAATTAGGCCGTAGTCAGGCCATTGGTGACATTGATATGGATAAGTTCAACGTACTTGGTGGCTCTATCGCTTATGGACATCCATTTGCGGCCACAGGGGCAAGAATGATTACTCAAACACTACGTGAACTGCAGCGACGTGGTGGTGGTTTGGCACTGAACACAGCGTGTGCCGCTGGTGGATTGGGTGCGGCAATGGTGTTGGAGGTAGAATAATGACCACTCAAAATGCATTTTCTTTAACGATTGATGAGCAAAAACTCGCTTGGCTGACCATTGACGTTCCCAATGAAAAAATGAACACTTTGCAAGCAGCCTTTGCTGATGAAATGAGTGATGTGTTTAACCAGTTGGGTGAGCACAACGACTTGAAAGGTTTAGTGCTTAAATCAGGCAAGCCAGACAACTTTGTGGCAGGTGCAGATGTACGTATGCTCGCAGCATGTCAAACTACTCAAGAGGCACAAGCTCTGGCGAGCAAAGGCCAAGAGATGTTTCAGCAGCTCTCTGACTTACCATTCCCAGTGGTGGCGATGATTCACGGGCCTTGCTTGGGTGGAGGGCTAGAGCTCGCTCTGGCGTGTGACTATCGCGTGTGCAGTGACTCAGATGCGACCCGTCTCGGATTACCAGAAGTTCAACTCGGGTTATTACCGGGCTCTGGTGGTACACAACGCTTGCCACGATTAATCGGTTTACTCCCTTCGCTGGATTTGATTTTAACTGGTAAACAACTCAGAGCGAAAAAAGCGAAAAAACTTGGGGTTGTTGATGCGAGTGTCCCTTTAAGCATTCTTGAAGATGTCGCATTGCAGATGCTTGAGAAAGGTAAGCGTAAAGCTGAGAAAGTGTCTAACAAAGAGAAGCTGATGTCGGGTACCGGGCTCGGACGCAAGATGATCTTTGAACAAGCAGCCAAGAAGACACGTGCTAAAACACGGGGGAACTATCCTGCGGCAGAGGCAATACTGGACGTGATTCGTTTCGGGCTAGAGAATGGCCTCAAAAAAGGCCTTGAAGAAGAGGCTAAGCGTTTTGGTGAACTGGTGATGACGCCTGAATCTGCGGCGCTACGCTCTATTTTCTTTGCCACTACCGAGATGAAAAAAGAGAACGGTTCAACCGCAGAGCCCGTCACAGTCAAACAAGTGGGTGTGCTGGGTGGTGGCTTAATGGGCGCGGGCATTGCACATGTGTCGGTCGCCAAAGCCAAAGTACCCGTGCGGGTTAAAGACGTATCGAATGACGGTGTGTTAAATGCGCTGCGTTACAACTATGAGTTGTTCGCCAAGCAACGCAAGCGTCGAATTCTGTCGAAAGCGCAAGTTCAGGAAAAAATGTTACAGATTTCGGGTGGGACAGAATTCACTCGTTATCAACGCATCGACATGGTGATCGAAGCGGTATTTGAAGATCTTGAATTGAAGCAGAAGATGGTTGCAGATATTGAAGAGAACACGAAAGATAGCACCGTTTTTGCCACCAATACCTCCTCATTGCCAATTGGTCAAATCGCAGAGAAGGCGCAGAGACCAGAGAATGTGGTTGGCTTGCACTATTTTAGCCCTGTAGAGAAGATGCCACTTGTCGAAGTGATCCCTCATGATGGCACTTCGGAAGAGACTATCGCAACGGTGGTCAAATTTGCCAAGAAACAGGGCAAGACGCCAATTGTGGTTAAAGATAAGGCCGGTTTCTTTGTCAACCGTATCTTAGCGCCATATATGAACGAAGCAGCAAACGTTTTAATGGCGGGTGAGCCTATTGAGCACCTTGACGATGCCTTGTTGAACTTTGGTTTCCCTGTCGGTCCAATCACTCTGCTTGATGAAGTAGGTGTTGATATCGGCGCGAAGATCATGCCTATCATGGTCAAAGAGCTTGGGCCCCGCTTTGAAGGGCCAGATGTGTTCGATACGTTACTGGACGATGATCGTAAAGGTCGTAAGACAGGCAAGGGTTTCTATACCTATAAAGATGGCAAGAAAAAGGGTGTCGATGAGTCTGTTTATAAGTTGCTTAACCTAACGCCAGAGAAAAAGCTGTCGGAGAAAGAGGTATCACTACGCTGTGTACTCCCTATGCTCAACGAGGCTGTGCGTTGTTTAGATGACGGGATTATCCGCTCACCGCGTGATGGTGATATCGGCGCGATTTTTGGTATTGGATTCCCTCCGTTTTTGGGTGGGCCGTTCCGTTACATGGACAAGATTGGCTTGCCGCAGTTAGTCGAATTGATGAACGAGTATGCTGAGAAATATGGCGATAGATTTGCTCCTTGCGATGGTTTATTAACCCGTGCAGGCAACAATGAGACCTTCTACTGATTAGCAAACAGTGTCTGATAAGTCACTGAACAACCAAGACCTAAAGGTGAGCTGCGGCTCGCCTTTTTGCTATATGAGAGTTATTATCAATAATAGTAAAGCAGTAAAAACAAGGGAATAAGGTATGGACGCACTCGAACTATTACTCAATCGACGTTCTATCGCAAAGCTTTCCGCGCCCGCTCCGGAAGGGGCTGCGTTGGAAAACATCATTCAAGCGGGGCTGAGAGCACCCGATCATGGCAACCTTCAGCCTTGGCGATTTGTGATTGCACAAGGAGAGGGGCTGGGCAAGCTGTCTAATATTCTGTTGGCTGCGGCTGAAGCAGAAGACAGTGAACAAGCGGTATTGGATAAAGTGAAGAATGCGCCATTTCGGGCGCCGATGGTGATCACCGTGATTGCGAAAGTGGCCGAGCACGAAAAAGTTCCCGCTTTTGAGCAACACTTATCTGCAGGGTGTGCAGTGCAAGCGATGCAGATGGCAGCGGTGGCGCAAGGGTTTCAGGGGTTTTGGCGATCGGGTAAATGGATGTTCCACCCAAGCGTGCGTAAGGCGTTTGGCCTTGAAGGTGAAGACCAAATTGTCGGCTTCCTGTATCTGGGCACACCGGGGTGTCAGCCGATGAAAGCGCCACAGCGCAATCTATCTGATTTTGTTGAGTTCTTATAACGATTTACGACGTGGTTGCATCACCACCTGATAGAATCAAAGGTGATTTCTCAAAGGGCAACTTATCGCAAGTCGTCCTTTTTGATCGTCAAACAATAATCTAGTGCCAAATAGAGAGCGCTACCTAAAGGTAGCGCTCGTGTAGGAAGCTAGTGCTTGTGTGACTCGATATACGCGATAACAAAGTCGATAAACAGGCGAACTTTTTCTGGCAGGTGATCTTTATGGTTATAAAGCATAAAGATATCTCTAGGGTTAGCATGCCAATCGGTTAACACACGAACCAGCTCTCCGCTTTGAATGTATTCATTCAACATCACATCTGGCATGAGCGTGATACCCAAACCGTCAGAACATGCGCGTCTTACCGTATCGAGAGAGTCGGCTTCAAAGCGTCCTTTATCTAGGTTTACTACCACTTCACCAGAGCTATTAGTCAGTTGCCACTTTAACAACGGATGGCCTTTCAGAAGCGAGTGCTCGGTTAAGTCTTCTGCATGGCAAGGAGCCTGTTTCTTCGCTAAATAAGTCGGGCTTGCCACAAGAATATCTTCGACAGAACCGACTTTACGCGCGATTAAACTTGAATCACGCAGTGAGCCGACACGGAAGATCACGTCCCACTCCGTAGGATCTAGCTGATCAAAGTGGTTGGTTGTCATTAACTCAATATTGATCTCTGGGTATTGCAGCATAAATGCGTTAAATACTGGCATGATCATACGTTTAGTCAGGTTTGATGGTGCGGCTATCTTGATACGGCCAGCCGCTCCACGACAAGAGTCAGAAAGTAGTTCTGCTGTGCTCGAAAGAGTTTTGAGTAGAGGTGAGCACTCTTGGTAAAAACGTTCGCCCGCTTCGGTTAAAGATAATTTGCGTGCGTGGCGATTGAGTAAACGCAAATTCAGTGACTCTTCTAGTGCTTGAATACGTCGCGTGATGGTCGCAACGGGAATCATTGTCTTGCGTGACGTTGAGGTGTAGCTCCCATTTTCAACAACCAGTCGAAAAAGGTTTAAGTCATCTAGTTTCATATAATATGAGACGCAATAGTGGTCGATTGAGTTAAATGTATAGTGAGATAGTGATTAACAGCTTGAGTTGTGTCAACTAAATGTGCAAAACGTGATGTAAGTCCGGCACAAGATGAAGTGCTTTACCGGCAGTCGTACCTTGCTCAGTGCTCTATTTCTGACTACTTTAAATAGAGTGGTTATTTATTATTTATTTCCTAAAATATAGCTCCCCGCTATTTTCACACATACCAATAACTCTATTTCGGGAGAGCTAAGAGATTGTAGTAGACGGAAGATGCGTCAGTAGTGAGGTCGATTAATGTTAAACACTCACCCTAGTGTGAGTCCACAATCCGCGAATGAACCTGCCCCAAAAAAGATAATTATGCTGGTAGATGATGACCCGATATTTCGTCAGGTCACTAAGCAGTTTTTGGTCGTAAAAGGCTATGAGGTTATCGAGGCAGAAAATGGATTGGATGGACTGCAAAAGTTAAACGGGTCTGAGCCAGATTTAATTCTGTGCGACCTTTCCATGCCAATTTTAGATGGTATTGAGTTTGTTGAGGAAGTCAGTCAGCAATACCCATCCATGCCTGTCATTGTTGTGTCTGCCACCGATGAAATGTCGGATGTTGCGAAGGCACTGCGTTTTGGTATTAAAGATTTCTTGCCAAAACCTATCGGAAACTATCAACACCTAAGTGATGCCGTTGAAACTATTATTGATGAAAGCGATTCAATCAACGCAGACGGTAAAGATTTTTCGACCCAGTGGTATCGGGTTGATGGAGGAGGTGAGCTGCCTGAAGAACAAGAACTTCATTGGCACTTAGAATACTTACAACAAAACCCCGCAGCGGCCAAGGATTTGCTGCACGCTTTACTACCAGAAAAAGACACGGTACAGGGGAACTGGCGCTGCAACTATCGCCTGCTCCAATCAACGGAAGCCATGCCGTTGGTGTTTGATTATGCTTGGTTGATGAACGGACAATTCATTTTCTATATCGTTGACTCTGGCAATGAGGATTTCGAGAGCGATCACTCTGCAAGTGTTGCGACCACCATTCTCGTTCGTGCACTATTCCATGATTATTTACGCCATTTGAAAAACTTTAGCGCTGATCTAAAAGATATGATGGGAGTCATAGAGCGCGGTATTGAGTGTTCTGAAGGGACAGGTGCGGTTCCTGCACTGTTTGGTATTGCCGATCTGCCGAGTGGCACTGTCGATATCTTACCTGCCGGGCTTGGCTGCCGCTGGGCGAGCGAAGATTACACCCAAACCATCCATGAGGGAGAGCGCCTTGGCGGACAGTCGCTGAAAAACTTTATTACGCGTGATCTTCCGATTAATCAGGCGGGAAAGCTGACGTTGTCGATTACCGGCACAACGAGCTTTAGTCTCGATATACGGCAACGTGAGCCATAAGGTATGAAACGACTATTTACTCGCTTGTTGACCAAGTTCTCAAGCGAGTAATATCCTTAGTTTTCTTCGGTTTTTGTCCCTCTTCTGTTTGGTTATAGTGCGCCTGTTAAAAACACAAGGAGCACTCTCATGGCAGAGACGGATTTTAAAGAGCCATACAACGTATTTTATTTCTTGGGCTTTGTTGTCGCCCTGTTGATTCCAACCTTGCCGGCCACGTTGACTTGGTTGTCTGTGTTGCAAAACATGAACGGCTAAGCAATTTCGCTTGCAGGTTATGATGAGCCACTTTACTTTAAACGCATTGTCTTAGTTGCTTTTAAATTAAAGTGGCTTTTTGCTGAGGAAAAACAAATTCGTAAGATTAAACAATTGCTATGGAATCTCGCAGGTAGTTTGTGCCTGCTGCTTGGTGCTTTAGGTGTTTTTCTTCCATTGTTGCCCACTACCCCATTTATCTTATTAGCAAGCGCCTGCTTTATGCGAGGTAGCGATAGGATTCATCGCTGGCTACATCAGCACCCAACTTTTGGGCCTATTCTTGATAACTGGCATCAACATCGTGCCGTGACGCGCAAAGTGAAGCAGCGCGGAGCCGTGTTGATCGTACTCAGTTTTTGTTTTTCTATCATCGTCGTGCCGAAGGTGTGGTTAAAGGTTATGCTGTTAGTCTTTATGTGCACACTTCTTTCGTGGTTTCTTCGTCTACCCGTGATGGAGTCGGTTGCTCAGAACCGAGAAAATAACTAAGATGTCAGGCTGATATTGGCGATGCCAATATTGAACAATATTCGGCATGGGATTGCCCCTGCTATGCTTATACCAACCTAAATAGTGCATCTGAATATGCATTATCCAGATTGGTATGAAAACCTTTAGGCCACAATGAAAAGTAGCACTATGAGCACTGATACTATCTCTCTTATCCAATCAAGCATCAAAAGCATTCCAGACTACCCAAAACCAGGCATCCTTTTTCGTGATGTTACCAGCCTGCTAGAAGACGCAGCGGCATATCAAGCCACTATCGGCTTACTGGTTGATAAATACAAAGACATGGGCTTTACCAAAGTCGTAGGTACAGAAGCACGTGGTTTCCTTTTTGGCGCCCCTTTGGCTCTCGAGCTTGGTGTTGGCTTTGTTCCTGTCCGTAAGCCTGGCAAACTGCCACGCAAAACGATTGGCCAATCCTATGAGCTCGAGTACGGCACTGACACCTTAGAGATCCACGTTGATGCGATCACAGAAGGCGATAAAGTATTAATGGTTGATGATCTTCTAGCAACTGGCGGTACGATTGAAGCAACAACTAAGCTTATTCGTCAACTTGGCGGTAACGTCGAGCACGCGGCATTCGTTATTAACCTACCAGAGATTGGTGGTGATAAGCGTCTTGAAGCGATGGGCTTGAACGTTTACAGCATCTGTGAGTTCGACGGTCATTAATCAATGAGTTATCTAGCACTTGCCCGAAAGTGGCGTCCTAAAGCATTTAATCAAGTCGTTGGTCAGGCTCATGTCCTGACGGCGCTTGAAAATGCGTTGGAGCAAAATCGTCTCCACCATGCGTATCTATTTTCTGGAACACGCGGTGTGGGTAAAACCACGATTGGCCGCTTGTTCGCGAAAGGTCTTAATTGTGAAACCGGCATCACGAGCAAGCCATGTGGGCAGTGTGATAGCTGTATGGAAATCGACCAAGGTCGCCATGTTGACCTCCTTGAGATTGACGCGGCATCGCGTACTAAAGTCGAAGACACGCGTGAGCTGCTAGATAACGTTCAATACAAACCAGCGCGTGGTCGCTTTAAGATCTATCTTATCGATGAAGTTCACATGCTCTCACGTCACAGCTTTAATGCGCTGTTGAAAACGCTAGAAGAGCCACCTGAATATGTGAAGTTCTTGCTCGCCACCACTGATCCTCAGAAGCTTCCAGTCACTATTTTGTCGCGTTGCCTGCAGTTCCACTTGAAGCCGATTTCAGTGGATACCATTCATGAGCAACTGGACACCGTACTGGCAAAAGAGTCAGTCATTTCAGAGGCTCGTGCTCTGGGAATGATTGCTCATGCCGCTGACGGCAGTATGCGTGATGCACTGAGTTTGACAGACCAAGCGATTGCGCTGGGCAATGGCTCTGTGAGTACGGATACCGTCTCTCATATGCTCGGCACTCTGGACACTGACCAAGCGCTGCATATCCTGCAAGCGATCGCCACTAAGCAGCCTCAAGCAGTGATGGATTGCGTTCAGTCGCTCGCTGCCAACGGTGTCGAGTGGGACAACTTGTTGCAAGAGTTAGCGAATCAGCTTCATCGCATTGCTATGTATCAAGCGCTGCCTTCAACGCTTGATAAGACGCAGCCAGATGCAGAAAAGTTGACTCTGCTTGCACAACAGTTAACGGCTCAAGATACGCAACTGTTTTATGAAATTGCGCTAAAAGGGCGTCAAGATCTGCCATTTTCGCCTAATGAGCGTACTGGTTTAGAAATGACATTGCTGCGTATGTTGGCGTTTCGCCCAGCACAGCAGTCAGTGGTTAATGCGATATCGACACAAGTGGTTGCACAACCACAAGCGAACGTGCAACCTGCGCCAGCTCAGCCAATGCAAGCAGCTGCACCATCAGAGGCACAACCACCGATGATGGGAGAGCCGCCAATGATGGCGCCTGAGCCTTATTATGACCCAATGCCAGAACAGTATATGGATCAGGGCGCGCCTGCGGTGCCACCACAGTCTAGTCACGCACCAGTGCAACCGCAGCAAACTCAATCGCAACAAGCTCAACCACCACAAGCAGCGGCATCACAGCCTTCTGCTGGCTCGTCGATTGGTGGGCTTCGTCATCAGTTGCGTTCAAGACGTGGCGCTAACGCAGGTGATAAAGGGTCTTCTGGAAAAAAGTCTAGTGCGGCATCTGGGCAACGCGAGTCGGTTATCGAACGCGTTGCGAAGAAGCAGTTAAATGCGCCTCAGGTGTCGCGAACTCAGACAGAGACAAACGTGGCACCTAAGCCAGACGAGCCGTATCAATGGACACCGATGAATCCGGTTGTCGAGAAGGTTGATAAGGAGCTGACGCCCACTCAAATCAAGCAATCACTTGAGCATGAAAAAACACCAGAGATGGTGGAAAAGCTGCTCAATGAATCGATAGCGCAGAGTGAATGGGCAGAGCTGATCAGTCGTTTGGATATTCCGAAGCTGGTGGAGCAGCTCGCATTGAACTCCTATTTCCAGCAGCAGGGTGATGAGATTCAGCTAATGTTGCGCCCGTCTCAAGCGCACTTGAACAAAGATAAAGCGCAAACAGAGCTCTCTGATGCGCTGAATAAAGCACTAGGTAGCCCTCATTCGTTATCGATAATGATTGGTGAAGAGGGGCAAACCCCGCTAGAGTTACGAGAGCAGCTTTATCAAGCTCGCTTGCAGCAAGCATTTACAAGCTTAAATCAAGACAAACATGTCCAGTTTATGCTTAACCGATTTGACGCAGTTTTAGACGAATACAGCGTTAGACCGATTTGACCTTTGGGGTTGAAAATCTTAGTTTTCGACCCCATGTAATGAAAAACTAATCCAACCAGAGAGTACACAATGTTTGGTAAAGGCGGTATGGGCAACCTAATGAAGCAAGCCCAGCAAATGCAAGATCGCATGCAAAAGCTTCAAGAAGAAATCGCGAACATGGAAGTGACTGGCGAAGCTGGTGCTGGCCTTGTTAAAGTGACTATCACAGGTAGCCACAGCACTCGTCGTGTAGAAATCGATGAAAGCCTAATGGAAGATGACAAAGAGATGCTAGAAGACTTGATCGCAGCTGCGTTCAATGATGCAGCTCGTCGTGTTGAAGAGACTCAAAAAGAGAAAATGGCATCAGTGACTGGCGGTATGCAACTACCACCAGGCATGAAAATGCCTTTCTAATTAGGGTTTACAATGCGAACCAGTTCTATGCTGGAACATTTGATGGAGGCCTTGCGTTGTCTACCTGGGGTGGGTCCCAAGTCGGCACAGCGCATGGCCTTTCATTTGTTACAGCGCGACCGTCAAGGCGGTTTGCAGCTTGCTGATGCGCTTTCTCAGGCGATGACAGAGATTGGTCACTGCCAAGAGTGCCGTACTTTTACGGAACAAGAAACGTGTCATATCTGCACGAACCCTAAGCGTCAAGAGAATGGCTTGATGTGTGTGGTGGAAAGTCCAGCAGATATCGCAGCGGTTGAAGCGACCGGGCAATACTCGGGTCGTTATTTTGTCCTTATGGGGCACTTGTCTCCACTTGATGGTATTGGCCCGAGCGACATTGGTTTGGATATACTCGACTTTCGTTTACGACGTGGCGATATCTCCGAGGTGATTCTGGCGACCAACCCAACGGTAGAGGGGGAGGCGACAGCACACTACATTGCTGAACTATGCAAAGAGCATGGTGTCTCAGCGAGTCGAATTGCACACGGCGTGCCAGTCGGTGGTGAGTTAGACCTGGTGGATGGCACGACGCTATCTCACTCAATTCTTGGTCGACACCAGCTTTAAATGACAAGATTGTAGAAATCTTAGAAACCGCATTTCAATTCGAGATGCGGTTTTTTCTTGTCGGTAGCATAATTATTGAGTTTATTGTCAAAAATTATTTGAGTATGTCTCTTTTATTCTAAGGTTTATCCCACACGGTTTAGCATCTATTCTTTATCTCGAATTACAGACAAACACGGCGACAGCAAGTTGCCAACGAGTGAGGAAATCATCATGACTAAGCTAACTATTGTTGCAAACATTATCGCGAAAGAAGACAAAATCGAATTGGTAAAAGCAGAGCTATTGAAGCTGATTGACGTGACCCGTGCGGAAGAAGGTTGCATCAACTACGACCTACACCAAGATAATGAAAACCCAGCCCACTTCATGTTTTATGAGAACTGGACATCACGTGAATTATGGCAACAACACATGGGTAATCAACACCTAGCAGATTACATGGCAGCAACGGAAGGCGCAGTCGATGAGTTTATTCTGAACGAAATGACACACATCGCTTAGAACGCTGAAACAAAGAAGATTTAAGGGATAGATTGAAGCGCATTGGAGACCTGTTTGTGAAAACGGTCTGCAATGCGCTTTTTCGTAAAAAGAGGCAGCACCACATGAATAAAGTTCGAGGGGGCTGTGATGTCGCCTTAATTGCCGAGGAGCAAAAAACTTACATCGCGTTTAGATAAGACTTATAGGAGTGCAACCTTACGGTGGCAGCCCCAATCACATCAATAAAACCAAAGGCTGGGTGAGGCTTGTTGGCGGTTATCCAAGCAGAACCCGTCGCACCAATTGGAATCACTTTATCTTCAGGCTCAAATATTTCTAGGATCACGGTCCGGCCATGTGCACTGGTATTAGCGCCTACATGCTGGCGTACACTTTGTGGTCCTTGAATAGGAGAGATAGATGATTCGCCTGTACCGGCAGTAATACTGTGAACACGCGCTCTGAAGACCTCGCCAGGATAGGCATCGACATAAAACTCTGCAAATTGTCCTTTTTCAACATAACGATAGGTTTGATCTGGAATACGCATCTCCATGAACTTGCGTGACGTATCATAGATATGCATATTGCCCATACGGCTACTATTGGCCACGTTTACAATAGAGATTTGGCCATCATAGGGGGCTCGAATGGTTTTGCGCTCTTGCTCGAAAAGCGCTTTATCGAGGTCGGCATGCAGAGAATCCAGAGTAGCTTTGGCGATGCTTAGCTGTGAGTGGTAGCTTTCTACATCACGACCTTTAAAGATCTCTGGCGATGTTTTAGCGCGTTTCAAATCACGCGTCATTTGAGCGATCGACTCTTGCTGTTGGACAATCGCTGCACGAATCATGACGTGACCAATGCCCTTCGTTCACAGCAGAGTGACTTGATCGTTGAGGTTTATGCAGATCAATGTCCTCAGTTACGATCCAAGGTACTAATGAGTGATAGTGTCGGCGTTGTGTGTCGGCAAGATCATCCACGTTTGAAGGGCAATACCATTTCGCGTGAGCAGTATCTTAATGAAAAGTACGTGGCGCACTCTCAAGTCGACAGCAATACCGGATATCTCACTGGACGCGGCTTAAAAGAAAATGAACTCTTGGCCCAGCGTCAAATCGTATGGCAGGCGAGCAGTAATATGGAAGCATTGCCCATCATTGAAAACACGGATTATATTGGCCTATTGCCGAGAAAGCTGATTAAAGACTATGCAGGACAATACAGGGTAAAGCTTCTCGACACAGACTTCTTGCTAGAGCCAGTAAAAGTAGGCATGTTTTGGCACTCATCGAGAACCAACGACCCAAGTCATCGTTGGTTCCGCGAAGTTATGACGCGTGCAGTGCGTGCTTATGAAGATAAAAAACAGTAGTTAGACTATTTAGGACGGGCGACAGATGCGCGGCGCACGAGGGTCGGCATAAAGAGTTTGTGCTCATCAGGCACATAGCCAGTATCGCTGGCGAGTTTGAGAGAGAGCTTCACCGCCTCGTTCGCCATCACTTGAATCGGGTATCTCACTGTAGTAAGGCGTGGGTAAATAAAACGGGCAATATGTCCGTCATCAAAACCAATCACCGACATGTCATCAGGGATGTGATAGCCATTCTCTTGCAACAGTGCCAAGCAACCCGCCGCCATGTAGTCGTTATAAGCAGCAACGGCAGTAATAGGGGTGTTCTTGGCCAATAGATTCACCATGCATTGTTCACCACCCATTTCATCAGGCTCTCCATATTCAATATACTCGTCGCGGTATTCGATACCATGCGTGGCGAGTGCATCAAGATAGCCCCGTTTTCGGTCATGGGCATCATCAATATTGTGGCTAGAGCAAAGGTAGCCAATTTGCCTGTGACCATTGCGGATGAGGTGCTCTGTGGCCATATATGAACCACGATAGTTATCCAAAGCCACGCAACGGCTTGCGATATCATCAACCACGCGATTGATTAACACTAACCCCGGTATCTCTTTGGCAAAGGAGACTAACTCTTGGTCATCTAAGCCTTTGCTATGAATCACCAATGAATCACAACGACTGTTGATCAGCAGATTAATCGCATTGCGTTCTTTGTCTGGGTCGTGATAACCGCTGCCGATGAGGAGTTGTTTTTCTTGCTCGCTCGCAATGGTATCAATTGCTTTGATCATGGTGCCAAAGAACGGTGCGCTCGCATCGTTGACTAACACGCCAATGGCGTTAGTGGTTTTATTGACTAGGGCCCGAGCGTTAGCATTTGGACGATAGCCCAGTTTCGCCATAGCTTGTTGAACTGCGTCTAGTGCTGCTTGACTGGTGTTGGGTGAGTTATTGATCACACGAGAAGCAGTGGCAATAGACACTCCGGCTTCTTTTGCTACGTCTTTGATAGTGGCCATGAAAATCCCTAGTAAGTGTTCGATTACATTTAACAATGGTCGACCAAAGATGACAAGCCACTTACCAGTTTTTGTGGTGAATCTAAATGAAAAATCCCCAAGCCCCCCGGAGTATACAGTAAAAATCGTGTCTATTTGCGAGTGAGTGAGTGGAAGACCATTACTGACAATGCTCTTCCCATAGGTGACAAACGTACACACTATGTATAATAGTGTGTACGCACTTCAATCCCTCAAGGATTAAAGAGCCGATAACATTTCACACTTTCTATTAATCTGTGGTGACTGAATAGTCACCTTTCCCCTCGTTGTAATCATAATGAATCTCAGTAGGGTAATCTTCAGATGCAATTTCAAGTATTTCGATAATGGTAGTAACTGGGATTTTATATACATATTTATGGCGCTCAAAATCAGAGCAAGTATAGACGCCTCCCCAGTTGCGATCTTTATCTCTGTAGGCATACAAAGCACTGCCATGTACTAATTGGTTTGCAATAAACTGGACTGTCTTTGTAAGCTTATCTTCTTTAGATAGGTCATACAGTTCATCAATGTCCCAGAAGTTCAAGCTATTGACAGGTTTGATACATTTAGAACCGTAGACATTAAATTGTTTACTCGTTGTGCGCGAGGAAAGCTTATTTGCTTCAGTAAGCTTTCGAACCATAAATAACGATATAATTACATCTTTTTCGAAGTTGACTTGCCGCTTCTCGGTATATCTTAGCGGTTTAGAAACGGGTTTAAACCTTCTGGCATAAGCAGCTAAGTCTTCCTTCCAGTAACGAGACTCAATCACAATTTCTTCTTCCACTCCTCATACCAACGCTTACCCTTCAAGCCACTCTCAAACGGCCATGCCAAAACTCTATCGAACAAGGGGCCTTGCGTTATCAAATCCATATCAGGAATATCCCAATACATGTCATTTAGAGCAATTTTCTCATTTATATCCCTAAACTCACCAACCATAAGTGAAATAAATTGCTTTGCATCATTCTCAGAGGTCACTTTTATAGGTATAGACACTCTGCTATCAACATCGACTTTACCTTTAATCCTGCTTAAGCCAACGTAAGTTGCCTTTTGCTTCTTTACTTCAATCTCTTTCTCTTCAATCTTCTTTACAAACTTCGGTGAAAACTCAAATAAATCACGACTTATAAAATGAGTTTGCTTTTTGGGGTGATTGAAAAGTAACTTTAACCACTGTTGTTCAATGTCTTCAGGCATGAACCCTTCATTCGTTAGTGCTGTGTAATAATAGTGTTCAACCCAACTAGCTTTTGAAAACTCTTCCAGTGAAAGTACCGCTAACTGAAAACTGGATGGATATGAACCATGTTCGAATAGTAATATTGAGTCATTTAAGAGTCTGAGAGCATTGTGTAAAGACTCTACCGCTATTTTCTCAAACTTGTACTTGCTCAATCCGTCTAATTTTTCCATTGATAACTTTAGTTCCCCTAAATATTAAGCCATTATGTACAAGACCAGAATTGCAGTAAACGCAAGTCTGCACAATAAAACTTCAGCATTGTAATAGTTCTTTCAGGTAGCTATTCCGCTTATGAGAGTGACTAGGTGCCTTGGTGATCTGCTTCATGTCATCACTACTACCAACGATATGGATTTCACTTTCCGCTCTAGTGATTGCCGTATAGAACCATGCTCTATCCACTATTCTTCCGTTTTGCAGAGCGATGATGATGCGTGGAAACTGTGATCCTTGAGCTTTATGTAGAGTGATTGCGTAACCCAACTCCATGCAGTCGAGAACGGATTGTGTTATCTCGACCTTTTCACCTGTATCTAGCGTCACTTCACCATAACTGTCACCAGAAGGTTTGGTACTGGTTAGTGTGCCAAGTGAGCCGTTCTGAATGCCTTTATCGTAATGATTCTGCGTGAATAACACCGCATCATTGAGGCTAAGTGGCAGAAAGAACTTGTTACCATTGATTTCGAACTCAAGGCTGGCGCTATCTGGGTTAACGGCTTGCTGGGTGAGCTTATTGATTTCTGATACGAGTGCCTTGGTTGGAGCCATGACACGACTGCTATCAGGGAACTCTTGATAAAGCTCGCAACAGACTTTGGCAATGTCTGTTTTACTGGTTTCGTGAAAGTGTATTGCACCTGAGCTTAATTGTTCAGGCATCACTCCTTGATTGATGAGTTTTGAGTATTCGGGGATACCCGTTGAACCTTCTTGCCGTTTGACGATATCCAGCATCGTATTCGCCACCGTTTTTGCTTCAACGATGTCTTCCAATACCTTGCCACAACCTATTGGTGGGAGTTGGTCAGGGTCGCCACTGAATATCAATCGTACAGAGGGGTGAATGTGATTTACTAGGCGATACATAGTTGGCAGGTCAATCATGCTCGCTTCATCAATCACTAATAGATGATTTGTTTTCTCGACACTGGGTTCAATAGGTTCTTCACGCAGCAATTTGGCAATGGTTGAGGTAACAAAACCGATGGACTCATGAAGTCTCATTGCAGCACGACCGCTGAGCGCAACGGCGTGTATTTCAAATCCAAGTTGATGATATGTCCTGAGAGCCGTCCTGAGTACCGTTGTTTTGCCTGTTCCTGCACCACCCGTAATGCAGCTTACCGAATTATCCAGACACGTTGTGACGGCTTCGATTTGTTTAGGGGTTAATTCGTAGGGAAGCTCCGCAGCCGCAGAGCAATACGCAGCATTGGCGTTTTCATCAAACAAGTTATTTCGCTTAATCAGTGTTTTTAAGCGCTTGGCAACAACACTTTCCATCAGAAGTTGCGCTGTTGGATGGTAGGCTCCTGTGTCGGGATTTAAAACATACTGAGCTTTATCATGACCTGATTTGAACGCCTGAGTGACCAGTGTTTTGTCTCTTAATAGCTTGTTGAGGTAAGGGCGCACATTGGCATGAGTGGTATAGGTGTGACCTTTTTCAATCTCCTTGCGAATCGCCATTTCCAGAGCAGCGCTGAGCCTTCTTGGGTCATCCTTCGCAACATCGCTCTTAAAATCCGTTAACTTGATAATGTCTTCAATGGCACTGAACGAAAGACCAAAGCCCATTAAAGCATAAGGATTATCCTTGATAACATCGATGGAGGCTTCACCGTGATGCTTGAGTAGTCGTTGCTGCACACTGGCAGGGATGTTGTACTCGCTCATCCAGTTGCAATGAGCCAGATTTTTATATTTGGCGTACCCCTTAAAGAGCGCTTCCACTGAATCTTCACTCAAAATCGATGTCAGACGCTTTCTGGACTCTGGGGTGTCATTTCTCAGTGTGGCATGGAAGTCTTTACCCAAGAGCTGCCAGAGCGCTCTAGCTTTGCTTTCGCCAATACCCTTGAAGTCACTTTCTCTGGCGATAAATCGTATCAGTTGCTCACCTGTTTCGGGTAAAGTGCATTCAATATGCTTGGGTGATTCATACGTGTGCTGCTGCATTACATAATCACCCATCTCCATATTTTCTATCTGTCGAGCACCTCTGACTGACCAATGCTGACCCAGCGTTGGAAGTACAGGGATGCTATCGGGGTCGGCTTTGATGGTGACGTAATACTTCCCACTATTGGTTTTGTAAGAGTCTTTCGCCAGCGGTACACCGCTGAATATCACCATCTTGGTCGAGTGATAAGGGATACTGGTGACACGCATTTGGTCTTCATGCAAAGCGGTATTCATCGTGGCATCAACCCCATTTCGGATAAGGTTTCAGATAGCTCACCAAAGCGCTCAAGTCGCTTTTCAAGCTCCTTGACCTTGGCTTTCAACTCGATGTTTTCAGCCTCTAATGATGACACCCGCTTTGAATCGAGCAGCTTTCGATTTGCTGTGTTGTCGTAGGCTTGAGGTTTGCCCTCATTCTTCTTGGCAGCGGCGGTCAACGGTGGCAGGACACCTTTACTGCGCAGCTCATCTTCTAAGGCTTTGAGTGCTTTCTTGAGGGCAGGATTTTGGTTTAACGCCGATTTGCCACAACCAATACCCTTTGCCACTTCAATACGGTTAAGCTGACCTCTGAACACGATTTGTTTAAAGTCATCGTCCGTCTGTGTGGCTTTCCAGACCTCAAATGCCTCAAGGTTTTGCTGTGCTTTTTGCTGCCCACTTGCCATTAGTCATCTACCTCACCCAATAGCTTGCGAAGCCCTGTGACAAAGCCTCTAGGGAATACTTCGCTGTTGTATTCCATGTCTTTTACTTGACCCGCCTGAGTAGTTTGCCAGTCGTTCTTTTCCATGCATTCATCAGAAATGACATACGCTAAGGCTTTTTTCTCTGATTCGGTGAGTACGCCTGATAGGGATGGCAGCACTTCGACGCTTGGCTCTGCGGTGGTATCAAACTGGCGCACAGGGCGCTTGTCGATAGTGATATTGGCGTGTTGCTTGAGCAAATTGACCTCTTTGCGGTAGCGGTTACGCTCGGCAATGATTTGACCAAACAAGGCGCGTACCGCAGGGTCTGGGATGCGCTCTAACAGCTTATTATCCGCAGGGATGGATTTAGACCGTGAGGTGTTGGATAGCGGCTTTTTGGTACTGGTATTGCACTTTGCCGCCCACGCTTCGATGAGTGTTCGGTAGTGCTTATTACGGGTAGCACGCAAAGCTTCATACGCCAATCCGCCATTTTCAGCAGACACCCGACCAATTTGCGTGATGGAGAAATCACGCTGACCTGATTCTGCATAGGCTTTCAGCGTGTCATTGAGCTTATCGAGGTTTTGCTGCGTGCGAGGCACTTTGCCTTCTTTTAAGTCAGCCAAAATAACATCAATATCGAGTTCCATTAGTCCTCCAATAAGTTCGGTAGTGCTATGCCATCTAGATTAATGGCTTTATTAGTCAGTGCATGAATACCCTGAGAGAGCAGCTTGTTATCGGTCAGGTATTCTTCCGCTTCGATGTGGTTCGCCACCTTGCGGTAGCCTTCGAGCTTATCGTCAGGGTCAGCAATTTTCGCCATTTGGCGCAGCATGGCATTGGCGGCTATGAGTTGTTGTTTGTCGTCCATTTCCATGAAAATCGGCTCGAAGCCTTTTTTCATTAGCACACGACTGAGTTGCATCGAGCGCTTTTGAATAGCAGGGGTTTTACGCAGTTCGTCCTGTAAATCAGGAAAGAATTCTGCATCATCACAAAGCAGTGATAGATGCAGTAACTCAGAGTCGGTTTCGATAAACTTTAAGGCATGGCTGACATCTTGCTCATAGCCAACCGCAATCAGTTTATCTTTGCTGTCATCTTCATTTCTGGTCTCTTCAACACGAATGATTTTCTGAATAAGTTCAAAGCACGCAATCCAGTCTTTGGCGTATTCATCGGCTTCAACTTGCTGCTTTTCATAGCGGCGCTGTAGGGCTTGCAGCTCATAGTGCTTGGTAAACGGTTTGCCTTGCTCTTCACAAAAGAACTGCTCGTCTTTTAGGGCTTCCAGCTCACCTTCAATTTCCACAGATAGGTTCGCAGCCTGATGTGCTTTGTAGCTCAGTTGGTTGAAGTGGGCATTGAGCGCAGGCAGGTATCGAGCTTCGGTAATAAACCAGCGGCAGCGAATACAGTTTTCAGGGCCGTGAGGCACACTGCCGTAAATGCGGTGGGTAGCAGCTTTTACATCATTAATCAACTTACCACCGTTCCAGCAACCACCAAGGGTACTGACTTCATCCGATTTCACGGTGTTACCGCCTACCAGACACATACCGCACGAGCGTTCTTCCCAGCCAACCGGATTACGATTAACCAGTGCCGCCTGAATGCTGTCATCGTTGTGATACACCATCTTGCATTGAATTTGCTCCAATGAGGCATCTTTAAGGAAGTTGCGCACCGATTGTTTGGATTTTGCGTCTAGCTCTCCATGCGCTTCATCCATTTTTTCAGCCATTACTGATGGGGTAATCTTGTTGTAGTAGATGGTCATCAATAGACGCGTATGCCCTGCTAATAGTTTAGAGATTACAGGTAATGGCAGTTGGGTGTCCATCGTATAGGCAGTGATGAGTGAGACTCGCAAGCTGTGCAATGGAAAGCTAGTTTTGTAACGTCGCGACTTAGGTATATCCTCTGGATACTCGGAAACTAACCTCAATCTTCCCCCGCCATCGAGACTATCACCATGTTCAGCCAATTGATTTTCTAGAGCGAAGAGGAGTTGATACCAGAAAGAGTCTAGCGCATCGTCCCTAATGGGTTTAGTTCTATCATCCCCCCTTGCCGAGGCCTCTCTAAATAGAAATGAAATTTCCCCCATACTTTCCAGTTGTGCTTTCGATTTTTTCTTATCAGTGTGCTTGGTAAGTAATGTGGTGCAGTCGGTTGGTTTATCAATTGGGTTGTACTTTTCTTGCCAATTGCGTAATTTCTCTATCCAGTACAATACTTCATTATTTTGCCACGGAATGATGTAACCACGCTCTAGTTCGTCCTTGTTTTGGTCGGCGGTCTTATTGGTATTGATATACAAGCCTGTTGAATACAGCCCTGTCATGGTGTCGTGAATTCGGCGGAATATGCCTTTACTAAATGGGCGCTTTTCACTGCCAAGTGCAAAGTCATTTTTAGTGTTAAGTACCCATTGAGCGTTTTCGTAGCGCCACGTATCGGCTTCACCGCTATCTAGCATCCGCACCTGATAGGTACGCAGTGGCAGATGGAGCTTCATGAAAACCACCATCGCTTTGACGGGTGACCAGATTTGGTGAAGGATGATTTTATTGCCTTTGCGAGTTGTTTTTATAGTACGCCATACACAGTCGGGGTCGGTTTTATCAATCAGTTCTGGTTCAACTTCAAACCAATCGCCATCATTACCTGATAGACGTTGACCTGTCTGCTGTTGCGCCCATGTCCAGTGTTTGAAATTACGATAGTGATAAGTGGGAAGCAGGGTTTCACCTTGCTTGAGGTTTTGTTCAATGACGGTGAGTTCGTCTTTATCAGGTAGCGGACAGAGGATTTGGCGCAAATTATGAATGTAGCGATACGGCAGGGGGGTACGTACAGTTTCTGTTAGTGATTCCTGTCGTTTGATTTTGCTCAGCGGGTTTTCAACCAATGACACTAACTCGCCATTGTCATCCTCTTCAGAAAACACCTTTTGGACAACAAAGTCAATAAAGTCACAGGAGATGTTTACTCCTGATTGGATTACTTTAGGAGAGTTTTGTGTTTCTCTTAACAACGTCTCCAGCTCTTCACTAGAACATTGGTGTCCTCGGTGTCCCTTAAAAAATAATGATATGTCGCCTATCGCATAGCTTGCGCGCTCTCTAATATAGGATTCGAAGAAGCGAGCCAAAGCAAATTGTTTAGTGTCAATCGATGTGGTTTGTGCGGCCATCCACTCGGCTGCCAACTCCTGCCATTGTTGCCACTCAGCACCAAGTGTGGTGAGCATCCAAGAGAAGGATGAATCCGATGAACGTCCGTCATTTTTTCTCGCCATTATTTACCTCTCAATTTAGGATGCTTGCCTGTGAAATAGCCCTGCGGGTCGACGTCATCAAACCCATGCTCAACGAGTGCTTTCCAGTCGAGCGCTTTGACTTTGGATTCAGGGTTTGCCAGTTGCAACGTCGCTTGGGTCAGTTCATCAGAGATTTCCTGCTGGCCTTTGCCTGTGTAGGGGATTTGTGAGTCTAGGGACTTATGGTGCATACAGCGTCGAATTACCAACGGGTTCAATCCTGAACGTTCTAATCGTCTGCCGTAATTATGTCGATGCCCATGTGGATCTAAGCCTTCTGCCTTGCTCGGCTCTAAACCAATGCGCTTCAAGCCGTTGGCGTAGTTATCATGGAAGGCGTTGATGGTGTAAGGGTTGCCGATAGCGCTATGATGAAACGAAATAAACGCATAAGGGTGATGACAGTCGATGCTGGCTCGGTACTTTTGGTAGTTTTTCCAAAGTGACATAAACACTTTGCCATAGTCAGTTGGAAACCATTGAACCTGTATGTAGTTGTCTTTGTGGTCAACCACACGGTTCTTCCAACCAAGATGAGCTGTGCCTTTCATGCGCTGACGAGGGATGCGAGCATATTGCTCCTTTAGATATGCTTCTCTGTTTGGTGTACCAGAACGACTTCGCCAACCATCAGGGGCTTTGCCATCTGTTTCGTTGTAAATTCGAACGATAGCACTATCTGGCTCATAGGGATCTTCAAACACGTCTGTCACCCAAAGCGTTAAAGCTTCACTTTCGCGTAACCCGCCACCGTGCATTAGAAGGAGTATTAACTTGTCCCTGAGTGCCACTCGTGGGTCGCTCGCGCCACCGATGCCATTTATATAAAAATCTTCCCAATGCTTTTCAGGAAAGGCGATGGCGTCATCTTCGGTTTTGGTGAGCGGCGTGCGTCCTTTAATGGTTCGCGCCTTACGGATGGTTTTGTTCACAGTCTTATCTTCGATATGACCAAGGAAATCATTTTGGTTTTTGCGATACCATGCAGCGTAATTCAATCGCTGCTCATGCGGGGTAGCATCACGCAAGGGGTTCATGGACGCAGTACCTTGCTTTTCTGCCAACCAGTCGGTAAATGCCGTCAGTCGATGAATATGCTTATTCACGTTACTGGTTGAACTTGGCACCCAATATAAACCAGAGGGGTCAATCCCATCCTCACCAATGGTTCCTGTATATAAACGTTTAGAGAAGGTCTGGAAGAGTAACTTCGGATCGTCGAACAACCCTCTATTTGCTTCCATATAATCCAACAACAAAGATACCGCTTGAAGAAAGCCATTCATCACTGAATTGCTCACTCCGTCAGCTTCTAATTTGAGTAGGTAATCTGTCACCGTGCTCAACTCGCCTTGCTCAGTTAGCAAGATAGGCAGTTGGCTTTTGATGCCCGTATTGTCCTCTACAATCGTCGCTCTGACTTTTACTGATGACAAGCTATGCTTTCCTTATACACAGTGTACACAATATTTACTATATACCCATATAATTAGTTGTGCAATAAAAAGGCAGATTTCTCTGCCTTAATACACAATATACACCCTTTAATCCACTGTATATAA